>NZ_JBFAYO010000031.1:0-88749 GCF_040681325.1 Nocardia sp. NPDC051787
CAGCCCGAACCGGCCACCGAACCCGCACCGGCCCCCGCCCCTCCGCCCGGCATCACCCTGCCCTTCGGCATCGTCATCCCCCTCCCCGGACCGCCCGTGCCTCAACAGTGATTCAAACCTGCTATCAGATCACGAAGCAGTAACAAAAAGGTCTCGGGTGCGGTAACCTTCCCTTCATCCATAACGAAGGGCTCACAGCGAGCCAATTGGGAGGGTCACCACACCGTGGGGCGTCACCGCAAACAACCGCCCGCCACTGTCAGGCGGAGCTCCGTTATCGCATTGACCGGACTGGTTCCCGCTGGACTCGTAACCGTCACCTCCGCCTCCGATGTCAGCGGCGCCGCTCCCCTTGCGGTCGCGGTCCAGACACCGGAAGACGATCTGGACGCACACGGCGCCAGACCTCAGACCGCGGAACCCCTGGCCGCTGCGGAATTCGTCGCTCACGCAATGGCGAAGGCGGCGCCCACCGCCGCGCCGATAGTGAAAAGCGTTGCGCTGGCGAGCGATCGGCAACGCGCCGCGTTGCCCGCGGGGCCGATGGGCATTCCCGGCGTAGCCGTCGCGGCATACCAGAACGCGGAACGCATTCTGGCCGCGGAGAATCCCGTGTGCGGCATGCCGTGGTCACTGCTGGCCGGCATCGGGCGAGTCGAGTCCACCCACGCGTTCGGCGGCAAAGCCGATGCCGACGGCAACCCGCTGAGCCCGGTCTACGGCCCGGTGCTCGACGGTTCGCTGTCCGGTAACCAGGTGATCAGGGACTCCGACGACGGCGCGCTGGACGGCCTGGCCGGTTACGACCGCGCGACGGGCCCGATGCAGTTCCTGCCGCAAACCTGGAAGCGCTACGCGGCCGATGGCAACGGCGACGGCATCGCCGATCCGCAGAACCTCTTCGACGCCGCGCTGACCGCGGGGAGGTACCTCTGTGACGGCGGTTTGAACATGCGCGATCCGGCTCAGCGGTCCAAGGCGATCCTGCGCTACAACCACTCCATGGCCTACGTCACGAAAGTCATGTCCTGGGCGACCTCCTACAGCACGGAGGCCGCACCACGGGCCGGAGAAGTGCCCAAAGTTTGACACGCCTAAAATTTCTGCCATGCCAGTGCTGACGGAATCGGATGTGCGGGGAGCCCTCGCGAAGGTCGACGACCCGGAGATCCGCAAACCGATCACCGAGCTGGGCATGGTGAAAAGCGTCGCGATCGGCGCCGACAGCGATGTCCACGTGGAGATCTACCTGACGACGGCGGGCTGCCCCCTGCGCACCGAGATCACGCAGCGGGTCACCAAGGCCATCGCCGACGTGCCCGGTGTGGGCGCGGTGACCGTCGACCTCGACGTGATGAACGACGAGCAGCGCACCGCGCTACGCAAGCAGCTGCGCGGCGACTCGGCCGACCCGGTCATCCCGTTCGCCCAGCCGGGCTCGCTGACCCGCGTCTACGCGGTCGCCTCCGGCAAGGGCGGGGTCGGGAAATCCAGCGTCACGGTGAACCTGGCCGCCGCCATGGCCGCACGCGGCTTGTCGGTCGGTGTGCTGGACGCGGACATCTACGGCCACTCCATTCCGCGCATGCTTGGCACCGACGCCAGGCCGACGCAGGTCGAGCGGATGATCATGCCGCCCGTCGCGCACGACGTGAAGATGATCTCGATCGCGCAGTTCACCCAGGGCAACACCCCCGTGGTGTGGCGCGGCCCCATGCTGCACCGGGCGTTGCAGCAGTTCCTCGCCGACGTGTTCTGGGGCGACCTGGACATCCTGCTGCTCGACCTGCCGCCGGGCACCGGCGACGTCGCCATCTCCATCGCGCAGCTGATCCCCGGCGCGGAGATCCTGGTCGTCACCACCCCGCAGCCCGCAGCCGCCGAGGTGGCGGAGCGGGCGGGCGCCATCGCGCTGCAGACCCGCCAGCGCATCGCGGGCGTAGTGGAGAACATGTCCTGGCTGGACCTACCGGACGGCACCAGGATGGACCTGTACGGCTCCGGCGGCGGACAAGCGGTCGCCGACCGCCTGACCCGCGCGGTCGGCGCCTCCGTGCCGCTGCTCGGCCAGATCCCGATCGAACAGGCCCTGCGCGAAGCAGGCGACGAGGGCACCCCCATCGTGCTGCGCGACCCGGATAACCCGGCCGCCAAGGCACTGCTCGAGGTCGCCGACAAACTCGCGGTCCGCCGCCGCGGCCTGGCCGGTATGTCACTCGGCATCGACACCACCCGCCACCTGTAACGCCACCGCCCGGTCATAACCGCCGCGTGCGAAGAGCCACAGCGGGTCCACTCCGCACGACCACACCGGTGAGCGCGGTCGGAGTCCCCGGCTCGGACGCGAGCCACAGAGGGGGCCGCGAACACGCGGCGCCGCAGGCGCTGCAAAAATTACCCAGCATGCTCACGATGCTGCTGTACGTGCTGATCGTCGGCTTGGTCGCCGCGGTGCTGTTCCTGCTCGCCAGTGCGGTGTTCGGGCGGTCGGAGGAGCTGGGTCCGCTGCCGGAGGGGACGACCGCCACCGTGCTGCCCGTCGAGGGGATCACCGGGGCCGACGTGCGCGCTCTGCGCTTCCAGCAGGTGCTGCGGGGATACAAGGCCGGTGAGGTGGACTGGGCGCTGGCCAGGCTGGCCGCCCGGATCGACGAGTTGCAGCATCAGCTGGCCGAGGCGCAGGCCGCGCGGTGGCAGACGCCGATCGCGCCGGAGTCGAAATGACGGTGCCCGCCGACGATGGCCTGGTCCGCTGTGCGTGGCCGCTGGAAACCCAGCTGTACCGGGACTATCACGATTACGAGTGGGGCAAGCCGCTGCACGGCAACGACGCGCTGTTCGAGCGGTTGTGTCTAGAGGCGTTTCAGTCCGGCCTGTCCTGGCTGACCATCCTGCGCAAACGCCCCGCCTTCCGGTCGGCGTTCGCCGGATTCTCGATCGAGCGCGTCGCGGAGTTCGGCGACGCCGACGTCGCCCGGCTGATGACCGACGCCGGCATCGTCCGCAACCGGCTCAAGATCGAGGCGGCCATCGCCAACGCCAGGGTCGCGCGGCGCCTGGACATCGGCTTGGACCAGTTGCTCTGGTCGTTCGCCCCGCCGCAGCGCCCGCGGCCACGCACCGGCGCCGATGTGCCCGCGACCACACCCGAATCCGTCGCTATGGCAAAAGAATTGAAACGTCGCGGATTCCGCTTCGTCGGCCCGACGACGGCCTACGCGCTGATGCAGGCGACCGGAATGGTTGATGATCACCTGGCCGATTGCTGGGTCGGCAGCGAGGTGTCCGGCACCGGCTGACCGGTCAGTTTTCGAACTCAGCTATCCGTCCACATCGGCGATAGGGAAGAATGGGACGGGTGTAGCTCGCCAAACGCCGGCGGGCTACCTGGTTGGTGACAACTGGAGTTCCAAGAAAGTGCGCAGCATACCGCGCAGATCTGGAGGGAGCAGAGGATGGCGGCCATGAAGCCCCGCACCGGGGACGGTCCCCTCGAGGCAACCAAAGAAGGGCGTGGAATCGTTATGCGGGTTCCACTCGAGGGTGGCGGGCGTCTGGTCGTCGAACTCACGCCGGACGAGGCGGCGGCACTCGGAGACGAGCTGAAGAGCGTCACCAGCTGAGTGGCCCAGGCTGAGCACTCGGCTCTCGCCGTTGCCGCCGGTCTCCTGGCCTGCCCCGAATGTGTGCGGGTGCACCGGAACGCACCGGCGCTCGCTCTCGAACCGCGGGACCGGGCGCTGCGCTGTGCGCGCGGGCACAGCTTCGACGTCGCCAGGCAGGGCTATGTCAGTCTGCTGACCGGCGCGTCCACCAAGATGACCGGCGACACCGCGGCCATGCTCGACGCACGCGCCGCCTTCCAGACGGGGGGACACTTCGCGCCGATCGCCGATGCGGTGACGCATGCCGTCACGGCGCGTCGGACCGACGGCGCGGTGCTGGAAGTCGGCGCGGGCACGGGCTACTACCTCGCTCAGGTGCTCGACGCTGCTCCCCTGGCCGTCGGCATCGCGCTGGACGTGGCCAAACCGGCCGTCCGGCGCTGCGCTCGCGCCCATTCGCGCGCCGCTGCGGTGCTGGCCGACGCCTGGCTCGGATTGCCGATTCGCGACGGCGCGCTCGACAGCGTGCTGTCGGTATTCGCGCCGCGCAATCCCGGCGAGGTCGCCAGGGTGCTCGCCGACGACGGCCGCTTCGTCGTTGCCACACCCACCGAACGTCACCTCGGCGAGTTGGTCGGGCCGCTGGACTTGGTGCGCGTCGACCCGGACAAGGACCGCAGGCTCGACGCCGCGATGACGGGATACTTCGAGCCAGTCGAACAGACCCTGGTCGAGTATCCGATGGAGCTCCCCAGAGCCGATGTCGCGAACGTCGTGGGCATGGGGCCGTCCGCGCATCACGCGGCCACCGAGGCCGCGCGTCTGGCGCGGTTGCCAGAGAGCATCGAGGTAACCGCGTCGGTGGTGGTCGGCACCTACCGCCCGGCGGCCTGACCGCCGCTATCTCGGCGGTGACTCAGCCCTTGCTTACCTTGTCGTAGATCTCGACCGTCCGCGCCGCGATCCGCGACCAGTCGAACTCGGAGACCGCGCGTGCGCGGCCCGCTGCACCGAACTCGGCGGCCAGCACGGGGTCACCGGCGACTTCGTTGACAGCGTCGGCCAGCGCGCGCTCATAGTCCTCGGCGGCGCCCGCGTCGTAGTGCACCAGTCGTCCATTGCGACCGTCCGCCACGACTTCGGGGATACCTCCGACGTCGGAGGCGACCACCGCCGTCGCGCACGCCATCGCCTCCAAGTTGACGATGCCCAGCGGTTCGTACACCGACGGGCACACGAACACCGACGCGGCGGCCAGGATCTGCCGGATCTGCTCGGTCGGCAGCATCTCGCGAACCCAGAACACCGTGCCGCGCCGCCGCTGCAATTCCTGCACCGCCGCGGTGGTCTCCTCGGCGAGCTCCGGCGTGTCCGGCGCGCCCGCGCACAGCACGAGCTGGATGTCGGGATCGAAGTCGCGGGCGGCGGCCAGCAGATGGCCCACGCCCTTCTGCCGGGTGATACGACCGACGAACGCCACGATCGGCCGGTCCGTACGCACACCCAGCTCGGCGAGCACCGACGGGGAGTCCTCGGACGGCGCGCCGGGATGCCAGATGCCCCCGTCGATGCCGTTGTGCACCACATGCACCCGGGCCGGGTCGACGGACGGGTAGGCGTCCAGTACGTCGCGGCGCATGCCCTCGCTGACCGCGATGATCGCGTCGGCGTGCTCGACCGCGTTGCGCTCCGACCACGACGAGATCCGGTATCCGCCGCCGAGTTGCTCGGCCTTCCACGGCCTGCGCGGTTCCAGCGAATGCGCGGTCAGTACATGCGGGACGCCGTAGAGAGTGCCGGCCAGGTGCCCGGCCAGGCCGGTGTACCAGGTGTGCGAGTGCACCACGTCCACCTCGCCCACGGCGTCGGCCATCCGCAGCTGCGTGGACATCATCTGCACCGCGGCGTTGGCGGCGTAGAGCGACGGATCCGGTTGGTGCACCACGGCATCCGTACGCGTGGCGCCCATGCAGTGCACGGTCACCTGGCACAGGTGACGCAGATGCGCCGTCAGCTGCGTGACATGCACCCCGGCCCCGCCGTACACCTCGGGTGGGTACTCACGGGTCAGCATCGCGACCCGAAGCCGGTCCCGCTCGCCGGAATCCACCGACGCGCGTCCGCCATCCGTGCCGAAACTCACCGATTCAAACTAGACGTTCCACTGCTCATGGGCCACTCACTACCGCTTTACCCGGTAGTTTGGCAGATGTGAGGAGCCAGCCGCACGTACTAGGAATCGTGCTCGCCGGTGGCGAGGGCAAGCGACTCTTTCCACTCACGGCCGACCGCGCCAAGCCCGCCGTCCCTTTCGGTGGCGCCTACCGCCTCATCGATTTCGTGCTCAGCAATCTGGTCAACGCGGGGTTCCTGCGGTTGTGCGTACTCACCCAGTACAAGTCGCACTCGCTGGACCGGCACATCTCGCAGACGTGGAGGCTGTCCGGTTTCGCGGGCGAGTACATCACCCCGGTGCCCGCGCAGCAGCGGCTCGGGCCGCGCTGGTACACCGGCAGCGCGGACGCGATCATGCAGTCGCTGAACCTGATCTACGACGAGGACCCGGACTACATCGTGGTGTTCGGCGCCGACCACGTGTACCGCATGGACCCGGAGCAGATGGTGCGCCACCACATCGATTCCGGCGCCGGTGTGACCGTGGCCGGCATCCGGGTGCCGCGCAGCCAGGCGAGCGCCTTCGGCTGCATCGACAGCGACGAGTCCGGCCGGATCACCCAGTTCCTGGAGAAGCCCCCGCATCCGCCGGGCACCCCGGACGACCCGAACGTCACGTTCGCGTCCATGGGCAACTACGTCTTCACCACCAAGGTGCTGGTGGATTCGATCAAGGCGGACGCGGACAACGCCGACTCCGACCACGACATGGGCGGCGACATCATCCCGTCGCTGGTGGCCGCGGGGCAGGCGGGCGTCTACGACTTCGCCGACAACGACGTGCCGGGCGCCACCGACCGCGACCGCGGCTACTGGCGTGACGTCGGCACCATCGACGCGTTCTACGACGCGCACATGGATCTGGTGTCGGTGCACCCGGTGTTCAACCTCTACAACAAGCACTGGCCCATCCGAGGCGCGGCCGAGAACCTCCCACCGGCCAAGTTCGCCCAGGGCGGGCTGGCCCAGGAGTGCATCGTCGGCGCGGGCAGCATCCTGTCCGCCGCCACGGTGCGCAATTCGGTGCTCAGCGCGAATGTCATGGTCGACGACGGCGCCACCGTCGAAGGTTGCGTGCTCATGCCCGGCGTCCGGATCGGTCGCGGCGCGGTGGTGCGGCGCGCCATCCTGGACAAGAACGTAGTCGTCGGCGAGGGCGAGATCATCGGCGTGGACCTGTCGCGCGACCGCGGCCGGTTCGCCGTCAGCAACGGCGGCGTGGTGACGGTCGGCAAAGGCGTCTGGGTCTGACTGGTACGGCTAAAGACGCGGAGAGGCGGGAGAGCCCGGCTCAGGGGCCGGGGGGCCGATGCAGAAGGGCGCGCACGGGCCCGGGGTACGCGGGACGGTTGTCTTGGAGGCGTCGCCGAAATCGGCGGTGCTGACCAGATAGACCGCCAGCACTGCGAACAACAGCACCGCGGCGAAGGCCACCATCGTCCGGCCCCAGTGGATCGGACGTGGGCGACGCTCGTCCTCGTCCCACAGGAACATCATCATCACGGCACCGCACCCTCTTCCGGACCCGCTCCGACTATGACCCCACCAGTATCCTGTTCACGCGCTCTCTGCAGAAGCATGCGCCGAGCCGTGGCCGTACGGAGCCAGATTCGCAAACTCGCTCTCGTGGGCGAGCAATTTCATTTGCCATGCGCCACGGGCATCAGACCCGAGCAGGTCCGGAAAGTACTCCACGGCAAGCACATACGAGTGGATCCGGCCGCGGAAGAAGACGGCTCGGCGCCTTGACGGCTACGGTCCGGGCGGGGCCACCGTTTGCGTGCAGAACGGCTCGCAAGGCCCCTGCGTCGGAGTGACTTTGGCGGGCCCGGTGTCGAAATCGGTATTGCTGACCACGATCAGCACCAAGACGGCTCCCAGCAGCACCAACGCGAGAGCCAGCATGGTCGGCCGCAGCCAACTCGACCGACGCTCCGTGACGACATGCCCCATGGCACCCATCTCGATGGCATCCAATTCACGCATAACCGATAACCTCGCTGACTTGTTTCTCAGCGCATACCCGCGATTCTTCCGCGAAAACGACTCTGCGCGTGGGGACTATCGTCCAGACGGGTGACGGTGTGGCACTGCTCGCCGAGCAATTACCGCGGAGAGGCGGGGAGCATCACCAGCCGCGCGAGGCACAAAGCAATCCGTCACCGACCGGAATCAGCACACAGGTGAGTTCGGGATTCTCCGCGATGGCGCGGGTGGCGGCGCGCACCGCCTGAGTGGCCGGGTCGCGCTGTGCCGGGTCGGGCACCCGGCCGCCCAGCAGCGCGTTGTGCAGCAGAATGGCCCCGCCGGTGCGCAGTAATCGCACCGCTTGGGCGACGTACTCCGGATGCTCCAGCGGCGCGGCATCGATGAAGACGAGATCGTAGGCGCCGTCGGCCAGCCGCGGCAGCACGTCGAGCGCACGCCCGTTGATCAGGCGGGTTCGCGCGGGCGGGATGTCCGCGGCGCGGAACGCCTCCTTGGCCGCGCGCTGGTGTTCCGGCTCCGAATCGATGGTGGTCAGCGTGCCGTCCTCACGCATGCCGTCGAGCAACCACAGCCCGCTGATGCCCGCGCCGGTGCCGACCTCGACCACCGCCCGCGCGCCGAGCAACTGCGCGTACATGCTCAGCAGCGCGCCCACCGATGGCGGCACGGGCGCCACGCCGAGTTCGGTGGCCCGCTCGCGCGCGCTGACGAGGATCTCGTCTTCCACGACGGATTCCTCCACGTAAGCGAGATTTCGCTCCAGATTCGATGCCACGGGTATGAGGCTAACGCCGGGCGGGTGGTCTCGGCGTTCTGTACAACACGCGCCGCCACCAATTCCACGGCCATTTTTCTCAGGTGTCCCTCAGGATCTCCATAACCCGGCCATATCAGGACCAGAAAGAGTATGGGCAACGCAAGACCACGACCGTGTATTAACACAGGACGCGGGAACAACGACATACAGGTTGTCGGTTGTATCCGTACGTGACGGTCCTAGACCCGGACCCGAGCGAGTACCTGCCTGTGCGGTCCCTAGTAGGAGGTAGCCCCATCCACATGGTCGATGCGGCGCGTGAGTACGCCACCTTGCCCGAGCAGATTCTGCCTGTCGAAGCCGACCCCGCCGAGCTCACCGGGACTGCCGCCTTCGATGCCACCGGTGACCGGTCCGCCATGCCGTCGTGGGACGAACTCGTCCGCGAGCATGCCGACCGGGTCTACCGCTTGGCCTATCGCCTCTCCGGCGACGCCCAGGACGCGGAGGACCTCACTCAGGAGACGTTCATCCGGGTGTTCCGTTCGCTGTCGAGTTACCAACCGGGCACGTTCGAGGGCTGGCTGCACCGCATCACCACCAACCTGTTCCTGGACATGGTCCGCCGCCGCAACCGGATCAGGATGGAAGCGCTGCCCGAGGACTACGACCGGGTGCCCGCCGAGGGGCCCGGCCCCGAGCAGGCATATCACGACGCCCGCCTGGATCCCGACCTGCAATCCGCCTTGGATTCGCTCGCGCCGGAGTTCCGCGCGGCCGTGGTCCTGTGTGACATCGAGGGCCTGTCCTACGAGGAGATCGGCGCTACGCTCGGCGTGAAACTGGGCACTGTGCGCAGTCGGATCCACCGTGGGCGGCAGGCACTGCGCGACTACCTTGCGCATAATGGAAGTGAGCAGCGGTTCGCCGCTGAAATGAACATAGGGTGATTCGTCGGAAGCCGGCATCGCCCCACAGTCGATGTCGGTTGGAAGGGTGAGCACCGAATGAGTGGCGACTTCAGTACGTCCGGTCGTCGTCCGCCTCGCTTTCGCCCCACCGAACACCTGGCGAGTGAGGCGATCGCGGCGTATGTGGACGGCGAACTGCGGATGAACGCGTACCTGCGCGCCGCTCAGCACCTTTCGCTGTGCCCGGAATGCGCGGCGGAAGTCGACGCCCAGCAACAGGCCCGCATCGCATTGCGGCATGCGGGCAACGTCGCGATTCCCACCGGACTGCACGACAGCTTGACCAGGATTCCGCTCGGGGAATTGCCGGGTGGCGCGTCCAGCGCGCGGACCCCCACGTCAGGCGCCGGCCAGACCTCCCGTAACGACGCGGTTTTCGGTTTTCTGACCGATTCGTTCACCGCGACTCGGTGGACAACCTGGTGGCGCAAGTAGAGTTTTCCGAGTGACCACCGAATCGACGAATTCTGGATCGGCCGACACCTCGGATTCGGCGGCCAACCGCGGGAATCTCCGTCCACCGGACGCGCCCGTGCTCGGCCCGCGACCGGTCTACCGGCCCCATGTCGACACGCACACCGCACGCGCCTTCCGCAGGCCGTCCGGGCTGTCCGGTTCGTTCGCCGAACCGCCGGTCCGCACCGCGGGCGCGGCACGGAGTGGCCCCGAACCGCAGAACCGTCCACCCGACGCGGTGCTGGCCGAGGCGTTCGGCCGCCCCGAGGGTTCCACCGAGCTGCTGCAGCGCGATCCCGATGCCGCCGGCGGCATCGGCCCCATCGCGGGTCCCGCCGACCCGTGGCGTGATCCCGACGCCGTCGCGCGCCTGGGCGCCCCCGCGGTGCCAACGCCCAAGCCGCAGCCTCTCGCCCGAGCCGAGAAGCTCAGCGCGCGCGAGGTGCTGTTCGGCGACCGTGTCGCCCCCAAGGCGCTGGCATTGCTCGCACTGGTCGCGCTGGTCGTCGGCCTGCTCGGCGGGCTGGTCGGCAGGCTGACCGCGGAAACCGCCTCGACGCTCACCTCGCGCAAGGTCACCCTGGAGCAGACCGGCGACGGCGATCGGCCGCACGGCCTCATCGCGCAGGTCGCGAACGCGGTGCTGCCCTCCGTCGTCTCGATCCGGGTCACCGTCGGCGACAACGGCGCCACCGGTTCCGGCGTGGTCATCGATGGCGGCGGCTACATCGTCACGAACAACCACGTCATATCGATGGCCGCCCAGGACAAGAGCAACCGTGCGGCGATTCAGGTGCAGTTCTCCGACGGCACCCGGGTGCCCGCCCAGGTCGTCGGCCGCGACCCGAAGACCGACCTGGCCGTGCTGAAGGTCGATGTGAAGAATCTCACCGTCGCCCAGCTCGGAAAGTCGGGCGACGTCCAAGTCGGCGACGATGTACTGGCCATCGGCTCGCCGCTCGGCCTGAGCAAGACGGTCACCTCCGGCATCGTCAGCGCCCTGCATCGCCCGGTGAAGCTGGAGGGCGAGGGCAGCGACACGAAGGCCGTTATCGACGCGGTGCAGACCGACGCGTCGATCAACCCGGGTAACTCCGGTGGCGCGCTGGTGGACATGGATGGCCGGGTCATCGGTATCAACACCGCCATCCGCAGCGAGACCGGCGGTTCGGTCGGCCTCGGCTTCGCCATCCCGGTGGACATGATGACCGAGGTCGTACAGACATTGATCCGCGACGGCGTCGTACATCACTCGATCATCGGACTGAGCGCGCGAACCAAGCAGGTGGCCAACGAGGTCATGAGCGGCGCGGCGGTGGCCGACGTCACGCCCAGCGGTCCCGCCGCCAAGGCGGGGATCGTGGAGGGTGACGTGATCGTCAAGGTCGGCGACCGCGAGGTCACCGGTCCGGACGAGCTGGTGGTCGCGGTGCAGTCGCACGAGATCGGGGAGACGGTGAACGTGCAGTTGATCCGCGATGGCAGGCAGGTGGACGTGCCTGTGACGCTGGAATCCGACTGACCCGCCGACCGGATCGCCGGGTAGCCTGATTACGTGTTCAGCAACATCGGCTGGAGCGAGATGGTCATCCTGCTCGTCGCCGCCCTCGTGATTCTCGGCCCGGAGCGTCTGCCCGGTGCCGTGCGCTGGACCACGCGCAGCCTACGGCAGGTGCGCGACTACGCGAGCGGCGCCACCTCGCAACTGCGCCAGGAACTCGGGCCGGAATTCGACGATCTGCGCAAGCCGCTGGCCGACCTGAACGAACTGCGCGGCATGACTCCGCGCGCGATGGTGACCAAACATCTTCTCAATGGCGACGATTCGCTGTTCAAGGATTTCAACAGCGCACTGCCCGATCCGAAGGACTTGTACAGCACGAACAGCGGTATGCCGGACTACCCGATGCCGAAGTTGGATAAGCCGTTGGAGCGCAACGAACGTCCTCCGATCGACTCCGACGCCACCTGATCCGTCAAGAAGTCTAGACACCATGCGGTGTTCAGCTGTCTAGACTTCGCACATGTCGGCCGATGACGTGGCGCGCGTGTTCGCGATCGAGGACAAGGTCGAGCGACTGAAGGCGGCCACCGACGGGGTGGCGGCGGCCCAGCAGACCATCAACGAACTAACCAGGATTCGGCGTGCCGTGATCCGCGAACTCCATGCCGAAGGCTGGACGTTCGCCAGAATCGGTGCCGCGGCGGGCCTTTCCCGCGCCCGCATCCACCAGGTGAGTACGCAGGGGCCCGCGCCGGAAGGACTGTTCTTCGGGCATGGTTCACTCACCGTGCTCGTCCCGGAGGTGCGCGCTGGGCGGGTGATCGGCGCACCGGATCCGGCCGCGCCGCAGCGACTAGCCGAACTACTCCGCGAACTCGGCTTCACGGCCGCGGTCGAGCATTTCCTCCCGGGCCGCCCGGTCGACTTGCGACGCGACGGATTGATCGTGCTCGGCGGCCCCGAACTATCCCCCAGCCTGCGCCAATTGGTCACCGCCGACCCGCGACTGCGCCGCGCGGTGGCCAGAGTGGGCGATACGCGCCGGGGAATCGAGGACCGGGCGGCCCGGCGGGTGTACCGGCCGGGCGGCCCGGAACCGCACGACATCGCCTATCTGGCCAGGCTTCCGCGGCCCGACGGCCGCGGCACCGTCCTGATGATCGACGGCATGCACCCGCCCGGCTCGCTCGGCGCCATCCGCCTGCTCGCCACCCGGCTGGCCACGCTGCACGAGCGAGCGAGCAATCACCTGTTCTCGGTGTTGATCGCCTGCCGCTTCGACCGTGCCACCGGCGAACCACTCGAGGCCGAACTACTCACGCCGGTTTATCGCCACGACCCCGAAAACCGCTCGTCCATATCGGGTCTGCGCCGCTGAGCCGCGGCACGTCCGGACCAACTGCCCTGACTCCAGGGCCATCGGCCGGGTCGGCACCGAATTCCCAGGGGCGTTGGCGCGATTCGGCGAGCAGACCGAATACCGAAGGGCTTGGTGGCGCTCGCACGGCTAGCACGGCGGTTTTCGGCGTGCTTCTCGGACACCGTGATTCGACCCGGTCGCCTCCGTTCACATGCGCACAGGAGCGGTCGGATGTGGGCACACAAAGGAATTCAGCAAACTGCCCGCCACACAAAATGCCGGGCGCACACCATCGGCGATCGCCAACGGCAAAGCACAGACGCACAGTCTTCGATACTCCATGCAGTGACAAGCGGCCTGCTCAACCGCATCTGTCGAGCCGGTGCCGACGCCGCGCCCAGGTGTGGCGCTGGTCACTCGACCTGCCGATGCCACGTTCCCGCGGAGCTGGCTAAAATAGCTGAAAGATAACGCGCGAGCCGCTCGACCCCGTGGTGCCTGCCGAGACCGACGCGCCCTATCTCCCCGCTCCGCCAAACGGACGTGCGAGGCGTCCGGCAAGGAGGAAATAGTGAATCCGCTTCTGCTCATCGGTGCCGCCATCCTGGTGATGGGGCTGCTCGTCCTGGTCGCCACCATGCTGCTGCGGCCGACGTCGTCGCGCACCCACGTCTCCGTGGCCGAACTCCAAGCCCGGCTCGCGAAAGAGCATGAGGACGCGTCACCCGCGCCGGAGAGTTCCGAGAACGACGAAACGGTGTCCGACGACGACTCGCGGACGGATGGCACGACGCGTCTGACCATGCCAGCGGTACGTCGTCAGCTCCCCTACCCGATCGCGGATAACGACGGCACGAAGAGCGAACCCACGTCGACGACGAGCGACGACGGCACGACGAGCGAACCCGCGTCCGCGACGAGCGACGACAGCACGACGAGCGACCCGGAGTCCGCCACGGCCGACGATGTGGACCCCGCGCAGGCGCAACGAAGGGCCGCCGCCGCGGAGATGCTGCGCCGCATAGCGTCCGCGTCGTAACTACGCTGGCGGTACGGCGGAAACTCGCCGTCCGTCTCGGGCCCGACGCGCTCCGGCCGGACCCGCTCGGAGAGGACCGGTTCCTGGTGCGCGCGATACTCGGGCAATTGATCACCCTGCTGCCGCACGAGCCCGTCGCGCTGGCACGCGTAGTAGAGACCACGGGGGCACGCCCCCGCGAGCCGGGCGCGGCGATGATCGTCACCGGGTCCGGTGACGTCCACGGCTCGCTGTCCGGCGGGTGCGTCGAGGCCGCGGTCGCCGCGTCGGCGCACGAGGTGCTGGCGGTCGGGCGGGCGGTAGCCGACAGGTTCGGCTACGCCGACGCCGACGGGCTCACGGTGGGGTTGACCTGCGGCGGCGAGATCGAAGTATTCGTCGAGCGGATCTCCCGGGAGCGGCTGCCCCTGCTCTCGGCGCTCCAGCGCCGGATCGATGACGGCGCCCCGGTGGCCTCGGCCACCACTTTGGACGCCACGCCGGAATGGAAACTTCTGCCGCCCGGGGATACCGATCCGTGGCACGGCGTGGATCGCGACGCGCGGGCACTGCTCGACGCGGGCCGCAGCGGCGTGGTGGGCGCCGATGAGTGCGCGCCGCACGGCTCGCCGCGGCCACGGACGTTCGTGCAGGTCTTCGCGGCGCCGGCGCGCATGATCCTGGCGGGTGCCAACGATTTCGTGCGAGCGCTCAGCCGCACCGGCCGCCAGCTCGGCTATCGGGTCACCGTGGTGGACGCCCGGGAAACCTTCGCCACCGCCGCCCGCTTCCCTTCCGCCCACGAGGTGGTAGTGGACTGGCCGCATCGGTACCTGCGCTCGGAGCTGCTGGCCGGGCGGATCGACCATCGCACCGTGGTCTGCGTGCTCACTCATGACGCCAAGTTCGACGTGCCGGCCCTGGCCACGGCACTGGCCTTCCCGCGAATCGGCTTCGTCGGCGCCCTCGGTTCGCGCCGGACCCATGCCGAGCGCATCGTCAGGCTACGGGACTCCGGAGTCACCGAAGAACAGCTAGCCCGGCTGAAGAGCCCGATGGGACTGGACCTGAACGCACGGACGCCGGACGAGACGGCCATCTCGATCGCCGCACAGATTCTGGCCGAACGCGGCGGCGCGTCCGCCCGTCCGCTGGACCGAACCGACGGTCCCATCCACCGCTGAGGCGCTCGAAGCCTCTTTCCGCAAGGGGGATTGGATCCCGATTTGCCGGGAATACCCCGGCCAAGCCAGCCGGTCGCGTGGCGCGCTTCGCTCCCACTTGCACGCCGTGCCCGTTCGGCCCACACTAGATTTGCTGAAAGTTAACTAGATCAGGTGACGGTGCGTTGCGCTTCGGCCCCGCCACGCTCTGCCCGGCCCGCCCTACCGAGAGGAGAAAGCGCCGTGACCGCCACCCAGATCGCCGTACTCTGCTCGCTCGCGGGCGCCGCAAGTCTGGTCGCCACCATCGGTCTGCTGCACGGTCCGGCGACCCGGCGGCGCCGAGTCGGCGTCGCCGAGCACGGAATCGCGGAGCAGGTCGCTCCCCTGCTGCCGACCTGTCCGATCGGTCGGCCCCAGCAACTGCCCACCGAACCGTTGACCGTGGCGGAGGCACACGAACTCATGCAGCGCCACCGGATCTGCGAGCCCTCGGAATGCGTCTACAAGAACGCGGCTTTCCGGACTCTGATCGAAGCCGGGTACATGCGCGACCCGCGGGCCAACGGGGCCTGACCGGAACACCGGCTTTCCGGCGTCATCGCCCACGCCGCGGGTACCGGCACGACGCCGAATCCGGCCGTCTATCGCGGCGGCTCAGGCCGCCGCCCACGCGGGCCGCAAAGTGTTCATCGGGGGACGATCGATCAGCGACACTTCGGTGCTGTGCGCGGTGAATGCATCGCCGATCAGCGGGAATTGGGTCAGCGCCGCGCCGGAGTCCTGAACGCCGCTGCGGCCGAGCACAGTGCCGAGGATCTGGCGGCTCATCACCCCGAGATCAGCCAGCGGCCGGTTCCGATGCGTACGAACGCCCAGGTTGACCTGGCCGATCGCGGACATCCCGAGCCGGTCGTAGGTGTCCAGCAGCAACCCGATCTCCACGCCGTAGCCGGGGGCGAACGGCACCGAGGTGAGCAATTCCCTGGTGCCCGCGTACTCGCCGCCCAGCGGCTGCAAAACCTGCGACAACTCAGGCCGCAGCGCCGCCAGCAGCGGGCGCGCGACCAGTTCGGTGACCCGTCCGCCACCGTGCGCGTCCACCGCGCCGCCCTGCCGCAGCGGCCTGCGGTAGTACGCCTTGGCCAGGTGCATATCGTCCACCGTGAGCAGCGGGCCGAGCAATTTCGGCACAAAGGCCGGGTCGGGGTCGATCAGATCGGAGTCGACGAAGGCGATGAGGTCGCCGCTGGTCACCGCCAGCGAGCGCCACAGCACCTCGCCCTTGCCGGGAACCGGGTCCAGCTCGGGCACCGCCTGCTCGCGGCTGATCACCTCGGCGCCCGCCGCGCGAGCCCGCTCCGCGGTGGCGTCGGTGGAACCGGAATCGAGCACGATCAGCTCGTCGACGAGCGTGCCGAGCAGCGGCCGGATGCTGGCCACCACGTCGGCCACGGTCCGCTCTTCGTTCAGCGCGGGCAGCACCACCGACACGGTGCGTCCGGCTTTGGCGGCGACGAGTTCGTCCACCGTCCAGTTCGGGGTGTCCCAGGTATTGGTCGTCGCCCAAGCGGGCTCGAAGGGTTGAAATGTCATGCCAGACCTCGCAAGGTTCGTGCGGGGGGCCGGATGCCCTGGATCGCGGCGATCATGTCCACGACCCGCCGGGTCGCGGCGACTTCGTGAACACGAAAGACTCGGGCGCCGGCCGCCGCCGACCATGCTGTTGCCGCCAACGTGCCCTCCAGCCGCTCGGACAGACCGACACCTAGAGTCTCCCCGATGAAATCCTTGTTGCTCAGCGCCATCAAGACTGGCCATCCGGTATTTACAAGAACGTCGACTCCGCGCAACAGTTCGAGCCCGTGATAGGTGTTCTTGCCGAAATCGTGGGTCGGGTCGATCAGAATCGAATCCTCCCGCACGCCCGCCGCGAGCGCGTTCTCGGCGGCGCGGACCACCGTCTCGGTGACCTCGTTCACCACGTCGGCGTAACGGACCCGATGCGGCCTGGTGCGCGGCACCGCGCCACCGGTGTGGCTGCACACCACGCCCGCGCCGTGCGCCGCGGCCACCGGGACCAGCTCCGGGTCGGCCCCCGCCCAGGTGTCATTGATCAGATCCGCGCCTTCTCGCACCGCGGCCAGCGCCACCTCGGCGCGCCAGGTGTCGACGCTGATCAGTAGCTCGGGGTATTGCGTGCGGATTGCCGCGACGAAAGGCACGACCCGGCGCGTTTCCTCGGCCGCGTCGACCAGATCCCCTGGCCCGGCCTTCACACCGCCGATGTCGACCAGGTCGGCGCCCTCGTCCACCGCCCGCGCGACGGCGTCCATGGCCGCCGCGTCGGTGAAAGTGGCGCCGCGGTCGTAGAACGAGTCCGGGGTGCGATTCACGATCGCCATCACCAGCGCCCGGTCCGTCGCCACCGGCCGGCCGCACAGCATGGGAAACCGCGCCGGAATCGAGCTGAACATGGCTAGTCCGCCTCTCCGAGTATTCAGGCCGTACAAGTCGGGTGGCGCACCAGTTGCGTTCAGGTCCTACGTTGAGTGTCGCTTGGGTTTTGGGCGTACCCGGCGAGTTACCCATGTCCTCACGAAATCAGCTGCCCCTTCCGAGCGGAACGGTGGCGGCACGAGTGTGATGGGAGACCGCCACAGTTCGTTTTCGGTAAATGCTGTCAAATCTTAGGTGCGCGGCCTGCGGCGACGGCGGCGGGGTAATCGTCGTAGGCGGGGACGTAGCCCTCGGTGCGTCCGGCGAGGACGTACAGGGTGCTGTCCGGGTCCGGGGTGTAGCCCTGCTGGCGAAGTTCGACCTTGCGGCTTTTGAACGTGGAGGTGTGTTCCAGTTCCGGGACGACGCGGACGAACAGGGGGACGGCATATCCGGGGAGCTGTTCGTAGGCATGCTTCGCCAGCGCGGCCGGGTCGAACTCGGCGCCGGGGTCCAGCGTCACGGCGGCCATGCCCGCCTTGCCGTCGGTTCCGGGGATGTCCACGCCGTAGACCACGGCCTGGGCGATCGGCTCCGCCTTGCTCAGCACGCCCTCCACTTCGGTGGTCGCCACGTTCTCGCCCTTCCAGCGGAACGTATCGCCGAGCCGGTCCACGAACGCGATGTGATGCCAGCCCTGATCGCGCACCAGATCGCCGGTGTCGAACCAGACGTCGCCCGCCTCGAAGCCGTCGCGCACGAGCTTGGCCTCGGAGGCGGCCTTGTCGGTGTAACCGTCGAAGGGGGCGCGATCGGTCACTTTGGCCAGCAGCAGCCCGACGCCGCCGGTGCCCACCCGGCGCAGCCGCCCGTTGTTGTCCCGCTTGGCCTTTCCGGTCTCGTCGTCGTACTCGACCACGGCATACGGCAGTGGGCTGAACCCCGCGGTGCGGTCGACGCCGAAGACGTTGGCGAATCCGGTATTCGCCTCGCTGGCACCGTAGAACTCCACGATCCGCTCGATGCCGAACCGGGATTCGAACTCGTCCCACAGCTCCGGGCGCAGTCCGTTGCCGACGACGAGCCGGACCAAGTGCTGCCGATCGGTTGGTTTGGCAGGCTGGTTGAGCAGGTAGCGGCACAACTCGCCGATGTAGACGAAGGCCGTCGCCTGTTCCCGAATGACCTCGTCCCAGAACCGCGACGCGGAAAATCCCTGCCCGAGGGCTAATGCGCCGCCGGAGGCGAACACCGCAGACAACGCGACGGTGACGGCGTTGTTGTGATAGAGCGGCAGGCAGCAGTACAGGGTGTCGTCGCCGCGCAAGCGAATACCGAGACCGCCGAACCCGGCCATGCACTTGGCCCAGCGCAGATGGGTCATCACGCTGGCCTTCGGCAGGCCCGTGGTGCCGGAGGTGAAGATGAGGAACGCGCGCTCGCGCGCGGTGACCTCGGCGCAACTCGGCGGGTCGGTATCGTCGGCGCTCTCGGCCGCCCGCTGCAGCTCGTCGGCCGCCAGGAGGTTGCCGGGTGGTTCGGACAGCGAGCCGATCGCTTCCGCGCATTCCGCGCCGACCACGTTCAGCACGCTGCCGAGCAAGCCGAAACTGTGGGCGAGTACCTGCTCGCGCTGGTGGTGGTTGAGCAAACCGACGGTGGCGCCGAGTTTCACTGTGGCCAGCACGACGAAAAGCGTCTCCGGCCGGTTGGTCATCAGCACGCCGACCACGTCGCCGCGCCGCACACCGCGCGCCGCCAGCACGCTCGCATAGCGGTTCACCTGGGCGTTGGCCTCGCCGTAGGTGTATGTCGCGCCCTCGAACCGCAGGAACGGACGATCCGGATGGCGATGGGCACTGCGCTGGAAGTACAGCCCGATCGAGGACTTGGACTCCGGCTTCACCAGGATCCCCCGCGCGCTGCGCAGCATGCCCGGCACGTCCAGTGCGATAGCGGGCAGATTGCGGACGATATCGGCCAGACTCACCGTCGAGCGTGCGTCGCTACTCACGTCTTCAGTTCTCCTCGTCAAGCGGTACGCGGCGCCTCCAGTGCCGCGAACGCGGACGGGAGATCGGTCACCACGGTAATCCGGGACATCGCTGTCTGGGGCACGAACTTTCGGTCGTACAACTCATCCAGCCAGGAGAACAACCCGCGAAAGAATCCATTGGGATCCAGCACAATAACCGGCTTCTCATGCTGTCCCAGATAGCCGCCGGTCCACGTCTCGAAGAACTCCTCCAGCGTGCCGATGCCGCCGGGCAGGGTGAGGAAGGCGTCGGCGCGGTCCTCCATCACCTGCTTGCGCTGGCGCATCGTGTCGGTGACCACGAGCTCGTCGGCGTCGACGTCGGCGACCTCGCGGTGCACCAGGTGTTTCGGGATGACGCCGATGGTCTTCGCGCCACCGGCACGTGCCGCGGTGGCCACCGCGCCCATCATCGAGACGTGACCGCCGCCGGACACCAATTGCCAGCCGCGCCGGGCGATTTCGGTGCCTACCCGGGCGGCCAGCGAGAGGTGGTCCGGGTCGGTGGTGCTCGCCGAGCAGTAGACGCAGACGGCGAAGGGCTGGTCGTTCACCACTCGTCCTCCGTACCGATCGCGTCCTCGGCGCCGCCTGCCTCCACGTTGGCCTGGATGATGCTCACGACCTCCTCGACACTGTCGGTCACATGCAGCAGGCCGAGGTCACCAGGCGAGATCTTGCCGGAGCCACCGAGTGAATCCCGCAGCCAGTCGACCAGCCCGGCCCAGTACCTGCTGCCGAACAGGATGATCGGGAAACGGGTGATCTTGCGGGTCTGCACCAAAGTCAGTGCCTCGAACAACTCGTCGAGCGTGCCGAAACCGCCGGGCAGGCAGATGAACGCCTGGGAGTACTTCACGAACATCGTCTTGCGGACGAAGAAGTAGCGGAAGTTGATGCCCAGATCCACCCACTCGTTGAGGCTCTGCTCGAACGGCAACTCGATGCCGAGGCCGATGGAGTAGCCGCCCGCCTCGCAGGCGCCGCGGTTGGCCGCCTCCATCGCGCCGGGCCCGCCGCCGGTGATCACCGCGAAACCGGCCCGCGCCAGCGCGGCGCCGATCGCCCGGCCCGCCTGGTATTCGGGATGGTCGGCCGACGTGCGTGCGGAACCGAAGACGGTCACCGCGCGGGGCACCTCCGCGAGCGCACCGAATCCCTCGACGAACTCGGCTTGGATGCGCAGCACGCGCCAGGGGTCGGTGTGTACCCAGTCCGTGTCGCCGCGCTGATCCAGCAGATTCCGGTCGGCGGTGCCGAGGCCGTCTTTGCGGTCGCGGCGGAACATGATCGGCCCCCGGAACTTCGCTGTCGACTTCGGCTTGGTGGTGACCTCGGGGTCGGCGGCGTCGGTGGACATGCGTTCCACGCTACCGTCCGGAAACGATCACACACTGGCTGGACGTGAGAAGTCGCCCGGCGTTCAGCCGGGCGCAGCGATGGCGAGACGCATCCGCAATCTGCGCGTTCGGCTATCCCGCGGTGCCGGTCAGGTAGTTGCGCAGCATGGCGGTGACGGCCGTGATCTGGTCCACCGGGACGTGCTCGTCACGCTTGTGCGCGAGGTTGGGGTCGCCGGGACCGAAGTTGACGGCGGGGATGCCGCGGGCGGCGAACCGGGAGACGTCGGTCCAGCCGTACTTGGCGCGCACGCCGCCGCCACCGTGCCGCTGCACCGAGGCGATGAGGTCCTTGGCGGCCGGTGCGGTCAGCCCCGGCAGCGCGCCGGGTGCGGCGTCGGTCACGTCGAAGGAGAGCTCGAGTCCGTCGAAGACCCCGCGCACGTGCTCGATCGCTTGGTCCACGCTGCGGTCGGGGGCGAAACGGAAGTTGACGTCCACCTCGGCGACATCCGGCACCACATTGCCCGCCACACCGCCCGCGACGCGGACCGCGGACAGCCCCTCGCGATAGACGCAGCCGTCGATGTCCACCTCACGCGCACGGTACCCGGCCAGCCGTTGCAGGATCGGAGCCAATCGGTGAATCGCGTTGTCGCCCAGCCAGGCTCGCGCCGAATGCGCCCGCACGCCCGAGGTGCCAAGCCGGACCCGCAGCGTGCCTTGGCAACCCGCTTCGATCCAACCGGCGGACGGTTCGCCGAGCACCGCGAGATCGCCGGTGAGCCAGTCGGGCAGATCACGCTCGATGTGGCCGAGCCCGTTGAACTCCGCGGCGATCTCCTCGCCGTCGTAGAAGATCAGGGTCAGATCGTGCACCGCATCGGCGACCGTCGCGGCCAGGTGCAGGAACACCGCGTCGCCGGATTTCATGTCCACCGTGCCGCAGCCGTAGAGCACCCGCTCGCCCAGCGGGTTCACGCCGAAGCGTCCGGGCACGTTGTCGGCGATCGGCACGGTGTCCAGGTGCCCGGCCAGGATCACCCGGGTCGGCAGCCCGCGATTCGTGCGCGCCAGCACCACGTTCCCGTGCCGCAGCACCTCGAACCCCACCGTCTGCTCCCGCAACGCCCGCTCCACGACGTCCGCGATGTCCGCCTCCCCCAGCGAAACGCTCGGTATGTCGACAAGCGCGGCGGTCAGCGTGATCGGGTCGGCATGCAGGTCGATGGTCACGCCCTTCACCCTACGGCGGTCGCCCGGCCGCGCCCGTCACCACATGTTGCATCGAGCAGACACCCACACCCCAGACCGACTGACAGCCGTACAGAGCGTGCGGACCGGAGCAGCCGCACGCCCGTTCGACGCGGGTGGGTAACCTCTAGTGACGTGAGCATCCAGGGAGCAGCAGCAGTCGGTATCGCCAACGTGACCGCGGACGGAACCGTGCTGGACACGTGGTACCCGAACCCGCAGCTGGGCGAGTTCTCCGAGAGCGGCACCAAGCGACTGGACGACGCGCCCGCCGAGTACGCGGCGCTGCTCGGCTTCGACGACGCGCGCGGGGTCGACGTGATCGCGGTGCGCACCACGATCGCCGACCTGTCCGCCGCACCGGTCGACGCGCACGATGTCTACCTGCGCCTGCACCTGCTCTCGCATCGCCTGGTCAAGCCGCACGAGCTGAACCTGGACGGCCAGTTCGGCCTGCTGACCAACGTGGTGTGGACCAACCACGGCCCCGCCGCGGTGGAGGGATTCGAGACCACCCGCGCCAAGCTGCGCGCCCGCGGCCCGGTCACGGTGTACAGCGTCGACAAGTTCCCCCGCATGGTCGACTACGTGCTGCCCTCGGGTGTGCGCATCGGCGACGCCGACCGCGTCCGCCTCGGCGCGCACCTCGCTTCCGGGACCACCGTCATGCACGAGGGCTTCGTGAACTTCAACGCGGGCACCCTCGGCGCGTCCATGGTCGAGGGCCGCATCTCCGCGGGCGTCGTGGTCGGCGACGGCTCCGACATCGGCGGCGGCGCGTCCACCATGGGCACGCTCTCCGGTGGCGGCACCACCGTGATCTCCATCGGCGAGCGCTCGCTGCTCGGCGCGAACTCCGGCCTCGGCATCCCGCTCGGCAACGACTGCGTCGTAGAGGCGGGCCTTTACCTGACCGCGGGCACCAAGGTCGCCACCCCCGACGGCACCGTGATCAAGGCCGCCGAACTGTCCGGCCGCGACAACCTCCTGTTCCGCCGCAATTCCACCACCGGCGCGGTCGAGGTGGTCCCCCGCAAGGGCACCGGCATCGAACTCAACGCCGACTTGCATGCGAACGACTGAGCGGTCTTGGGGACGCCGGGAGACCTGTTCGCCAGATCAGCAGCGTCCCCGGAAACCGCGCAGTGCGTAATTGCTACTCGCTTGCCGACGCGTTTACTACTGCTTCGGGTTGTCCGCGAAGACCTCGTCGAGGCTGTCGGCGGTGACGGCCCGGTCTATCCAGGTGTTGATCTGGTCAAGATCAACGCACTCGGCAATGCGGCTGGCGGTCGCCTCGGACATGGTGAAGCCGCGCGTCCGCAGGATCCGCAACAACGCGGCGGCCTCACCTTCGGCGCGCCCTTCGGCCTTGCCCCGGGAGTAGTAACGCCGGGCGAACTCGCTCTTGTATTCGTAGGTGCCGGTCGTCATGAGGCTCTCCAAGAAGTGCCGGGCCGCCTTTGGGAGAACAGCCATTACCAGGTCAATGTACAGATCGCCGTTGGCCGCGTCGACCATGGTTTCGGCGAGAGTGGTCAGGATGGCATCGCGTTCAGGATGATGCCGATGCGCGATCGCAGACAGTACTGCCAACTCGGGATTGGTGGCGGCAGTCGAGGCATCAGTCACCACCGGCACGTCGGCCGGGCCCAGCACGACAGGGTCAGGATGCATCCCGGCGCGATGAGGATGGGGCGACGGCACCGCACTGCCGTGTTGTCGCTCGGGCACATCACCAACAGCATGGTTGCGCAGCGCAGCCGGGCACGCAGTGTGGTCAGGTAGACCGGCCAGCTCCAGAACTTGTCGCCGTCTGGCCGCAACTGAACTTCGATGATCACCGCGAGGGCGGGATCGGCCCCATTGGCCAGGACTACGACGGCGTCTGCCCGGTACTCGGTCGGGTCGATGTCGGGGAAATCGCCGGATTCCAGTCGGGCATGGTCGAATTCAGGTAGCGGGGTGTCCAGCGCGAGTGCCAATAGGTCGGCGGCCAGTCGCGGGCGTTGCCGGAACAGGTCGATGATCACCTCGTGCAGGACGGTGGGCATGCGGGCACGGTACCCATGCCCACCGACAGGAAATCATGGGCGGGGTGATCCAGCGGTGGCGAGGAGTTCCATTGCGCTGTATCGGATTTCGCGTTCGTCGGCGGGCGAGAAGAACCAGCTGGATGGTCAGCTCAGCTGCCACCATCCCGACCTGGACCATGCGCCGGTCGAACACCACGAAACAGCGCTACCGGTCCATCGAGAGCCGAGGGTGATCAAGCAGCGCTAGCCATGCGGCGGCCCATGGGAAGCGGTTGATGTATTCGCTGCCTGTTTTCGGCTCGTGTGGTGAATCTTCGGTCAGCATGGTCACGCCCCACTCTGAGAGCTTGCGTACTGCCTCTTGCACGGCAGGGAAGCTGAGCAGTGCTCGGCTCACGAAAGGCACTGCCACGACGGGTAGTCCGCGTCCGACCGCTTCGACCAGCAGTCCGAGTGGCTCTGACGCAGTTCCTCGCCCACCGCGTCGACGGCATCGTTGGTCGTCCACTTGGCGGACATCTCGCGGTGGAGGACTCGAATGAATCTGGTCAGCCTGGAGCCTGGCGTCGCTCCGGCGACTCGCAGTGCGTCTGACGCTCGCCGGCAAGCGGCTTCGGGTTCACCGGAACCTGCCAGCGCGCATGCCAATTCCGCGACGTACCAGGTAGCCCACTCGGAGGTGAGTATGTCGGGATCGAACCCCGCCAAGCCTCGGTTGAGCGATGCGACGGCCTTGTCCCACTGCCGAGCCAGGCGATATGCCAAGCCGCGCTGCATTTCGATGAACGAGTCGGAGTAGAAGTATTGGGCGTCGGGCTGCTCGGGATCGCCTCGCGCTACGAGTTCGGCGGCCTTATCGAGTTTGGCTTCCATCGCGTCGAGATCACCCTCGATCGCATGTCCACGGCCTTCCTGCTGAACGGCCAGCGCGAGGACTGCAGGGGTCAGTGCGTCGCGATCACGCTGTGCGGCTCGGGACAAGCCGAGCATCGGGCCGATCTCGCCCGCCATCCACGCGACATGACCTCGCATCGACAGCGCTGTGGAGTGCATGTCCCGGTTGCCGCTCTCGGCAGCCAGTTCCAGCGCCGCGCGATAGTGCTGGACTGCGGCGGCATGGTTTCCGAGGTTGGCATGGAGCCACCCGGTGAACTGCTGCCATCCGGCGGCGACGTCGACCATATCGGCGCGAGCCGACTTCCGAGCCTCGATGGCTAGCGCTGATGCTACAGGGGTTTGCCGCACTCCCAGCGGCAGAACCAGTTTGGACCCGACCTGGTCTTCCAGCCGTCGAGTCTCCGAAAGCAGTTCCGAAAGATCCTTGACCAACGCGCGATCGATGTAGCGCCGCTCCGCCGATGCAGCTGACTCACGCAAGCGCAACAAATTCGACTGATCGACGTCGGTTGCCGCGGCAACCAGACTCTCATAGATGGCCGCGAGTGCCCCGTCGGATTCGAGGACGCGATCAAGTTTCCGAACGATGTCCGCCGGGGGTTTGCGACGGCCGTTCTCGAAACCCGAGAGCGCGCCAGGGTCATAGTTGAGGCGGCGCGCCAATTCCCTAACCGACAGACCCGCCTGCAATCGAAGCCGTCGCAGCTCGGCTCCGAAAGCTTCCCAGTTCTCCACCCGGCCCCCTCTCCCGACCGCCCTGAGCAGCGTTGCAGCATCGACGAATCATTCGGCAACGCCTTGGCCACAGTGCAACGCTAGCGCGAATTCCATGCTCGCAGGACGCTTCTGGCAGCCCCGCCGCCGGGTTGATCCGAACCTTCATCGGATTCCCCGGCGGTGGGTGCTCACCACTTTGGAGCGATCAGGAAGTAGGGGTTCGGGATGGGCAGAAGACGCACTCACGGCGAGCGCAACTCGCGCAACTCGTTCTACCGACGCGGCCACCGGAAGCCGTGGATGACCTCCGTCGAACTTCGGAAGGCGTGAAGTGATGGGGTTCAATTGGTCGGGAAGACGAGCCGGACGAAACGTCCCCGCAGGCGATCATCGACCGGGTGCAGGCCGAGTGGCAGCCCAGCGCCAACGTTTCCACGCTGACGATGCGCGGCCCGACGACACCGGGATGTGGCCACACGCTGGGCCGCACGAGGCACCCGGCCACCCACTCAGCGTGCCCGAAGCGCACGCCACCATGCAGCGCCATCGGGGATGCCGTGTACAGGACTGCCCGCGTAAGGCAGCAGCACGGCAAACGCTGATCGAGGCGGGACGTATGAGGCCGGACACGTCACGGGAGTACTGATTGATATCCGCCGTCTATCGCTGGGCGGGAAGGGTTCTCACACTGAGAAAACTGTTCGGAGGTGCTCGCTGGACCAAAGGCGGCGGTGCTGTCGGAATCTACGAGCTGTCGCTACGGAACTGAGGCGGTACGTCCCACCGTGGCGTATGGCCCGGCGGGCCGGGTGCCAGGACGGCATCGGCGCTTTTGCTGCGCGCGAGCGCGACCGTCGCGACGACCACCGTCGCGAGCGCGCCCACCAGCAGCGCGACCAGCTCGACGTTCACATCGAGGTACTCGCCGAGCGCCAGGAATCCGAGGGCGCCGACCACCACCGGTTCGATGACCGTCGCCGCCGGGAACGAGGCATGCAGACTTCCGGCCCGATACGAGTACTGCTGCAGCACCGTGGCGGTCAGGCCGACGACAACCAGCGCGTAGGTCTCGGCCGAGACGAGCACCGCGTTCGCGCCCCGGCCTGCGGTTGCCATCACGCCCTTGACGAGCACGGCGGCGAGCCCGAACAGCGCACCGGAGATCAGGCCCAGCAGTACCGCCCGCCGCGGCCCCGGCCAGGCACGGGCACCCAGCAGGGCGGCGGTGAACAAGGGAACGGAGATGAGCCCCACGATCACCCAGTGCAACGTCTCGGCGTGCGGCTGGCCGGGCCGGGGGTCGCCGACCACCACCAGAATCGCGATCCCAGCGGTCAGCGCCAGCGCCCATGCCCAATCGCCGGCCGATACCGAGTGCCCATTGAGCCACGCGCCCAGCGGCAGCACGAACAGCAGCGACAACACCAGCAGGGGCTGCACGAGCATCAGCGCCCCCCTGCCCAAGGCGGCCGCCTGGAAGGCGAATCCACCGACGCCTACGAGCGTCCCCAGCCACCATTCGGAGGTGCGGAGCAGACCACCCATGGCCGAGAGCGAGTCGGGCGCGTCGGCCGTTCGTGCGGCGGCACGCTGGCGGATCGCCGCCCCGAGCGCTATACACACGGCCGCACTGAGGGCGAAAACGATGGCGACCTGTGAGGACGACACTCCCGCAGAATACTCCGGTGCGGTTATCCGGCCGCGTGTACGGCACATAACCGGGGTTCTACTGGGGGAATGGGAAGGCAGCCTGCATCAGCATTCCCGTTGTCGGCATGAAATCCGGGAAAATAACAGAATCAGGTCCGCCATGGAAACACAGATCGGGAAATATTCGGCCGCGGTCTTGCGTCCGGCCGCCGCGTCCGCCCGATCGGGTCCGAATTGCGAATTTCGCCGCAATTTTCCTCGTCCGGCGTGGCGGCCCGTTCAGCGGCTTCGCTGCCGGATTCCACGGGGCCGGATGGGGTTGCCTTTCCGCTCACCGGGTGGATTTGCACTGGTCAGCGCCGTGAATACGAGGGCGTGAAGCTGACCGCAGGCGGACAGCGCGACGGGATGGCGGGTGGCCGACTATTGCGGCGACAGTGCGGTACGGTCGTATACTCGCGCTATGGCGGATAAACCGTCCGACACCGAATTTCTCGATGCGCCGGTCCTTGTGGTGCAGACGAGAGAACGGGTCTATCGGCTACGCGCTGGGGGCGCATATAATGTCGGTCGCGATCCGGAAGCCGACATTGTCGTGACCGATCCGCGGGTATCTTCGTTGCACGCCGTTCTGGAGCAGGGTTCGGGCGGTTGGGAAATCGAGGACGCGGGCAGCCTCAATGGGACCTTTTTCGAGGGTCACCGGGTCGAGCGAATGGTGATCGACCACGACGAGACGTTCCAGCTCGGTCACGCCGTGGACGGTGAGCAGTTGGCCTGCTCGGTGGAGGAACCACCCGGCCACGAGTCCGCCGGCGATATCGGCGGAGACACCATGGTCGTCCCCGATCCCGGCTACGACCTCGACGATGAGGCAACGGTCACCAAGTTCCATCCGGGCCTGCCCCGGCGTGTTTCGCGATCGTCCTCCACGGCGACACACCCCGGAGCGGTCGTCCGGATCACCTCGGGCACGCTTCGGATCGGGCGCGGCGCCGACAACGACATCGTCGTGTCCGACCTCATGGTTTCCCGCCATCACGCCGAACTGCAGGTGATCGACGCAGGCCGGTACCGGATCGTCGACCTCGGCAGCCACAACGGCACCTACGTCAACGGCTCCCGGGTCGACTCCGTCGACCTCTCCGAATCCGATTTGATCGGCATGGGGCACACCACTTTCCGGCTGGTCGGCGACGAACTGCGCGAGTTCGTCGACACCGGCGACGTGTCGGTCTCGGTGCAGAATCTCATCGTGCGGACACCGGAAGGCAAGGTGCTCCTCGACGAGGTGAGCTTCCCCATCCCGGAGCGCTCGCTCGTCGGCGTCATCGGTCCCAGTGGGGCGGGCAAGTCGACACTGCTCGGCGCCGTCACCGGGTTGCGGCCCGCGACGGAGGGGACGGTCCGCTACGACGGACGCGACCTGTACACCGATTACGACGAGCTCCGGCACCGGATCGGGCTGGTCCCGCAGGAGGACATCCTGCACAGCCAGCTTCCGACGCGACGCGCCCTGCTCTACGCGGCCGAACTGCGCTTCCCCGGTGACACACGCAGCGAGGAGCGGGAGCAGCGGGTCGACGAGGTCCTCGAGGAACTCGGTTTGGCGCGGCACGCCGACACCCGCATCGATAGGCTCTCGGGTGGGCAGCGCAAACGCGTGAGCGTCGCGCTGGAGTTGCTGACCAAGCCGTCCATGTTGTTCCTCGACGAACCGACCTCCGGACTCGATCCCGGCCTGGACAAAACGGTCATGGAAATGCTGTCCGAACTGGCGCATGACGGTCGGACCGTCATCGTCGTCACGCACAGCGTCGCGAATCTCGATTCGTGTGACCGCTTGCTGGTTCTGGTGCCCGGCGGGCGGCTGGCCTATTACGGGCCACCCGCGGAGGGATTGCAGCATTTCGCTCAGCGCAGCTGGGCTGAGGTTTTCCAGGCATTCGATCGCGACCCCGACCGCGACTGGGCCGGTGAGTTCCGGGCTTCGGCACGCTTCGAGCAGTACGTGGCGGTCGGGCTGACCGACGACGTCGGCCCGGCGGAAGTGCGTCCACCGGCGCCGCCACCCGCGCCGCAGTCCAAACTCAGCCAGCTCAGCACGCTGTGCAGGCGATATCTGGCGGTGATCGCCTCGGACCGAAGTTATCTGGCGCTCCTCGGCGTGATGCCGCTGCTCCTCGGTGGCTTGATCGCCGCTATACCGTCGGGCGAGGGTTTCACCGGGACGCCGGGAACCAACACCGATGCCCCGACCAAACTCATGATCCTGATCTTCGCCGCATGCTTCGTCGGCACCGGCAACTCGATTCGCGAGATCGTCAAGGAGCAGACGATCTACCGCAGAGAACGCGCGGCCGGCCTGTCGGCCGGGGTCTATCTGATGTCGAAACTGCTGGTCCTCGGCGTGATCACCACTGTGCAGGCGGCGATGTTGTTCTTCATCGGCACCATTGGTGAGAGCATGCCGGCGAAAGGGATATTCACGTCGGTCGAGCTGGAGCTGATCCTGGCGATGGCGATGCTCGGCATCACATCGCTGGCGCTCGGCTTGCTGGTGTCGGTATTGGTGGACACCTCGGAGAAGACGCTACCGCTGCTGATAGTGCTGTCGATGGCGCAACTGGTGCTCACAGGAGGTCTGGTGCGGCTCCCCGGCACACCCGTCCTGGAGCAACTGGCCTACCTATCGCCGTCCCGTTGGGGCTACGGCGCGGGAGCCGCCACCCTCGACCTCGACACCCTCTCACCGCACACGGGCGCAGCCGACCCACTGTGGAGACACACTCTCGGCACGTGGCTGGTCGACATGGGAGTGGTGGCCGGTCTAGGGGTCATCTTCCTCGCGCTGGCCTGGTACCGCCTGTACCAGCTGCGCCCACGGCGCCGCGGTGCTCGCCGCGCGAGGCTTTGACGCCACGAGGCTGATGTCCATAGGCCCACTCGACGCCGCTCGGAGCGGTCAGGCGTTGCCGGGTGCCTCATCCGTCAAGCCGAAGGCGATGACGCGGTCCGGGTGGATGCGGATCATCTCGCGGGAGACGCCGGAGATGTAGGGGTCGACGTCGGTGAGTGCTTCGGCGGTGCCGCGGATTTCCAGGCAGCGGACGCGCCAGGGTTGGACGGAGGCAATGTCGTCGACGACGAATGCGACGTGGGGGTTCTCGAGGAGGTTGCGGAATTTCCGCGAGGCGCCCATGTTCCAGCCCGCGATGTCGATGGTGCCGAGGTCGGCGTTGAAGTGGAAGCCGACCGGGTTGTTCTGCGGAGTGCCGTCGGGGCGGACAGTGGCCAGGCGGCCGAGGCGCTGGGTGTGCAGGTAGTCGATCTGTTCGGAGGTCAGGGTGGAGGTCATGTGGCGACCGTAGAACCTCGACCCAACTCGAGGTCAACCGATCGATCCCTCAGCTCAGCAATTTCTTCTGGACCTTCCCCATGGCGTTGCGCGGCAAGGCGTCCACCACACGGATCTCGCGAGGACGTTTGTGCACCGAAAGCTGTTGGGCCACATGGTCGATCAGGGCACGCTCGGTGGCCGCGCCGCGCAGGACGACGAAGGCGGTGATGCGCTGGCCGAGGTCGTCGTCGGGGAGGCCGACCACCGCGGCCTCCGCGACCGCGGGGTGGCCGAGCAGCACCGTCTCCACCTCGCCCGCGCCCACGCGGTAGCCGCCGGACTTGATCAGGTCCACCGATTCCCGGCCGACGATGCGGTGGAAGCCCGCCGGGTCGATCGCGGCCACGTCACCGGTCCGGAACCAGCCGTCCTCGGTCCAGCACTCCGCGGTCGCTTCCGGACGGTTCAGGTAGCCGTCGAAGAGCATCGGGCCGAGCACTTCGAGGCCACCGATGCTTTCCCCGTCGTGTGGAACCCGGGCGCCGGACTCGTCCCTGAGCCGGGTCTGCACACCGCGCACGGGCGTGCCGACCCAGCCCGGCCTGCGTTCGCCGTCGGCCCGGGTGGACAGGGTGATCATGGTTTCGCTCATGCCGTAGCGCTCGATCGGCGCGTGCCCGGTCAGCTCACGCAGCCGCTCGAACACCGGTACCGGCAGCGGTGCGCTCCCGGAGACCAGGAGCCGGGCGTCGGCCAATTGTTTTGCCGCATCGGGGTCGTCGACCACCCGCGACCACACGGTGGGCACGCCGAAGTACAGCGAACCCTTGGCCGCCGCGTATGCCTGCGGAGTCGGTTTACCGGTGTGGATCAGCGGACTGCCCACACGCAGCGGGCCCAGCACGCCGAGGATCAGCCCATGTACGTGGAACAGCGGAAGCCCATGTACCAGAACGTCGTTCGCGGTCCATGCCCATGCCTCCGCGAGCGCGTCCAGACCGGCCGCGATGGCGCCGCGACTGAGCACGACACCCTTCGGCAGGCCCGTCGTACCCGAGGTGTACAACACGAAAGCCGTTGTGGCGGGCTCAGGTTCGGGATAGGTGTGCCAGGACCTGGCGTGTCGCCGCACCGGCACCCGCGGCAGCTCGCTGCCCTCCGGAGCCTTCCCCAGCCACGCCTGCGCGCCCGAGTCGGCAAGGATGTGCGCCCGCTCCGCGGTTCCGGAGTCCGGCGGCACCGGCACCACCGTGACGCCCGCGATCAGGCAACCGACCACCGCGAGGACGGTCTCCACGGTCGGTTCGGCCAGCACCGCCACCCGCTCCGCGCGCGCGACGCGTTCGGCCACCGAGGTGGCGGCGCCGAGCAGGTCGCTGCGCGAGAGGGTGATCCCGTCGATCGTGACGGCGTCGGGGATGTCCGCTCCGCCTGCGACGGCGAGCGGGTTCAGCGAACTGAGCAGCAGCGGCGGGGCGAACGGCATTCGACCACGCTACTTCGTCGATTCCCCGGCGACGCGGCGACATCCATCCCGGCAGCATGGCTCGTTGACACCCCGCTGACGCGGTGAGAAAGTTATTGCATAACATTCTCAGCACTGCGAGGTCAACGATGACCAGGCCACTTCGCGCGACGCATCGGCCCGAACCGCCGGACCCCTTCGACATCGGGCAGTACATCGACGGGATCGCCGGATTTCTCGGCGGCACCGCGAACGTCATCATGCAGCTGAGCGCGCCGCCGGTCGGCTACGGCGTGGTGGAGAGCACAGTCGACAGCGGGAAGGTCATGCTGCACCCGGTCAAACGTTTGCGCACCACCCTGACCTACCTGTCCGTGGCGATGCTCGGCACCGACGAGGAACGCGCCGCCTACCGAGAGGCGGTCAACGCCTCGCATCGCCCGGTCCATTCGACCGCGTCGAGTCCGGTGCGCTACAACGCCTTCGACCCGGATTTACAACTGTGGGTCGCGGCCTGCCTGCACTGGGGCGCGAAGGATCTGTACGAGCGGATGCACGGCCCGATGGACGAGGCCACCGCCGATGCCTTCTACCGGCTCGGCGCCAGGCTGGGCACCACGCTGCAAATGCCCGAAACGATGTGGCCCGCCGACCGGCGCGCGTTCGACGAGTACTGGGCCGCGAACCTCGCCGAGACCAGCATCGACCCGACCGTTCGCGCCTACTTCTATGAGCTGATCGACCTGCGTATGCTGCCGCGCCCGGCACAACTGGCATTCGCCCGGCTGCACCGCTTCTTCGTCACGGGTCTGCTACCCCGGCACTTGCGCGAGGAAATGGGCCTGACCTGGACCGAACGCGACGAACGCGCGCTCGGCTACTTCCTGCGCGCACTCGGCGCCGCGGAGGCCAGGCTGCCGCGGCCGATCCGCGCCTTCCCGTTCAACGCCTATCTGCTGGATATGCGCATCCGGCGGCGGCTCGGCCTGCGGCTGGTCTGACGCCAGACTCGTTTCACCCGGGCAACCTCTGGGCAATCGCACCTCGGGCGGTCCGGTCCCGTCCGGCCCAGGACGGCACCGAACAGGATTGGGGCACGGCGCGCTGGCCGTTCGTGCTCGGCACCAAGTGGGGCTGGTCGGATTTCGGTGAGTCCGAGGTAGCCTCGGCGTCCTTTGGCAACGGCTTCGCGGTGACGGCGCATACCCGTGGCACCGCGGCCGAACAGACCGACGACGTCCTCGCCACGCTCCAGGCGATGTTCGCCGGACTCCCGCTCGTCCGCTGAGCGGCCGATCCTCCCCGGCCGCACTACGGCACCCGGAACGACACCACCACGTGGTCGCGCGCGAACTGCCGGATCGCGGCGTCGTCGCCGAGCGGGATCACCGTCTGCGGGGTCAGCGCCAGCGAAAGCGCTGTGCGGGCGATCATCTCGGCCAACGGTTCCGGATCGTATTCCGGCAGCTTGCCCTCCCGCTGCAGCCGCGTGATGAACTCGGCGAGGTAGTCCCGGCCGAGTTCGATGACCGGGGCGCCCTCGGTGGTGAGGTAGGGCAGCACGAGTTCGGGCTCGGTCGCCAGCAGCCGGTGGATCAGCTGGTTGCCACGCAGGCCGGTGATGAACGCGGCGAACAGCTCGACGATCTGCTCCTCGGCGCTCGCGTCCCGGTCCACCTGCCGTTGCAGCGCGGCGTCGACTTCCTCGATGAACTCCCGGGTCTGGCGCAGCCCGACGGCTTTGATCAGATCGGATTTGCTGGCGAAGCGACGGTAGAGGGTGGCCAGCGACAGCCCGCAGCGGCGCGCGACCTCCACCATGCTGGTGCGTTTGATGCCGAAGTCCAGGAACGCCACCAGCGCCGCGTCCAGCACACGGGCCTGATTGCGGTCCTCCGGGGCCGCACCTCGCACCAGCGGCAGCAATCTGGTCAACGTGGCCATGCCTCCACCCTCTCCGCGTCGGCGAAACAATGACACTTCCAGCATCGCATACCATCACGGCAGGCCCGCGTCGATTGACAGGCGCATCAAGAGAATGAGAAAGTCAGGGCATAATCTTCTCATTGCTCGGCCCAAGGTCGGGCGGACACCGAAAGACGAGGTCAACGATGACCGCGCCGCTGGGCACCACCGAGCACGAGCCGGATCCGGACCTGATTCTGACCCCGGAGACCGTCGCGGAATACGTGGACGGAATCGCCGCGTTCCTCGGCGGCACCGCCAACGTCATCCTGCAGCTGAGCCTACGTCCGGTGGGCCGCGGCGTTCTGGAGAGCACCGTCGACAGCGGTAAGGTCACCCTGCACCCGCTCAAGCGGCTGCGCACCACATTGACCTACCTCGCGGTTGCACTCCTTGGTTCGGACGACGAACGCGCCGCCTACCGCGCGGCCGTCAACGTTTCCCACCGCCCGGTGCGCTCCACCGCGGCCAGCCCGGTGAAATACAACGCCTTCGACCCGAACCTGCAACTGTGGGTGGCCGCGTGCCTGTACTGGGGCATCGACGATCTCTACACCCGGATGCACGGTCCGATGAATCCCGCCACCGCTGACGCCTTCTATCACTACGCCGCGCGCCTGGGCACCACGCTGCAGATGCGGCCGGAGATGTGGCCGGCGAATCGTCCGGAGTTCCAGCGGTATTGGGATGAGAACCTGAAACAGCGCGCCATCGAACCGGCCCTGCGGGACTACTTCCACGATCTGATCGATCTGAAGATGATGCCGCGTCCGGTACAGGCGGTCTTCGCCAGGCTGCAACGGTTCGTCGTCACCGGCCTGCTGCCCCAGCATCTGCGCGACGAGATGGGCATGACCTGGACCGAGCGCGATCAGCGTCGCTTCGATCGGCTGCTGCGGGCGATCGCGGCGGTGCACATCCGGCTGCCGAGGCCGGTACGGATGTTCCCGCTCAATGCGTATCTGCTCGACCTGCGCATCCGGATGCGTCTGCGGAAGCCGCTGGTCTAGCGGGTCGGGTATGGCCCGCCGCGGCGGCGTGTATCACGTGTCCATGTGCGGGTAGCGATATTCGACCGGCGGAACGAAGGTCTCCTTGAGCGTGCGTGGCGCGACCCAGCGCAGCAAGTTCAGCGGCGAGCCCGCCTTGTCGTCGGTGCCGGAGGCGCGGGCGCCGCCGAACGGCTGCTGGCCCACCACCGCACCGGTCGGCTTGTCGTTGACGTAGAAGTTGCCCGCCGCGAATCGCAATGCGGCATCGGCCTGTTCGATCGCGTTCCGGTCCTGCGCGAACACCGCGCCGGTCAGCGCGTAGGGCGCGGCGGACTCGACTTCGGCGAGAATCGCGCTGTACGCACCGGGTTCGGCGTCGTCGTAGACGTACACCGACAGAATCGGTCCGAAGTACTCGGTGGCGAACGATTCGTCGTGCGGGTTGTCGGTCAGGAACACGGTCGGCCGGACGAACCAGCCTTCGCTGTCGTCGTAGCTGCCACCGACCGGAATGGTGAGACCGGCATCCCCGGCGCGCTGGATGGCCGCCACATTCTTGTCGAACGCCCGCCGATCGATCAGCGCCCCACCGAAATTCGACAGATCCGCGACGTCGCCATAACTCAGCTGTTCGGTGACGTGCAGGAAATCATCGCCCATCGCGCGCCACACCGATCGCGCGATATAGGCGCGTGAGGCCGCCGAGCATTTCTGGCCTTGATACTCGTAGGCGCCGCGAATCAGGGCGGTGCGCAGCGCGTCCGGATCGGCGGAGGAATGCGCGACGATGAAGTCCTTGCCGCCGGTCTCCCCGACCAGACGCGGATAGCCATGGTAGCGGCCGATATTCGCGCCGACTTGCCGCCAGAGATACTGGAACGTTTCGGCCGAGCCGGTGAAGTGGACACCGGCCAATCGTGGATCGCTCAGCGCTACCTCCGACAACTGCACCCCGTCTCCGGTGACCATGTTGATCACGCCCGGTGGCAGGCCCGCCGCCTCCAGCAGCCGCATGGTGTAGAAGGCGGACAGGGTCTGGGTGGGCGACGGCTTCCACACCACGGTGTTGCCCATCAGCGCGGGAGCGGTCGGCAGGTTACCGGCGATCGCGGTGAAATTGAACGGGCTGATGGCGTAGACGAATCCCTCGAGCGGCCGGTAGTCCATCCGGTTCCACATTCCAGCGCTGGATTGCGGCTGCTGCGCCAAGATGCCGCGCGCGAAGGACACGTTGAACCGCCAGAAGTCGACCAGTTCGCACGGCGCATCGATCTCCGCCTGCTGGGCCGATTTCGACTGCCCGAGCATGGTCGCCGCGGCGACGGTTTCCCGCCAAGGGCCGGCCAGCAGGTCGGCCGCCCGCAACAACACCGCGGCGCGTTCCTCGAAAGGCAGGGCCCGCCAGCCGGGCGCGGCCGCCATCGCGGCGTCGATGGCCCCGTGTGCTTCCGAGTGCGTGGTGTCGGTGTAGGTCCCCAGCACCTGCCGGTGCCGGTGCGGCGCGACGATGTCGTGTCGTTCGCCGATGCCCGGCCGGTGCTTGCCGCCGATCACCAGCGGCACGTCGACCTGCTCGGCAGACAGCTCGGCCAGTTTGCCGATCAGTAGCTCCCGTTCCGGGCTGCCCGGCGCGTAGGTATGCACCGGCTCATTGCTCGGCGTGGGGACAACCGTGACAGCGTCCATACCCCAGGCTAGCTCTCCCGGCCCGACGCGCGCGGCCGCCGACACACCGGTTTCCACCGGCCTGCCATTCCCGCGACAGCGGGTTACTGCGCAGGGCGGATCGTTCCCAGACGGTTTCGTCCGTCCGTCAGCCGCGGTGTGTTGTTCCGTCACCGCGGCCATGCGCCAGCCGGTCGCGACCAGCGCAATCCGTGTCCCCGACGCTCAGCCCGCAGTGAATCGTTCAGCCACCGCGGCAACACGCTCGCCGTGGCCGTCAGCGCGATCCGCCCCCGACGCTCAGCCCGCAGTGAGGCGATCGGCCGCCGCGGCGATGCGCTCGTCGGTCGCGGTCAGTGCGATCCGCACGTGCTCGCCGGCGGCGGGGCCGTAGAAGTCGCCGGGCGCGGCGAGGATGCCTCGGTCGGCCAGCCAGTCCAGCGTGGTACGGCACGGCTCGTCGCGCGTCGACCACAGATACAGGCCCGCCTCCGAGTGATCGATGTGGAAACCGGCCGTCAGCAAAGCCTTTCGCAGCACTTCGCGACGTGCCCGGTAGCGCTCGCGCTGTTGCGCCTCGTGCGCGTCGTCGCTCAACGCGGCCGTCATCGCGGCCTGGATGGGGAAGGGCACCATCATGCCCGCGTGCTTGCGCACCTCGAGCAGCTCGGCCACCAGGGCCGGGTCGCCCGCCACAAATCCCGCGCGGTAACTGGCCAGGTTGGAGGTCTTGGACAGCGAATGCAGCGCGAGCAGGTTGGTGTGGTCGCCGTCGCACACCTCGGGGTCGAGCAGCGAGACCGCGCGACCCTCCCAGGCCAGTCCCAGGTAGCACTCGTCGGAGGCGACGATCGCGCCACGTTCACGCGCGAAAGCCACCACCTTGCGCAGATGGTCGACGCCGAGTACTCGACCGGTCGGGTTGGACGGCGAGTTCACGTAGATCAGCGCGGGCGTCTGCGGACCGAGCCGGGTCAGCCCGTCGGCGCGCAGCACCTGCGCGCCCGCCAGCAGCGCGCCGACCTCGTAGGTGGGGTAGGCGACCTCGGGGACGACCACCAAGTCGCCGGGGCCGAGACCGAGCAGCCGGGGAAGCCCGGCGATCAGCTCCTTGGTGCCGATCGCGGGCAGGACGGCCGCCGGATCGAGACCGGTGATCCCGTAGCGCCGCTTCAGCGCGTCGACCGCGGCCGCGCGGAGCTCGGGGGTGCCGTGCGTGGTCGGGTATCCGGGCACCTCGGCGACCGAGTTCAATGCCGCCCGGATCAGTGGAGCAACCGGGTCCACGGGAGTGCCGACGGACAGATCGACGATCCCACCGGGATGAGCGGCCGCCTTCACCTTCACCGAAGCGATGGTGTCCCAAGGAAAATCGGGCAGCCGACCGCTGACCCGGCCACGCGGTGACACGTCAGATCTCACTCGCTCGCCATCGGCGGCAGTTCCTTGATGAACGGCGGGTCGTAGTCGACCTTGCCCACCTTCGTGGCGCCGCCGGGCGAGCCCAGCTCGTCGAAGAAATCGACGTTGGCGTTCACGTAGCCGCTCCACTGGTCCGGGGTGTCGTCTTCGTAGAAGATCGCCTCCACCGGGCACACCGGCTCACATGCACCACAGTCCACGCACTCGTCGGGATGGATGTACAGCATGCGACCACCCTCGTAGATGCAGTCCACGGGGCATTCCTCGATGCATGCCTTGTCCTTCACGTCAACGCACGGTTCAGCGATGATGTACGGCACTGCCGCTCTCCTAGTCTGTCCTCGCCTGCGGGATAGTCCGCCCGGCGAAACCCTATCCCGGCACCCCACGTTACTACTGGTCAGCCTGCCCTAACTCAGGGTGTTGTGCACACCGAACGGGATGCGAAAATCTCTCCGCCACCTGGCGCGCTCCGTGGTGACCCCGTTGTGCGACGTCGCTCCGGTACGGGCCGACCGCGACGCGGTCATCGCGCCGGTCGCTGCCCGCCTCCCGCGCATCCGGGATGTCGCGCCTCTGGCGGATATTCCTCGTTCCGCTGCGAATCCTGGTGTGGCCCGCCGTCGCGGACGGCGGGCCACGCCGGTAGGACGAGGTGTCAGCGATGGGCTCTGGGCCGACTGGCCAGCGCCCGTTGCCGGAGCGATTCGCGGTCACCGCGGAACGCGGCCGAGTTTCACTACCCCACTGTCAAGGGGAGTGCCGACATCGTCCGCTTCGGCACGCCGTAGGTCGTGGTCCGTTCCCGGGCCGGTCGCCCGATGCCCGTGGCGATCTCGACCAGCTCGGCGACGGTCTTGGCCGAGCCGTGCTGTGATCCGGCCATCCGGGAGATGGTCTCCTCCATCAGCGTGCCGCCCAGATCGTTGGCGCCGCTGTTGAGCATCACGCGGGTTCCGGTGGTTCCGAGCTTGACCCAGCTGGTCTGGATGTTCGGGATCCGGCCGTGCAGCATGATCCTGGCCAGCGCGTGGGCGGCGCGGTTGTCCCGGTTCGTCGGGCCGGGGCGCGCGGCACCGGCCAAGTACAGCGGCGCGCTCTGATGGACGAACGGCAGCAGCACGAATTCGGTGAAACCGCCGGTCTCGTCCTGGATTCCGCGCAGCACCCGCAGGTGCCCGACCCAGTGCTTCGGATTGTCCACGTGGCCGTACATCATGGTCGAGCTGGACCGGATGCCCACCTGATGCGCCGTGGTGATCACCTCGATCCACGCCGAGGTGGGCAACTTGCCCTTGGTGAGCACCCAGCGCACCTCGTCGTCCAGGATCTCCGCGGCCGTGCCGGGAATGGTGTCCAGACCGGCTTCCTTCAGCGCGACCAGCCAGTCCCGGATGCTCTGGCCGCCGCGCGAAGCGCCGTTCACGATCTCCATCGGACTGAACGCGTGCACATGCATCGACGGCACCCGCTGCTTCACCGCGCGCACCAGGTCCGCGTACCCGGTGACCGGCAGGTCGGGGTCGATGCCGCCCTGCATGCACACTTCGGTGGCGCCGTCGACGTGCGCCTCCCACGCCCGGTCGGCGACCTCGTCCATACTCAGCGTGAACGCGTCGGCGTCACCCTTGCGCTGGGCGAAGGCGCAGAACCGGCACCCGGTGTAGCAGATATTGGTGAAGTTGATGTTCCGGTTCACCACGTAGGTGACGTCGTCGCCGACCGTGTCGCGGCGCAACTGATCGGCCAGCGCGGCGACCGCGTCGAGCTCGGCACCGTCGGCGGTGGCCAGCGCGAGATACTCGGCGTCGCTGAGCCCGGCCGGGTCGCGTTCGGCGGCGCGAAGCGCGGCGAGCACGTCCGAGTCCAGCCGCCGCGGCGTCGCGACGGCGAGATCGCGCGCCTGCTCGCGGATGGTGTCCCAGTCACCGAAGGCGCCGACCACCTCTTGGCCGAGCCCGGCGTCGCTGCGGTGCTCGGTGTTGCGGCCCTCGATATCGATGGCGGTGTTGAGATCGACGCGTCCGGTCGATTCCCAGGACTCGTCCGGCTCCTGCCAGGGCAGGCCCACCGGTATCGCGTCCGGATTCGCCAACCCGGTCGCCGGGTCGGTGAGCGCCGCGACGTGCGCGCCGATCCGCGGATCGACCCACGGATTGCCCGCCCGCACGTACTTCGGGTGCGCGGAAGTGCGCTCGACCAGCTGATAGCCCGCCGCCTCGGTGATCTCCCGCAGGGTGTCCAGATTCGGCCACGGCCGCTCCGGGTTCACGTGGTCCGGCGTCACCGGCGACACACCGCCCCAGTCGTCGATGCCCGCATCGATCAGCGCGCGGCACTCGGCATGCGACACCAGGTTCGGCGGCGCCTGCACCGGCACGTCGGGCCCGAGCAGGATGCGGGTGACGGCGATGGTGGCGAGGAATTCCTCCAGGCCCGCGTCCGGCACATCCCGCATCGCGGTGTCGTCCTTGGCGCGGAAGTTCTGGATGATGACTTCCTGGATGTGCCCGAAAGCCTTGTGCTGCTTGCGAATCGCCATGATCGACGCGGCTCGCTCCGCCATCGTCTCGCCGATGCCGACCAGGATGCCGGTGGTGTAGGGCACCGAGAGGCGGCCCGCGTCGGTGATGGCGCGCAGCCGCACCGCGGGGTCCTTGTCCGGGCTGCCGTAGTGGCAGTTGCCCTTCTCGGTGAACAGCCGGGTCGCCGTGGTCTCCAGCATCATGCCCATGGACTGCGCCACCGGCTTGAGCCGCGCGATCTCCTCCCACGACATCACACCCGGATTCAGGTGCGGCAGCAGCCCGGTCTCCTCCAGCACCATGATCGACACGGCACGCAGGTAGTCCAGCGTCGAGTCGTAGCCGCGCTCGTCCAGCCACTGCGCGGCCTCCGGCCAGCGGTCCTCGGGCCGATCACCCAGCGTGAACAGCGCCTCCTTGCACCCGAGCGCCGCACCGCGGCGTGCGATGTCGAGCACTTCGTCGGGTTCGAGGAACATCCCCTTGCCCTCGGCGCGCAGCTTGCCCGGCACGGTGACGAACGTGCAGTAGTGGCACTTGTCCCGGCACAGTCGCGTCAGCGGGATGAAAACGTTGCGGGAATAGCTGATCGTCTTCGGACGACCCGCGGAGGCCAGCCCGGCGTCGCGCACCCGCGCGGCACTGCGACAGAGGTCGGCGAGGTCGTCACCGGTCGCGTGCAACAGCACCGCGGCCTCGTCCACGTTCAACGTGACACCGTCGCGGGCCCTGCGCAACGCCCGGCGCATGGCCGAAGGGCTGGGCGGTGCCGGCGGGACGCTCGGGTTCGGTAGATCGGTCACGCCGTCGATCATGCGCTACACATCCGGAACTGTCTCCCTCCAGTGCTCGACAGTGAGGCGAAGCGGACCAGCCACGCGCTCGCTCACTACAGCGGCCACGCTGGACGCGGGCGCCGTTGAGCGTTGACAACTGTGCGGTGCCCGAAGCTATTCCGGGGTGACGTCGGTAGCACCGCGTCGCCTCGGCTCCCGCGGACGTTTACCTGCGACAGCGGGTGCGCGATCGTGCAACCATGGCAGCATGTCGCAGTCGCGCACGATCTTGGCCGACCCGGCCTGGCGCCCCAGCCCGAAGGCGAAGCTGCTGTGGACCGTGCAGGCGGCGCTGGCCTGGGTAATTCCCATCGCGGCGCAGATCGTGTGGGCGATGCTCGACTCCGCGCACCGCGGCTGGCAGCTCGGCCTCTTCCTGGTCACGTTGGCGCTGGCCGGGCTGAACATCGGCGTCGTGCCGTGGTGGCGGTACGCCGTGCACCGCTGGCAGGTGACCGACGAGGCGGTGTACACCAGGGTCGGCTGGCTCAGCCAGGAGAGCCGGGTCGCGCCGATCTCGCGGGTGCAGACCGTCGACACCGAACGGGGACCCCTGGAGCGCCTGCTCGGCCTGGCGACGGTCACCGTGACCACCGCTTCCTCGGCCGGCGCGGTGCAGATCAGCGCCCTCGATCTCCCGGTCGCCGAGGAGACCGTGACGCGGTTGACCCGGATCGCCGCCCAGCACCGCGGGGACGCGACATGAGCGAGCGCGGTGAGCGAAAACACGCGCTCGTGACCACGCCGAGCGGCATCGAGGGGTCGGCATGAGCGAGCGACCGACGAACGCAGCCGAGCCAGCGGCGACACGCAGTCCCGGCGAGGGGCGAAAATGAGCGAGTCCAGCGAACGAACCGCGAACACGACCGAGGCGGGCACCGCCCAAGCGGGGCAACCGTGGCAGCGGCTCGACAAGCGGATGTTGCTGGTCCATCCGATCACCGAGGTGGTGAAGTTCATCCCGGTGCTGATCGGTTCGGTGATCCTGGGCACGAGCAGCGGCAACCATGTGTGGAGCATCATCCCGGTGGTGCTGATCGTCGGGTTCGCGCTCACCCGCTGGTTCACCACGACATACCGGGTCGGACCGACGCACGTCGAGCTGCGCACCGGGTTGTTGCAGCGCAAGAGGCTGTCGGTGCCGCGGTCGCGCATCCGTTCGGTGGATATCGAAGCGGACCTGCTGCATCGGGTACTCGGGCTCGCCGTACTGGCGATCGGGACGGGCCAGCAGGCCGATTCCGGCGAGCAGTTCAAGCTAGATGCCTTGGACACGCGGGTCGTACCGCCGTTGCGCGCCGCGCTGCTCGCGCACACAGCGGGCCAGGTGGACGAGGTCGAGGAACGAAAACTACCGCCGCAGAACGTATCCGGTGGTTTCGCCACGACCCGGACTTCGGCGCGCGAGATCGGGCATTGGCGTCCGGCGTGGGTGCGCTACGCCCCACTGTCGCTGACCGGGTTCGCGATCGTCGCGCCGATCGTGGGCGTCGCCTTCCAGTACGGACTCGGCGAGATCGTGTTCCGGTCGGACGCGGTACACGACGTGGAAGACGGCGGCGCGCCGGCACTGGCACTCGCCGGGGCCGCATTGCTGTGCGCCATCGTCCTGGCGGTCAGCGCCGCCGCCTGCGCGCACTACCTGACCACCTATTTCGGGCTGCGCGTCAGCGATGACGGCAAGACCTTGCAGTTGCGCCACGGCCTGTTCACCACGCGCCAGATCACCCTCGACCTGGCCCGCCTGCGCGGGGCCACGGTGAAGGAACCGCTGCTGCTGCGCCTGGCGGGCGCCGCTGAACTCGAGGCGATCATGACCGGCGAGAACCCGCGGCAGAAGATCCTGCCGCAGGCACCGCGCGGCGCGGTCGAACACACCCTGAGCCATCTGCTCGCCCGGGATGAGATGCGCGACAACACTATTCCCGCCCCGGCGGACGCGATTCCCAGTGGCGCAGGGGCATCGGACGCCGGTCTGGCACCGGGCAGCGCGCCGTTGATCGCACATGGCCCGGCCGCACGGCGTCGTAGGCACACGCGCGCACTCGCCCCGGTCGCTGTTCTCGCCGTCGTGATGGCCTACCTCGCCCTTGCCGGAGCGGGCTATTCGCCGTGGTGGTGGTTGCTGCCCGGCCTCGCCGTTCCGGTGGCGCTCGCCCTGGCCGAAGACCGCTACCGCGGCCTCGGCCACGCCGTACTTCCCCGCACGGCCACCAGCCCGACCTGGCTGATCACCCGCTCCGGATCCCTCGACCGGGACCGCGACTGCCTGGAGGCGCCCGGCGTGATCGGCTGGACCGTGCGACAGACCTTCTTCCAGCGCCGCGCCGGAGTCGCCACGGTCGTCGCGGCGACCGCGGCGGGCAAGAAGCGCTACGCGGTGGTCGACATCCCGATCGACGACGCAGGGAAGCTCATCGAGGCCGTCACACCGGGGCGGCTCGGCACGCGCTGACCCGCCCCGACGCCGTGATAGCCGCCCTGGCGGCCCGGCTCGGCAGAGCTCAGCGCGGGCGGAATACATGGGCGTTCATCTGGAAGTAGATGTACGCCAGGGGCGGGAGCAATCCGCAGAACAGCAGCAGCGCGGTGCGCCAATCGGTGACGAGCAGGATATCGCCGCCCGGGCCCAGGCTCGCGCAGACCAAGAACCCCAGCGCCCACGCGGCCAGCGGAAGCGCCATGGCCGAGGCGCGCTGGGTGACCGACCGCACGCCCGCGACGAGCAGCACGTTCACCACACCGGCCAGGACGGCGGCGATCGGAAGCGCGGTGGAGCCGAGATAGGTCGGCAGATACAACACCTCGACCGACAAGGTGAGCAGTGCGTCCAGGACCAGGAGAACAAAGATCACCTGGGCCAGCACGCGGCCGACCGCGAAACGAGCGGCACCGGATGCCGCGGGAGCGTGGTCGTCGACTTTCGTCGTCACGGCACCGGTGGGTAACCGAGGAGGGTCAACAGGTGGCTCTGCATGTCGACAAACGCGTACAGCACCGTCATATACAGGTCGTGTTGCTCCTGCCAGTGCGGCTTCATGCTGTCGACGAACGCCGCGATCGCGTTCTGGAGCTCCCAGTTGTACATACTGCCGAGTCTATTCCGGCGTTCCCGCGCACACGATCAGTTCGCTCCGTCCACCGGGAGGTTCGCGAGCACCCGGAACACGCCGGTGTGCCCTATCGTCTTTCGGATTTCGTCAGTCCAAACCCGCGAACAAGTCGTGCTCCCGCCCGTCCGGCCCGAGCGGACCGCGCGGGCCTCGCACGAGGATGAAGTGCTCTTCCGGCAGCACCGGCTGGGCGACATTGTTCGACAGGGTGAATTCCCGCCCGGACGGCGCGACGGTGACCTGAGTGGCGTGCGCCCGCAGCGCGGCGCGCTTGGCCGTCAACACGTCGGAGACGTCGACCGTGGTGGTCACCGCGTGGCTGGGTACGCTCGCGAGCTCCCCTTCGGCGGGCAGCCGCCAGCCCGGGGGCAGCGCGCCGGGCAAGCCCTCGACGGTGCGCCGGGCCAGCGCGGCGGTGTGCAGGCGCAGCATGTCGTCGTCGGTGACCGTCCAATAGAACTTCGGCGTGTTCCAGCCTTGGTCGGCCGCGGCGTGCACGGCGGCGGTGGTGACCTCATGCGCCCGGATGTGGTCGGGGTGGCCGTATCCGCCTTTGGGGTCGTAGCCGACCACCACCTGCGGCCGCAGCCGCAGCACCACCTCGGTGAGGGCGTGTACCGCCTCGTCCCCGGAGCGCACGAACACCCGCGGTTTGTTCGCGGCGGGGGTGCCCGCCATGCCGGAGTCACGCCAGCGACCCGCGCCACCGAGGAAATGCGGCGGGCCGGCGTCCAGCGCGGCCAGCGCCCGGGTCAGTTCGAGGATGCGATAGCCGCCGAGCTGGTCGGCGTGCTCCGCGGACAGCAGCGCCCATTCGTCGCCGATCACCTCGCCCTCCTCGCCGAGGGTGCAGGTGACCACGGTGACCGGCACGCCGCGACGGCGGTAGTGCGCGATCGTCCCTCCGGTGGTGATGGATTCGTCGTCCGGATGCGCGTGCACCAGCAGCAGTCCGCCCGTTGCCGCCGAGGTCACGGGATCCTGCGCCACAGGGACGCGTCGCCGAAAATGCCGACCTGGATGGCTCCGCTGAGCGAGGCGCCGTCCACCCGGGGCCCGGCTGCAGCGACGGCGTTGTCCTGCACGATCGGCAGCACCGTCGCCATGGCCCACAGTTTGGGCTCGGCCTCGGCGAGCACCCGGCCCACGTCGACCCCGCGCAGCGCTTCGTCGATCGCGGGCTGCAAGCCCGGATCACACACGCCGGACAGGTTGCTCGGCGCGCGCTGCGCGGCCTCGGCGATGGCCTGCGCCGGGCCGGTGACCCCCGGCAGCGCGGGCGGCGGGCATCCGTAACGGGACGCCAGCACCGTCGCCGGGTCCGAACCGGCCACCTCCCAGCCGACGATGGCGTCGACCGTGCCCTCGATCAATTCCTTGCCGTACAGCTCGTCGGCGGCGACACTGCGCACGGTGGCGTCGATCCCCGCGCTGCGCAATTGGTCGGCGGCGGTATTGGCCACCGCGAGCGCGGTGGCGTCCTTGTCGACCGCGCCGATGCGAACGGTCAGCGGCTTGCCGTCCTTGCCGACAGTGCGCGGCTGCGGCGCCGGCGAGGTCGGCGAAGTAGCTGGTGGCGGCTCCGGCGCACGGCCGTACCCCGCCGCGGCGAGCAGCGCGAACGCCTCGTCCGCGGGCGGCCGCGGCGGCGCGGCCGGGGCATACCCGGGATCGGACGGCGCGAGCACCTGCGCACGAGCTGGTTCCACCCAATTTCCAGTCTGCGCACCGACCGTCGCGAGCAGGTGGGGGTCGAGCAGCGCGAGCACGCCCGAGCGCACCCGCGGATCGCTCAGCTCCCCCGTGCGCCCATTGAGCACCAGCTGCAGCACACGTGACTGCGGCATGATCGCGGTCCGCACCGACGGGATCGCGCCCAGTTGCGCCTGGGTCGCCACACCGCCGTGGACCAGGGCCATCTGCACGTCGCCGGTGCGCAGCGAGCCCGCCAGCTGCGCGGTCGTGCCGCCGCGGCGAAGCAGGATCTGGCCGGGCATGGCCGGTGTCCCCCAGAAGCGGTCGTTGCGTTCCAGCAACATCTCGTCGCGCCCCGGATCCGCCGAGCGGATCACGAACGGGCCTCCGGACACCCGGACGCCGTTGACCTGGCCGTTCATTCCCCGGGCGAATCCGCCGGGAGCGTCTTTCAGCAGATGTGACGGCAGCAGGTCCGTGAACAGCTCACGCCAGCCGGGATAGGGCTGCGACATCACGACGGTGACCGTCTTGCCACCCGCCGAGGAGTTCACATCCGAGATCAACCGGTATCCAGCCGGATCGACGACGCCGGGTTCGGAGATCATCTCCTGCCACAGGTAGCGGAAGTCCTCGGCCGCGATGGGCGCGCCGTCCGACCAAGACGCTTCGTTGCGCAACTTATAGGTGATCGTGAACGGCTCCTGCGCGGTCACGTCGGCGGAGACCAGCAACGACGAGTCCGGCACCCACGCCGTCGCCCCCGGCGTGGTCGGGCTCGGCACCGGCCGGAACGGGCTCGGCAGCACCAGCGAGGCGATGGCCGAGGTGGCGGGGGACTGGTCGGAGCGCAGATGTGGATTGAAGGCCGTGCCGATGGTGTCCAAGGCGACGACGACGGTGGTCTCCGCGGGCTTGACCGGTGTGGTCTTCGGGCTGTCGGTGCTTTCGATGGGCGGCGGCGGGTTGGCCGCGCAGCTGCTGATCAGCGCCAGCACCGCCATGGTCGGCAACAACGTGCGCCACGCTGCGCGTTTTCCTGCGCCCACTTTCACGCTCCGGAACTCTACCGTAGAGTCCGGTCCGATCGCAGATTCCTGGTGTCACGAGAGCGATCGGGGATACCGATCCGCTTGGTCCGCGACGCCATGCCACACCAACTCGGTTGACAGTCGGCAAATAATCGGCGCATCCGCGACAGCCGCAATACCCGACCATTCACAGGCCCGCAAGCGACGAGCGCAATCCAGATGCCCGGCGATAGCGCCGACGACCCGTCTACCGATGGGCAGCACGCGAAAGTCAACAATCGCGTCGACACGGCGAACGGGACGAAACTCCGGCCCTCCTGCGCGGCCCCAGCACAGACACTGCCGATCCTCGGGGACGCCACACGCCCTGCACACCAAGGTTTTCTGAGCAGCAGCCTGCCCGAGCACCAACTAGTGACACGCAACCGCATGCGCGGAGCGTGGCATGCATCGCCGATATACGGCGCACAACTCCGAGCTCAGTGTTATTCGACGAAACCGATTTCGCGACAAATTCCAGCCCTGCCGCGAAACCGGGACAGCGGCCGCGGTCGAAACCAATTCTTCGGACGGTTGCGAGTTCCATGCATCGGTGCGCTGTTCGGAAGCAAACGAATTGTGGCCGAGAATTACCTACCCACCGGTATCGTCAATCCCCAACCACAGGTACTACCCAAATCAGTACGAACTTGAAACGAAGCATTCCGGCCATCGCGGAATAATTCTCGACGGTGGATTCCCAGGAAAGTCACGATGAATTGCCGACCAGAGCTATCTCGCGACGATTCGCTTGGGACCTCGATCAGCGGCGACCGGCCCTCGAGAGGCGATACCGCAGCGACTCCGCCACGCGACCCGGCCGTGCGAACCCGGCGCCATCCCGACGCCGGATTCCCTCCGCCCCAAAGGATTACAGTGCCGCCCGGTCCCGCGCCTTGCGCCGGGACAGCTCCCGCGCACGCTCGTTCTGCCCGAGAATCACCTTGCGCACCCGGACCACCTCCGGCGTGACCTCGACGCACTCGTCGGCGGCGCAGAACTCCATCGCGCCCTCCAAATCCAGCTGCAATGGCTTGGCCAGGGTCTCGATCACGTCGGCGGTGGAGCTTCGCATATTGGTCAGCTTCTTCTCGCGGGTGACATTGATGTCGAGATCCTCCGCCCGCGGGTTGATTCCGACGACATGGCCCTCGTAGGTGTCCGCGCCGGGCTCGACGAAGAACTGGCCGCGGTCGGCCAGCTGGATCATGGCGAACGGAGTCACGGTGCCCGACCGGTCGGACACCAGCGAGCCGGTGTGCCGGGCCCGGATCTCCCCCGCCCACGGCGCGTAGCCGTGCGACACCGCGTTGGCGATGCCGGTGCCGCGGGTCTCGGTGAGGAAGTCGGTGCGGAATCCGATCAGGCCGCGCGAGGGGACGATGAACTCCATCCGCACCCAGCCCGCGGCGTGGTTGTTCATCTGCACCATCTTGCCCTTGCGTGCGGCCAGCAACTGGGTGATCGCGCCGAGGTACTCCTCGGGGCAGTCGATGGTCAGCTCTTCGTACGGCTCGTGCACCTTGCCATCGACCTGCTTGGTGACCACCTGCGGCTTGCCGACGGTCAGCTCGAAGCCCTCGCGGCGCATGGTCTCCACCAGGATGGCCAGCGCCAGCTCGCCGCGGCCCTGCACCTCCCAGGCGTCGGGGCGGCCGATGTCCAGCACGCGCAGCGACACGTTGCCGACCAGCTCCTGGTCCAGCCGCGACTTCACCATGCGGGCGGTCAGCTTGTGTCCCTGCACCCGGCCGACCAGCGGCGAGGTGTTGGTGCCGATGGTGACCGAGATGGCGGGCTCGTCGACGGTGATGCGCGGCAGCGCGACCGGCTCGTCGAGGTCGGCGAGAGTGTCACCGATCATGATGTCCGGGATGCCCGCGATGGCGACGATGTCGCCGGCCACCGCGACCTCGCCGGGCTGGCGCTCCACGCCGACCGTCTGCAACAGCTCGGTGATCTTCACCTGCTTGACGCCGTCGGCGTGCATCCACGCGACGTTCTGCCCCTTGCGCAGCTCGCCGTTGTGGACCCGGACCAGCGCGAGGCGGCCGAGGAACGCCGAAGCGTCCAGGTTGGTGACATGCGCCTGCAACGGTGCGGCGGGATCGCCCTTGGAGGCGGGAATGCACTCCATCAGCACGTCGAACAGCGCGTCCAGGTTCTCCGCGTCCGGCGCGTGCCCGTTGTCCGGACGCTCCTTGGACGCCTTGCCTTCCCGGCCCGAGGCGTACAGCACCGGCAGGTCGAGCGCGAGTTCGGCGGCCTCGGCGGCGGCGTCGTCCAGATCGGAGGCCAGATCGAGCAGCAGGTCGTGGCTCTCCTCGACGACCTCCTCGATGCGGGCGTCGGGACGGTCGGTCTTGTTCACGACCAGGATCACCGGCAACGACGCGGCAAGTGCCTTGCGGAGCACGAAGCGAGTCTGCGGCAGCGGTCCCTCGGACGCGTCCACCAGCAGCACCACGCCGTCCACCATGGACAGGCCGCGCTCCACCTCACCGCCGAAGTCGGCGTGCCCCGGGGTGTCGATCACGTTGATCACGGTGACCGAACCATCCGGATGGTGGCGGTGCACCGCCGTGTTCTTGGCGAGAATGGTGATGCCCTTCTCGCGCTCCAGGTCGCCGGAGTCCATCACGCGATCGACGGGTTCGGCCCGCTCGGCGAAGGCGCCGGACTGGCGCAGCATGGCGTCGACCAGCGTCGTCTTGCCGTGGTCGACGTGGGCCACGATGGCGACGTTGCGAAAATCGCGTGCAGACGACACGCCTGAATCCTCCTGCTGTTAGGTGTTGGTGCTCGGCCGACCCCTGCAAACAGGTGGAGAATCGAAACTCACCGGGCATCGCGGCCAGGTACACCCTACCGGCTGTCCGGTTCCCGCAACGTTTCAGGCTTTGTACTAAGGGTATGCTAACCGCCGTGGGCAAGGTCAAAGCGAAGAAGGTTTCCAGCCTGAAACCGAAGAAGAAGTGCTGTCGGAAGAAGACGCGCTGCTTGAAGTGCCCCGTTGTGATCATGCGGATGAAGAAGTGCGAAGCCGCTGGGATCAGCGGCAAGGATCTGAAGAAGGCACTCAAGCAGGCGCGCGCCGCCTGACCAGCGCCGCGACCCTTTCGGGGCGGCCCGATACGAGGAGTAAGGAGCTATGGCGCAACAGACACTGCTCTCCGATATCGAAATCGCCGAGGCCCTCACCGAGCTGCCCGAGTGGGCCAGATCAGGCGACAGCCTGGTCCGCACCGTCAAGGCGCCCACGTTCCCCGCCGGCATCGAACTCGTGCGCCGAGTCGCCGAGGTCGCCGAGACCGCCAACCATCATCCGGACATCGATATCCGTTGGCGCAACGTCACCTTCACGCTGTCGACCCACTCCGCGGGCGGCCTCACCGCGCTGGACGTCGCGCTGGCGCACGAGATCGATCGCTGTATCTGATTTGCAGCGCCTGCGCCGCTGCGTGTTCGCCGCGAACGGCGAATGCTCAATCTCGCTTCGCTCGCAAGCAGGAGTCGGGCCGGTGCGGTTGCGTTTGAGCCGGGAGCCGCCATGCAGCGGAGCGCCACGTGGTCAGGCCGACGCGGCCCTCGTCCGGCTGAGCATGTGGCGTTCCTACGCGCCGCGGACAGAACCTTCCGCGGTCGGACGCGCATCCCTTTCCCCGCCTGACCGCACACGGCGGGTCCCGGACCGGATCACCCAGAGGTAGAACACCACGACGCCGAGCACGTCGACGGCGCCGAGCCAGGCCAGCACACCAGGACGTGAGATGGTCCAGATCGAATCCTGGAAGAACGACAGCACCCATGGCACGCCGACGAGCATGGTCGCCACCCAGAATCCCGCGATGACGCGCGCCCCGGCCACCGCACGCAGTGGCCCGTAGACCAGCCACAGCACCGTCGGCAGCAGCCACACCCAGTGATGCGACCACGAGATCGGCGAGATCATCAGCCCGAACAGCTGCACCACGATCAACGTGCCGAGCCGGTCGTCCGGCAACAAGGCGCGCCAGGCCAGGACTGCCAGCACCGCGATCAGCAGCACAGCAGCGATCCACCACAGCCCGGATTCCACGTCCTGACCGAGGATCCGGCTCAGCGCGCCGCGCAGCGACTGATTCCACACCGAGCCCACCGGCCCGATCCGATCGGCGTCACCGAGCAATGTGCCGAAGTACTGCCGCGCCTCGATCGGCGCGATCACGAAGCTCACGCCCACCGTCGCGCCGAAGACGAGCGCCGACCACGCGACGGTCGCCCACCGCCGCCGTGCCACGAAATACAGACCGGTGATCGCGGGCGTCAGTTTGATGCCCGCGACGATGCCGACCAGCCCGCCGGAGACCCACCATCGCGAACTGCGCACCGCGAGCATCGCGCCGAGCACCAGGAACACGTTGACCTGGCCGTAGTCCATCGTGGTTCGCACCGGCTCCAGCCACAGACCCAGGGCGGTCCAGCCGACCGTCGCCGCCCGCCACCGCGGCGCGCGCAGCGTCTCCGCTCCGAACATGAGCTCGAAACTGATGTGCACCACCGCGTACAGCGCCGCGGCGATGGCCAGCAGCCAGGCCACCGCGACGGCGGTGAACGGCAGGTAGTGCAGCGGAAAGAACACCAGCGCCGCGAACGGCGGGTAGGTGAACGGCAGCGGGAAGTCCGGCGTCTTCTCCGCATAGGTGAAGTCGTAGAGCTGATCGGTCAGCAGCGCGGCCGATCCGCCGACGTAGACGTGCAGGTCGACGAGGTTCATCCCGTTCGGCGACAGCAACATCCAGAGCAACCGGGCCAGCACGGACAGACCGAGCACCGACACAGCCCATCGGAGGTGACGATTCAAATCGCTGCTTTCGGCTCGGGTGCGGTGTGTCGGTTCGGCACGCCCGGACTTCGGAGTGTTCCGGCGACAGCCCGGACGGCACGGATTAGATTAACCGCAGCGCGAATCCACTCGGTGCCACCCTCGAACCACCGGTAACATTTGCATCAAATTTCACACCAGTAACACCAATGGTGCAGTATCGTCTGCTAACACTGATCGTCCACAGCGCCATTCGGACACTGCGGCTGTACACATAGCCGCAATGTCCCTAGAGTGACCCCCGAAACGATGGCTTTTAGCAATCGAACCGAGTTGTACCCGAGGTAAGGACGGCCAGACCAGTGCTTCGCACCCGAGGATCGCGGATCGCATTGACCGCACTCGCCATCGCGGCGAGTGCCACGCTCGCTGCGCCGACGACAGCAACCGCTGCCCCCGCACCCGCGGCGACCACGCAGAGCGTTCCGATGGTCCCCGAAGGGGTGCCGGTGGATGCGCTGGCCGCGCTCGCCCCCGCCATTGTCGGGGCCGTCGCCGGCCCGGCGGACATCGCGAGCCCGGCGGGTATCGCGGGCCCGCAGTCGGCGATACTGGACCAGGCGCGCAGGCTGCTCGCCACATTGAACCTGCCGCCGCAGATCAAGTCGACGCTGGAGCGGATCATCACCTTCCTCGACGGCAGCGGCGGCGGTGGTCCCGAGGTGCCGCAGGACGGCCCCGTGATCGCGCAGTTCCTGTACCCGACCATCGGCAAGGGCTGCATCAGCCCGACCGCCGACTCGGTCGGCACCGCGCTCGCCGTGCCCGGCCCCGCCACCTTGCCGCCGCCCGGCCCGCAGGCCGGCCAGACCGGATTCGTCTTCACCGCGCTCGGCACCAAGTCGCCGACGCCGGTGCAGAACCCGCCCATGACGGTGCAGTGGCTGAACCTGGACACCCGTCAGTCCGGCGTCCTGCCGCTGACCGACGAGGCCAAGATCAACCCGGATGGCCCCGCCACGCTGTCCGCCATCGCCAACACCGGTTCCGGCCGCATCGTCGCCGTGGTCGGCGGTTCGCTGACCACCAAGGCCGGCGACGCCGAGCCGCGGACCTGCTCGTTCCTGCCGACGCTCGGGTTCTTCACGGTCGCCTGAGTTTTCGTCCGAGGGCGGCGACTCCACCGGGGTTGCCGCCCTCACTCATACCCGCGCCCGCCGACATCCCGACGGATCTGGCGCGATGACACATGAGTCCGCCGGACTGTGGTAGACCGCTAACTATGGCGACCATCGATCTTTCGACACACCCGGGTCATTCGATCCGGAGCAGGCGCTCGCACCGCTCGATCCTGTCGATCCGCTCCGAAGGTTCGATCCTGTCGATCGGCTCGGCCTATTCGATCCTGTCCATCGGCAGTGTCGGCTCGGTGCTGTCCGTCGGATCCGTGGGATCGTTCGGGTCCGCGATCTCGTCGTTCTCCTTCGCCAGCCTCGGTTCGGCGTTCTCCGGACTGTCCCGGTGGTCGCTGTTCTCCTGGCTGGGCGACCACGAGGCGCCGGAAAGCCGCCCGACGCTGCGAGTCGTCCCCGACGACGAACCCGACTTGCGCGTGGCACCCCTGAGCCACAGCCAGACCTAGCTGCGTTTATCCATCACCACTGCCCGTATTCCGGGGCGAGCACATTGTTCAGATCGATGCCCACCCCGTCGATGGATCGTTTGTCGATTTCGAATTGATGCAGGTGGGCGGCGGGGTGCACGAAACCGTCCGGCGTGCCCCAATCGTGCTGCCAGTACCAGGAGCACAGCCCCGCGGCGGCAGCGAGTTCGATGGTCGGGGCGTTCGCGTAGACCCCGGTCCTCTCCTTGCCGAGCACGGCCTCCCAGCCCAGCAGGTACGGCGCGATCATGGTGGCGAAGTCGACCGCCGAGGGGTTGTCGTCGATGGACGCGTAGATCGGCACGTGGTCCGGACCGCCGGCGGCGCGGTGCAGCGCGAGTCCGCGCTCGGCGTGCCGCTTGCCCGCCTCCAGCCCGCCGCGCCAGTCCGCGGTAGGCCCCTTGCCGAACTGGTAGCACGACACGATCCGCAGATCCGCCTCTTTCAGCCGGTCGACTTCGGCGACGCGCAGTGGCTTGCCCACCATCCACTCCGCGCCAGGCCTGCGATCGGAGACGTAGCGAATGACGCCGAGGTGCCCCGCCTCCTTGATCGCCGCGGCCGAGGGAACGCCGCCCGCGTAATCGACGAGGGTGCCGAACGAGGGCCGGGCGGAGGCCGGAGCCGCCCCGGCGGTCGCTCCGACGACGGCCGCCGCGGCCGCGTAGACGAATAAATCTCGCCGGGATACCGAATGAGAACGCATCGTGGACTCCTTCGCGCAACCCGACCTGGATGGCAGCGTGCCCGGCGCACCTTCCCCTATCTTTCGCGCGCCGGGAGCCTCGAACGTGAACTCATTTCACCACATTCACAAGGGAACCGCTAGACCCAGGAGACACATATTTCACATTGGTCACATGACCCACTCGGGTAGCGACAGGCTCTCAGGCGATGCCGTTGCCGTCGATGCGCGCGGCGACGTCGATGGTTCGCATCGACGGGTTGGCCAGTTCCTTGCGGATCACCGCGACGACCTGTCCCACGACCTGCTTCTTGATCCCCGCGAGCGCACCAAGCGTGGCCGCGCGGGCGCCGCGCGCGGTGAACTCCATGCGAACGTCGGCTGGATCCGGCGGCGGAACGTCGATCACCACCAGCAACGGGTCGGCCGCGCAAGCGGTGAGCACCAACGGCACTTCCACATCAGCACGATAGCGATTGGCTTTCAAGACATCCACAGTGATATCCAGACTCACCGGCAGCGTCAGGTCGAACGCGACGGGCTCGGCCGAGCGGTCCGCCAGCCGCGGGATCCGCACCGCTCCGCGGACCGTCACCGTCGCCGCGCCCCGCGGTCCGGTCCGCAGCGGACCGACCTCGATCGGCCTGCCCGCCAATCGCTCCACCACGTCGAACACCCGCTGGCGGGTCACGATGTGGGAGAAGAACCGATGACCGAACTCGTCGTAGCAGATCCAGTCGAATTCGGCGGAGTCCCGGTGCGCCGAGCGAGTGCCGCTGACCATCGCGTCGATGTCGAAGACCAGATTGCGGCGAGTCTGCGGATCGGCCAGCATGGCGTTCACCCGGGAGGCGACATCGCGCTGTACCACCCCGGCGATCGGGTCGAGCAGCCACTCCCAGGCCGACTCCACCGCCTGGGCGCGCAACACGAAGCTGATGTCACGCTGGGTGATCGGCGGGATATCGATGACGATGAGCACGGGTTCCGCGGTGCGGGCGTGCAGCGTCAGATCGATCTCGACCCTGGCCTCCAGCCGCAGTTTCCGGCCACCGAGCAGCACCTTCAGCGTCAACGACACCGGAACGGTGACCTCGAACGTCACCTTTGGGCCGCTGCGCAGGACGTGCGGCGTGCCGACCTTGCCCTCGGCGACGAAACCGGCGAGCCCGGCCGGGCCGATCGACACCGGGCCGATGGTCAGCCCGCGACCTGCCATGCTGGAGATGGCGGATTCGATCCGGGCCGCGGTCACGGCGTGCTTGACGAAACGCTCGCCGAATTCGGCGTAGTCGATCCAGGCCGGCTCACTACGCGGTTCGTCGGTCGGCTGCATCAGTAGTTCCGAAACCCTCACCTCTCGATGGACAACCGACACGGTACGCGACCGATCTTGCGCCACCGTCGCCACGCGCGCCCCCACCGAGATCCCCGTCCTGCCGATGAGGGGGAAGCAGGGCGGGGATCGGCGACGGCGCTGCCGGGCGCCGCCAACTCCATCGTAGGACTATCCGGCGCGCTGTTTCACCCGCATATCGGGTGGATTTTCGCGCGCCGGTAGGGACTGGTCACAATCGCCCGAAGCCGACCACGCCGGGCACGTCGGCCAGGGTGAATCGATGGATGCGCACCTCGTCGAACTCGTTGCCGCCGATCGTCGTCACCTGGCCCGCGTCGGCTCGCAGGACGATGTTGGTGTGCTGTCCGAACGGGCTGGACTCCCGGTAGAGCAGCACGTCACCGGTGCGCGGCTGGTAGTCCGATCCGACCGGGGCGAACCGTCCCGCGTTTTCGTAGTACTCCTGCAGCGTGTACACGCCGGGAATCCGCCATGAGCCCGAGTGCGGGTTGGCCAGCGGCGCACCCGCCTCGCGCAGAACCCAGCTGACGAAATCGGCGCACCACGCCTCGTCGACACCCTCCGCGTACTTCGTGCCCGCACCCGGATCGCTGAACTCGCGCTCGGCGACCGCGACGATTCCGGCCTGGGCCGGGTCGAGCGTCGAACGATCCAGCCTGGGGAACTCGGTGAGGCGCTCACCCACGACAGCCTCGGTGGCCGACCGCTGCTGCCACCAGAGGCTCGCGGCGACCCCGGCGCCGGCCAGGGCGAGCAGCACCAAGGCGAGCGCGATCCACGAGCTGTGCCGCGACCTCAGCTGTGGTGTCATCGCTCCCCCGGTCCGTCCTTGTACATCGATTCTCGTCCTATGAAGTTCGACGCACGAAAGCCCCGTATGGTTCCCGGCACCATACGGCTGGTTTCGATTACCGTGCGGGCGGGCAACCCGTACGAGCCGGAATCGCTTCCGGCACCGCGGAAACCGCGATAGTCTCTCGAAGAGACCAGCCGATGGGGAGGTCCGGCCCTGGACACGCTCTGGACATTCGTCGTGCACCGGCGGCACCAGTTGCTCGTCGACTCCTATCTGCACGTCTCGGCCGTGGTGCAATCGGTGCTGCTGGCCACGGCGGTGTCGGTGCTGCTCGGAATTCTGGTCTACCGCAGTCGATTCGGCTCCTCGATCGCCACCGCGCTGGCCAGCGCGGTGCTCACGGTTCCGTCGTTCGCGCTGCTGGGCCTGCTGATCCCGGTCCTCGGTCTCGGCGTCGCACCGACCATCACCGCGCTGGTGGTGTACGCACTGCTGCCGATCCTGCGCAACACCATCATCGGACTGTCTTCGGTGGACCCCGCCGTCACCGACGCGGCACGCGGCGTCGGGATGAATCGGCTCCGCGTGCTCGCCCGCATCGAACTGCCGCTCGCCTGGCCGGCGATCCTGGCCGGTATGCGGGTGAGCACACAGCTGATCATGGGCATCCTCGCCATCGCGGCATACGCCAAAGGCCCCGGCCTCGGCAATCTGATCTTCTCCGGACTCGCGCGCCTGGGCAGCCCGAACGCGGTGCCGCAAGCTCTGACCGGCACGATCCTCATCGTCGTGCTCGCACTCGTGCTCGACGGGATCTACGTCCTCGTCGGGCGGCTCACCACCTCGAGGGGAATGGCGTGACGGACACCGAACCCCGCGGCGACGAAGCCGAAGCAGCTGTCTCCGGCGTCGAGATCGTGCTCGATTCGGTGACCAAACACTATCCGGGTCAACGCGATCCGGCCGTGGACAAGGTATCGCTCACCATCCCCGCCGGTGAGATCGTGGTCCTGGTCGGACCGTCCGGCTGCGGCAAGACCACCACCATGCGGATGATCAACCGGCTGATCGAGCCCACCTCCGGCACCATCACGATCGGCGGACGCGACGCCGCCACGATCCACCCCGACAAACTCCGGCGCGGCATCGGCTATTCGATTCAGCAGGCGGGCCTGTTCCCGCATCTGACCGTCGCGAAGAACGTCGCCACCGTACCGGGCCTGATCGGCTGGGACCGGCGGCGGATCGCGGCGCGGGTCGACGAGATGCTCGAGCTGGTCGGCCTCGACCCGGACACCTTCCGCGACCGCTACCCGCGTCAGCTCTCCGGCGGCCAGCAGCAGCGTATAGGGGTGGCGCGGGCGCTGGCGGCCGATCCGCCCGTACTGCTGATGGACGAGCCGTGCGGCGCGGTCGACCCGATCACTCGGGGACTGTTGCAGGACGAGTTGCTGCGCCTGCAAGGCGAACTCGGCAAGACGATCGTCTTCGTGACCCACGATTTCACCGAGGCGGTCAAGCTCGGTGATCGAATCGCCGTGCTGGGCAGCCGATCCCGAATTCTGCAGTACGACACACCCGCCGCGATCCTGGCCGACCCCGCCGACGAGACGGTCGCCGGTTTCGTCGGCGCGGATGCCTCGCTCAAGCAGCTCACGCTGACCAGGGTCAGGGACGTCGAACTCGGTGCATGCCCCACCGCGATCGACCAGGACCCGGTCGACGAGCTGCGCGGCGCGCTCGCCGGCCGGGACTGGCCGTGGGCGCTGGTGCTCGACCGCCAGCGCCGGCCGTTGCGCTGGGTCTCGGCCGAGCAGCTGGCGCACGCGGACTCGTTGCACGGGATCGGTTCACCGCTGCAAGAGACGTTGTCGCTGAAGTCGACCTTGCAGGACGCCCTCGAAGCCCTGCTGGCCCATCAGAGCGCGACCGCGGTGGTCACCGGAACGCGCGGCGAGTACGTCGGGCTGATCACGATCGATACCCTGGTCGCACACCTGTCGGCGCTACGCGCGGAACACGGCGGCGACCGTGCCTCATCGACGGACGACGCACCATGACCAGCACCGGCGCGGCCTCGCCGGCTACCCAGCGCAGGGCTGAGCGCATCCGGCTGTTCGTGCAGCCCGTACTCGTTCTCGCGCTCACCGCGGGCGTATTGGTGTGGGCGTTCGCTCGCGACCTCACCGTCACACAGCAGGCCAGTCTCAGCGCGGGCAACATCGCGACCGTCACCCGCCAGCACCTGCTGATCACCGCGACGGTGGTGCTGATCGTCGTCGCGGTGGGCGTTCCGCTCGGCACCCTGCTCACCAGGCCCGGATTCCGCCGCCTGGCACCGGTTTTCGTCGGCATCGCGAATATCGGCGCGGCCGCGCCCGCCATCGGCCTGATCGTGCTGTTCTATCTCGCCACTCGCACCACCGGCTTCTGGATCGGTGTGGCGCCGATCGCGTTCTATTCGCTGCTTCCGGTGCTGCGCAACACCATCCTGGGCTACCAGCAGGTGGACCGGACGTTCATCGATGCCGGACGCGGTCAGGGAATGTCCGCGATGACGGTGTTGCGCCGCATAGAATTCCCGCTCGCCGTGCCCTACATCCTGGCCGGACTGCGTACTTCACTGGTACTCGCCGTTGGCACCGCGACGCTGTCGTTCCTGGTGAGCGCGGGCGGGCTCGGCATTCTGATCGACACCGGATACAAACTGCGCGACAACGTCACCTTGGTGGTCGGCGCGGTGCTCGCCGTATCGCTGGCGCTGTTGGTGGACTGGCTCGGCGCGCTCGCCGAAGAATTCCTCGGGCCGAGGGGGTTGAAATGACCCGGGTGTGGCGCACGTTCGCGCTCGTGCTGGGGCTGGCACTGCTGGCCGCATGCGGGCTGCAATCTGGCACCGCGGTGCCACTGCGGGTCGGTCCTGGCAGCATCCGCACGGTGCCCGAACTGGAGGGTGTGCGCGTCACTGTTGGCTCCAAAGACTTCACCGAGCAGAACATCCTCGGATATCTCATCGAATTCGCCCTTTCGGCGGCCGGTGCCGACGTGCGCGATCTGACCAACATCCAGGGCTCCAACAGCGTGCGCGACGCCCAGCTGCACGGTCAGATCGACATCGCCTATGACTACACCGGCACCGGGTGGATCAACTATCTGGGCAACGAAACGCCGGTGCCCGACGAGATCGGCCAGTTCGAGGCGGTCCGCGCCTCCGATCTCGCCGAGCACGGCATGGTGTGGACGGCGATGGCGCCGATGAACAACACCTACGCGCTGGTCATGAGCGCACAGACCGCGCGGGAGACCGGGGTGCGCACGTTGTCGGACTACGCCCGGCTGGTCGGCACCGACCCGGCCGCGGCGGCCATTTGCGTCGGCACCGAATTCAATGTCCGGCAGGACGGATTCCCCGGCCTGGCCCGCAAATACGAGATCGACGCGAGCAAGGTGCGCAAACAGATCGTCCAGGACCCCGTGGTCTACCAGGCCACCGCGGACGGCAAGCAGTGCCGCTTCGGTTCGGTCGCCGCCACCGACGGCCGTATTCCAGCATTGAATCTCGTGCTGCTGCAGGATGATCGCGGCTTCTTCCCGAAATACAACGCCGCACTTGTGATGCGCGAGGATTTCGCCGGCGAGCATCCGCAGGTCGCCGCGATCATGGCACCGATCTCGCAGCGCCTCACCAACGAGGCCATCACCGAACTCAACCGCCAGGTCGACGTGGACGGACGCGAACCGGCCGAGGTGGCGCGGGACTGGATGGTCTCGCAGGGGTTCGTCACTGCCCGCTGAGGTGCGCCCGGCTGTAGCTCAACTGGATCGCCTGCTGGCGGAGAATCTCCAAGGCCGACGAGGACATCCGGCGTTCCGCTCTTCGCGTGTCCGGGTAACGGCGGAAGCGCTTTCGCCCTACTCGCACGCAACTTTGTGGCGTCCGCTTACGTTGCTTCCGCCGGGTCCGCTCGGGTTCCGCCGGATCCGCTCGGCGCGGGTGCGCCGACGCGGCCCGGCTGGTCCCACCGCGCACAGTGAATCAAGCGCGCGGATCGCGGCCGAGGTAGCGCAGCAGTTCGGCGACGGCGGTGTCGTCCGCCTGACCGTCCACGATGGCGGCGTAGGCGCCCCACTGGCGCAGCGGTTCGACGATTTCGGCCGCCTCGCCACTGCCGGGCGCCGGGTGGATGGCGCGGGCGGCGGTGAGCAGGTGGGTGGCCAGCTCGTCGGTCAACGGCGACGGCTGGCCGGTGGCGATCGCGATATCCCAGGCATGGACCGCCGCGTCCAGCGCGCACATGACCGCCGCGACCGGAGTAGCGAGCGCGCCGTGCGGCAGCGGTGTCGGTACGGTCTCGGCGGCGTCGTCGACAGTGGCCCACGCGGCGGAGGTCTGCTCGATCGCCTCGCGCACCAGGTTCGACACAGAACCGTCGATCGCGCCGGAGGGTGCGAACGGGTTGTCGGCCGGACCGTCGCCGATACCGAGGAACTTGGCATACGCAAGCTGATCGCCCGCGGCGTGCTGAATCACCTGCGTCACAGTCCATTCCGAGCACGGAGTGGGCAGCTGCCACTGGTCGGCTCGGACATCGGCGACGACGGTCTCCAGCGCGCGGTAGGCGTCGGCGAGCACAGTCCGCCAAACAGGGGTCAGGGTCGCGACGGTGGTGGCGTTCATGTCGGGCCTTTCGGGTTGTTTTCGTTGCTGACATCAGCCTATGCCGCCATTAGGCTAGTTTCGTTCCTAATAACCTAGGAGGAAAAAGTGGCCTCGACCACTACGCGATTGCTGCGGTTGCTGGCCCTTCTGCAAGGACGCGCGCATACCGGTCGCGAGCTGGCTGAGCGCCTTGGCGTTACCGACCGCACCCTGCGCAACGACATCCAGCGGCTGCGCGAGCTGGGCTATCCGGTGCACGCGGAACGCGGCGCGATGGGCGGCTATCGGCTCGGTCGCGGCACCACCATGCCGCCCCTGCTGCTGGATGACGACGAGGCGGTGGCCGTCGCGGTGGCGGTCGGGCTCGCCGAAGACGGCTCCACCGGCATCGCGGATATCGCCGAGCACGTCACGAGGGCGCTGGGCAAGCTGGACCAGATCCTGCCGAAACGCTTGCAGCGCAAGGTGTCCGCGCTGCGCGATGCCACCGCGATCGGCCCGGCGACGACCGGGTCACGGGAGCCGGACGCCCCGGTTCCCGCCGCCGTGCTCACCACTCTGGCGGGCGCCATCCGCGACGGCGCGACGGTCCGCATCGAGCAGACCGCCGAATCCGCCGTGGAGATCGAGCCGTACCGGCTGATCAGCTGGCAGCGACGCTGGTATCTGGTCGCCTACGGCGTGGAAAACCATTCCTGGCGTGCCATTCCCGTCGCCCGGATCACGCGAGCCGAGGCGAGCTCCCGGCGCTTCGCCGCGCGCTCGCTTCCCGACGACGATCTGGTCGCCTTCGTCATGCGCCATATCGCCACGACCGGCTGGGAGGTTCATGCCCGGGTCACCGTGCTCGCACCTGCCGACGTCGTGATCGCCCGCATCAATCCCGCGGTCGGCGTTGTCGAACCCGTGGACGCCCACACCTGCGTGCTCTACACCGGCGCGGACGCACTGGAGACCATCGCCATCTACCTGTCCATGCTGATGATGGACTTCCGCGTCGACGGCCCACCAGAACTCGTCACACACCTGCGCACCCTCGCTCGGCGGTACGCCGATGCGATCGCCGACACGCCGGGCAGTTGAGCGCGGCGCGAATGCCGGGCAGTCAGTAGGATCGTCGCTCGTTTCAACCAGTCGGTCGAGCACATCGAGCACAATCCCTCTCCGCGGCCGCCCGGGTTGGAGTGATGGTGCGTCACGCCGCGGAGCAGATCCCCGGAGTGCTGCCGTAGCAGCGGCAGCGCGCTCGGCGGTGTCTACCTCCACGATGTGCCGCTCGTCGTTAATGCCGAGGAGTGACGAGGCGAATAGCAGGATGTGACGGAAGGTTGTGGCGCGGTGTCGGCAGAGCGATTCGCCGAGCGGCTGGTTGCGGCAGCACTCGGCACCATTGACATCCTGGCGATCCACCTCGGGGATCGCATGGGCTGGTACCGGGCATTGGCCGAACATGGTCCCGCCGATGCTCCGGAGCTGGTCGAACGGGCGGGCGGCGATGAGCGATACGCTCGCGAATGGCTGGAGCAGCAGGCCGCGAGCGGGATACTGACCGTCACCGCGGACCGCCGCTTCGAGCTGCCCGCCGGGGCCGCCGAGGTGCTCACCGATCCCACCAGCCTGAACTATCTGGCGCCGCTGGCGCGGATGCTGGCCGCCGCGGCGGTGCAGTCACCGGGGTTGATCCGGGCCTATCGGGACGGCGGCGGTGTCGGCTGGTCGGAATTCGGCCTCGACATGCGCGAAGCCCAGTCCGACATGAACCGGCCTTGGTTCGAGCGACGGCTCGCCGTCGAGCTGGCCACCGTCCGGGAAGTCACCGAACCTCTGTCGCGGCCGGGAGCCCGCGCCGCCGACATCGGCTCCGGCGGCGGCTGGTCCACGATTGCGCTGGCCAGGACCTATCCGGAGCTGGTCATCGATGGCTACGACATCGACGAACCGTCGGTCGCGATGGGGAACCGCAACGCCGAGGAGGCCGGACTGTCGGCTCGGGTCCGATTCCACCGCGCCGATGCCGCGTCCTCGCTCGGCGAACAGGTCTACGACGCGATCTTCGCCTTCGAATGCCTGCACGACCTGCCCCACCCCGTGCAGGTGTTGGCGGCCATGCGCCGCGCCCTGCGTTCCGGCGGCGCGGTGATCGTCATGGACGAGGCGGTGGCGCCGGAGTTCCGAGCGCCCGCCGACGACATCGACCGTTTGATGTACGGCTTCAGCCTGCTGATCTGCCTGCCCGATGGCCGCTCACATCCGGATTCGGCGGCCACCGGGACCGTCATGCGGCACAGCACCCTACGGCGCTACGCCCGCGAGGCGGGCTTCACCGAGGTCGAGGTGCTCCCGATCGACGACTTCGGCTTCTGGCGCTTCTACCGTCTGATCCCCTGACTCACGCGCCGAGCCCGAGCGCTCAGGCGGGATAGGGACGTTCGGCGAGCGCCGACCGGAGCGCCCATCCCCACCAGACGAGCTGGTCGAGCAGCTGATCGGCGGCGGCGACAGGCATCTCCGGGTACCTCGGCCTCCCCGCGGCATCGAACTGCTTACCGACATCGTGGAAGCTCACCGTGTCGCGCACGGTGACCGCGTGCAGTTCGGCGAACACGTGCCTGAGGTGCTCCACGGCACGCAAACCACCGGAAAGGCCGCCATAGGAGACGAAACCGACCGGCTTGGCCCGCCACTCGGTGAAATGCCAGTCGATCGCGTTCTTGACCGACGCCGGATAGCTGTGGTTGTACTCCGGTGTCACCACGACGAACGCCTCCGCCGCGGCAAGTCTCGGGCTGACTGTCTGCAGCGCTCGGGCCTCCTCCGGCTCGGGTTGGCTGGAAAGCCGTTCCGGCAACGGTGTTTCGGCCAGATCGACGACGTCGACCACGACGTCATCACGACGGTCGGCATGCTCGGTGAACCAATTGGCCACAGTCGGGCCGAAGCGGCCCGCGCGTGTGCTGCCGATGATCACAGCGAGCTGAATCGGGTTGTCAGGCATGGCACATTCCCTTCGACGCATTTCGTTGCACAACACAGCGTCGAACCCGAATAAAGGTTTAGGTCAAGTCGGTGTCCTCCGACCCGCACTCGGGCGCGGGGCCCGCAGGAAGGGTTCACACTTCCAGATCCTCTTCGATCCCCTTCAGGCGGTGCCTGGCCAGCGCAAGGTTCGCCCGGCCCCGGTCCAGGGCGAGGTAGAGGAACAGGCCCTTGGACTTGCGGCCGGTCATCGGCCGGATGATGTGGTACTGGCCGGACAGCGTGATGAGGATGTCCTCGATGTCGTCCTTGAGCCCCAGCTGGTCCATGGTGCGCAGCTTGGCGCGCACGACCTCGGTGTTGCCCGCGCCGGCGATCTGGAGATCCAGGGACTTGGAACTGCCGAGCATCCCGAGGGCCATCCCGCTGTTGTAGTCGACGACGGCGGCGCCGATCGCGCCATCGATCACCATCATGTCTTTGAGAGCCAGATCCATATTGGACATATCCGTTCCTTTCAGTGGGTTTTCGTTGCCTGTTCTTTTCCGGAGTCGTTCGCCACCGGCATCAGAAGGTCGGCGATCGCGCGCGCCGCCGGACGCGATTCCAGATGCAGCCGACCGATGTTCACTTCGGGGCTCGCCAGCACGGTCAATGAGGTCCAGCCCGCCGCGTAGATGACCACGTGCCCGCCGGTGCCGTGCACCACGACCTCGCTGAACCCGCCGCCGTGCGCAGTGGCGGCCAGCCGGTGCGACAGCGCCAGCTGCGAGGCGGCCATCGCGGCCATCCCGTTGGGCTCGATGTGCGTGGGCAGATCGTGCGCGACGAGCAGCCCGTCGTTGGACGCCACCAGCGCGCCGGTCAGCCGAGGGACGCGGTCGCGCAGCGCCTTCAGTTCGGTCAGCACCGCCGCGTTCGGTTCGGGTCCGGACATCCCCACCTTGGTCAACCTTCCCATCAGTTCGCCGAGCCGTTTCTTCCGCGTGGTCACGCGAGCTCCTCCAAAGCCGCCCGCAGGCGGACGAGTAGGTCACGGTCCGGCGGCTCCAAGCGGTCCGGGACGGGCACCGATGCTTCCGACCGCCGGACTCGGCGACGAGGAAGCCGACCTGATCCTCCGGCCGCTACGGGAATTACCGCTTCCGGCTCAGGCCTCATCGGTTCGACGGGAGGGGGCGTCGCGACAGGCTGCTCGATCAGCCCGGCCGCGGTCAGATCCCGCACCGCCATCAGACAGCCATAGGTGGTGCGAGCGAGTTCGCGGCCGATCTCCGCGATACTGCGCCGGGCATCGGCGGCGGCCAGCACCTCGGCTTGGCCGCCGGTGAGTACCACGCGCCGTCGTCGCACACGGCGCACGGGTACGACAGGGGCGCGGTCGACCAGTTCCGCCGACCACGGCCCCCACTCCGGATCGCCGCGCCGGGCGCACTCGTGAACGAGCGCACGCGGCGCGATGTGACAGACGGGCGCGAGCCAGTGTGGCGGCGCGGGCCGGAACTCTGGGACTGCGGGTGAGGCCAGCAAAAAGTAGGCGGCATCGAACACCGACAGCAGTGCCAGGGTTTCCAGCCGTGGCCGCCCCAGCACGCGACCGGGATCTCCGGCTCGGGCACGCTGCCAGTCCTCGGCGGTCGCCACGCCCGCCTCGATCACCAACCGGTCCAGTCCGGTCGTGCGGCCGCAGTCGGCGGAGACGATCGCGCCGTCGGCGAGATGAAACGCGCCGTCCGCGGCGTGCAGCACGCCGGTGCGTCCTTCCTCTTCCAGCCGCCGCAATTCGACCGCGAGCTCAACACCCATACCCATCCTCAGCCAATTCGGCGAGAATTCCCCGGAGCTGGAATCGCGCCATCGCCAGATTCCCGGTGTCCTCGTCGAACAACACATGCACGAAAAGCCGTCCGTCGAAGTCGCCGTTCACCAGATTCAGCAGGTGATAACCACTCGTCCCGCAGACGATGATTTCGGTGACGTCGTCGCCGTCGTGTCCGGTGGACAGCGCGGAACAGCCGAGCACCGCGCGCACCACATCGGTGGTGGCCGCGGCGTCCTCGTGCTGATCGACCAGCTCGTGCACCCCGGCTGCGGCGATCGCCAAACCGCTCGCGCCGTCCACCAACGTCACACTGCGCGCACCGGGAATGTCCATGATGCGTTTCAGACAGCCGTCAATACCGATCACGCGCCACCACTTGTCATGTGCGGGTGTTTACGGGTTCCAGACGCTACACACGACAGCCGAGCGCTGTACAGCAATTTCGGGAGAAATTTCCGGTAAAAATCGTTTCCGCTGGAAGAAGGTAAGAAATACCTTTCGGTATTCAATACTTCCCGGTATTCAATACCTTTCGGTTTTCATTTCCTGCCGACGGGCATGAGCACATGAATCCTCGAAAGAGACGCTCAGCTGCTCCGGCTCGACAACGCGTGACCCAGCCGATGCTCGTCGTCGAGACCGCACGCGGGATCAGCGGTGACGCAGTGGATTTGCCACGGGCCAGTTGGTGCCTGAGCCCAGCTACCGACTCGGTGTCGGCAGAGTGAAGCGAGGTCCGCGGGTAACGAGTGGAGGACCTCAGCCGCCCGTGATGCCGGTGGAAAGCTTGACCACGACCTTGTCGTTGGTGACTTCCTGCACCGTAACGGTGCGCCCATCCGCGGACTGGGTTTCGCCGACCGGAACGGTGAGCTCCTGACCAGCCACCGACAGGGTGACCACATTGCCGTTCACCGCAACGAGTTTCGCCTCGATACCCAGAATGCTCGCTTTCGCGTCCACACCCCGATCGAACGTGACCGTGCAACCACTCACCGCGCAGTCGGTCTTCGTGCCCTGCCCTTCTGCCGTGCAGGCAGCCCCGATCGGGGTCAACAAGACGAACAGGGACACAGCGACCAGCCGACGAACAGACACGCGACGAGTGTAGAGCCAACAGGCCCTGCCGTCCGGCCTCTGACCGGAATCCCTTGCGATGAGCCGCGTGCGACGTCCGTCAGCCGCGTCTCCCGCGCAAGTAGTCGCTGACCACCGCCGCGCCCAGACCGTCGAGGTCGGGCGCTACGACGCGGCCGCCGCTGCGGCGGGCCATCAGGTCGACGAACGCGGCCAGTCTCGGGTTGTCGCCGAGCATGAACACCGTTACCGACGCGCCCAGTTCGGCCAGGGCGTCCACCTGGGCCATCGTCGCGGCCAGCGTGCGCGCCTCGGGCGGCCAGTTGAAGTACGCCTCGCCGTCCGGCTCCAGATGGGCCGTGGGCTCGCCATCGGTGACGACGAGTACGACGGGCACGGCGTCCGGATGCCTGCGCAGGTGCGCCGCGGCGAGCAGCAGTGCGTGGTGCAGATTGGTGCCTTGCTCCCACACGCCTTCCAGCGCGGTCAGTTCGCCGATGTCGACCGTCGTCGCATACCGGCCGAACGTGATCACGCCCAGCGCGTCGGAACGAAATCGGGTGCCGATCAAGTGGTGCAGGGCGAGGGCGGTGCGCTTCATCGGCACCCATCTGCCGTCCTGCACCATCGACCAAGAGGTATCGACGCACAACGCCACGGCCGCCCTTGACCGCTGCTCGGTTTCCATGATCTCGACGTCGGAAACGTCCAGCGTCACCCGGCGACTGCCCGTCGACGCCGATCGCAGCACGGCGTTGCGCACGGTCCTCGACACGTCCCACGGTTCGGTATCGCCGAACCGCCACGCTCGCGCCGCACCGGTCGGCTCGCCGGCCGCACCGGCCAAGGCCGTGTCCCGCTCGCCGCGCCGAGATCGCAACCGCCCGACGACATCACGCAGCGCCACCTCGCCGAGTCGCCGTAAAGCCTTGGGCGTCAAACGGAGCGAGCCGTCCTGCGCGCGTTCGAACAGACCTTGCCCGCGCAGTTCCCGCTCCAACTCGGCCAGCCGGCCCGCGTCCACGCTCGCTTGGTCGCCGAGATGGCGGGCCAAGGCGTCCAGGTCGATGTCCTCCAACCTGGCCCCGGGGTAGGACTGGGCGAGCTGCTCGGCGAGCGCGTCCAGTTCGGCGAGGTCCTGCAGGGCTTGCGCGCCGGTACCGAGACCCAACGGGTCCTCGCCGCGGAACCGCCGCCCGGAGACCCAGTCCTCGCCCGGACGCAGCGCCCGCAGATTCCCGTCCAGCGCCGCGACCTGCTGGGCGATCCCCGGGTCGCCGAACGCCTGGCCGATCAGCTCGGCCAGCTCCGCTCGCTGCTGCTCGGACATCGAGTTCATCATGCGTTGCGCGGCGGCGGCGCGGGAGGCGAGCGCATCGATCAGTTCTTCGGTGTCGCGCGGGTTCTCGGGGAAGAACTCGCCGTGCTCGGCCATGAAATCGGCGAATCGCCGCTCGGTGTTCTCGCCCCGCGCATGGGCCGCGAGCAGCTCGTTCAGGTCGGACAGCATTCGTCCGACCCGCTCGACGTCCTCGGGCGTGGTGTTGCGCAGCGCTTGCTTCATGCCCTGGAAACGGGATTCCAGCAGTTCCCGGCCGAGCAGGTCGCGGATCTTCTGGTAGTTCTCCCGGCCGGTTTTCGAGCGCCAGCGGTAGTCGGCGAGTTCGTTGACCGCGGCGGCCGTGCTCGACGGCAATGCGTCCAGCTGCGCTTCGGCGAACCTGGCGTCATCGGACGGATCGGGGAACAGGGCGCCGCGCTCGGCGTCCAGAGCCTCGTTCAGCAGTTCGCGGACCTGTTGCAACGTGCCGTCCAGCCGATGTCGCCGGGAGATCTCCGAGCGGCGCTGCCACACTCGGCGGGTCAGCTCCTCCAGCCCGGGCACGGTGCTGGTGCCGCGCCGCAACATCTCCTGCAATGCGCTGCGCGGCGAACTGCCCTCCATCACCTCGCGTCCGATCCGGTCCAGCGCCTCCCGCAGGTCCAGCGGAGGCGCCAGTGGATCGGGCCCGTCGTGATAGGGCCCGTAGGAGTAGCGATCGGCGGAGGTCACGATGCCTCGCTGGGAGCGGTCATCGCCCGTACACCGCCATACCGTCGTCGGAGTCCTTGGCGATCTGGCGAGCCAGATAGAGGGCTTCCAAAGCGAACTCGACGGCCGAGGCGATCCGAGGCGGCGGATCGGTGGCGGCGACGCCGAGCCGACCGGCGACCTCGTGCAGGACCGGCAGCTCGGGCAACGCGGACAGGACCTCCTCGCCCGGCACCCGTTCACCGGTGGTGACCAGGTGACCGTCGCCGACCGCCTCGGCCAACGGCCGCAGGTTCAGTCCGCCGAGCAGCGCCCGCGCGGTCTCGGCGAACGAGCGCCGCAGCAGGTGCGTGAGATGTTCCTGCTCCCGTCCCTCTTCGCCGGACTCGAACTCCAGCTTGCCGCGCAACACCGCGGGCACGGATTCCAGGTCGACGGGACGAGCGACAGCGGGACGCTCGCCGGTCACCGCGGACCTGCGCAGCGCCGCGGCGGCCACCGTTTCGGCGGCGGCGACCGCGAATCGCGCGGACACTCCGGACCGCTGGTCGATCGCGGACGATTCGCGAAGTTGCCGCACGAACCTGGCCAGCACCTCGATCAGCGGATCGCCCACCTCGGCCACCAGTTCGGCCTCTTGGCGCACGAGGGCCACTTCGGCCTCGACGGTGAGCGGATAGTGGGTGCGGATCTCCGCGCCGAACCGGTCTTTCAGTGGCGTGATGATCCGGCCGCGGTTGGTGTAGTCCTCCGGGTTGGCGGTCGCGACGAGCAGCACGTCCAGCGGCAGGCGCAGGGTATAGCCGCGCACCTGGATGTCGCGTTCCTCCATCACGTTCAGCAGCGCGACCTGGATGCGTTCGGCGAGGTCGGGCAGCTCGTTGATCGCGACGATGCCGCGATGGGCGCGCGGCACGAGCCCGAAATGGATGGTCTCCGGATCGCCGAGACTGCGCCCCTCGGCCACCTTGACCGGGTCGACGTCACCGATCAGGTCACTGACGGACGTGTCCGGTGTAGCGAGCTTCTCCGCGTACCGCTCCGAGCGGTACCGCCACGCGACGGGCAAGTCGTCGCCGAACTCGGCCGCCAGCCGACGCCCTTGCGGGCTGATCGGCTCGAGCGGGTGCTCGCCCAGTTCGGCCCCCGCGATCACCGGCGTCCACTCGTCCAGCAGGCCGACCAACGTGCGCAGCAGCCGGGTCTTGCCCTGACCGCGCTCCCCTAGCAACACGATATCGTGCCCAGCGAGCAACGCGCGCTCCAGCTGCGGCACAACGGTCCGGTCGAAGCCGACGATGCCGGGCCACGGCTCGCCGCCGGAACCCAAGAGCGTCAGCAGATTCTCGCGAATCTCGGTCTTCACCCCACGCGGCAGATATCCGGCCGAGCGCAGCTCGCCCGCGGTCGTGGGCAGGTGTGCGGGAACTTTCACGAATTCGACGCTACGTGCATTCGGCGATCAGGTCGACGTGAAGCTTCTCGAGGAAACATGCCCGAAAAAAGGTTGACAACCTGGCTCGAGCTTCGGGGCCCTGCCCGGGATGCGTCGCCACGCCGCTACAGTCGCGGACACCTCTTGTGTATGCATACGGTCGACCGTATTATTAGTTCCCAGGCGGTCGATCGGAGGGATGATCCATGGAAAGTCGGCGCATGTTCGAACTGGCGCAAGCCTTGGCCATTGCGAAGAGCAAGCAAGACCTGCCCGCGGCCATGACGCTCCTGCATCCCGAGATGGCGCTGGAGACACCGGCATTCGGGACGGTGGTCCGAGGCCGGGCGGAGAACGAAAAGGTACTGGCGAGGTTCTTCGCCGCGTTCCCGGACTATCACGTCGAGCTGGACGGTCACGCGGACGACGGCGAGACATTGGTCTGCTGGGGCACCGCGTGGATGACCATGACGGGCAATCGATTCGGTGTCGAACCCAACGGCAGACGTGCGCAGGTGCCGGTGTTCATCCAGTTCACCTTCGCCGACGATCTGATCGCAAGCGAACGGTTCTGGTTCGACCTATCCGTCCTGTGCGCTCGATCCGGTGTGTCCACAGATGCGGTGCGGCACAAGCTGTTCGGCGAGAACCCCAGCCGGGAAGTCGAGATAGGAGATCGACCATGACCGTGGACGCGCGCGTGAAAACCGTCGGCACGATCGCGACAACCCCCTTGTTCGATGTCGTCGTGGATCTGAACCCGCAGTTGAATATCGGCGACGGTCCCTTCGGTCGCAGAATTCTGTTCGGTGCGGCCGGTGGGTCTTTCGAAGGTCCGAGACTCCGCGGTGACGTGATCGCCGGTGGCGGCGACTGGGCGTTGTTCCGGCCGGACGGCACGATGGCGCTGGACGTGCGGCTGACCCTGCGCACCCACGACGACGAACTGGTGCACATGAGCTACGGCGGCCGGTGGGTCACACCACCCGAGGTGCGGGCCGAGCTAGCGGATCCGGTCAAGAAATCCCAAATCGACCCGTCGCGCTACTACTTCCGGACGAATCCGCTGTTCGAAACCGGCTCGAGCCGATACTCCTGGCTCAACGACATCGTCTGCGTCGGATCGGGTTACGTGGTGGACGGCGGCGTCGCTTACCACGTCGAGCAGGTGCTGTGAAAGAAACGGCGGCAAGACACTGCAGCGCTGACCAGAAGGGACGTCGGGTTACCTGGCAGTGAGCTCGGGCTCGTCGGCCACACGCGGTGTGGTTGCGGCGAGGGCGTCTCCGGTTTCGTGCGCGATCGGTCCGGCTGCGATCAGTGTGTCCTGATCCAGGCGGGCCTGGCGATCGCTGTCTCCCGTGTGCGTTGCCCGGTCCTCGGCGACACGCGTGGTCATCGGCTCCCACTCGTCGAGCGCGATCGATTCGGAGTGCGTCTCGGCCGTCTCCGCACCAGCGACATGTTCCTCCTCCGTCCCAGCGGAACCAGGGGAGGTCCGCTCATACGGAACAGCGAGGAGACGCTGCGGCGGGTTCTCGGCGAGCACGGGCTGTGCTGGACGCTCGGCGGGCACGCGCTCCGCCAGGCGCTCGGCAGGCACACGCTGCGCTGGGTGCTCGGCAGGCACACGCTCCGCCAGGCGCTCGGCGGGCACGCGCTCCGCCAAATGCTCGGCAGGCACGGGCTCCTCTGGATGCTCGCTGATCCGGATCCGGTGCAGTGTCTTTCGCACCGCCGCCGCCAACCGTGCATCCAGCTCAGCTTCATCCGCACTGGCATCGGCAGATGCTTCCGGCCCGCTCGCGGGCACCACGGGAGGCCGTTCGGCCGGGGGAAGCGGTGTTGTAGCGAGCCACAGCTCAGTGAAGGGCGGCGCGGGCGCCATGGCAGCGGGATCGGCACCAGGTGCAGGGATTTCGGCCTCGGCGGTGGACTGCTCCGCGGTGCTCCGTTCGTGCTGAGCGGCGTCGATGCGAGGTTGCCGTGGGGGATCCGGGGTCTCCGTAGCGTCGGCGGGCTGGTCGGCGGCACCGGCAGCGCGCTCGCCAGCGCGGCGCGCGGTCGTGGGCTGCTGGGTGAGGATGCTCGGCAGGATCTGATTCGCGGCTCCGCCGACCTGGGTGAGCGCCGCCAGCCGCTCCTGGAGATCTTCATGGTCGGGTACGGCCGTGGTCGCTTGCTCTATCGCCCGCCCGTATCGCTCGGCGACGAGCCGGTGTGTGACGAGCGCGACGCCGATCATGATCGGCGCGATCATATGGATCCCGATGCCGGCCACGTCGCCTGTCCTGAAGTAGGGGAACGTGTTCAACGCGATGCTCGCTGTCAGCAGGACGCCCTCGACGGTGTACACCTGCCACAGCCGGTCGATCACACCCCACTCGGCGGTATCGGCGGTGGACAGCATCAGCGCGATGAGTACCGCGCTGATCAAGGCTTCCAGGCCGTACGACAGCCAGAACATCGGATTGGCCGCGCCGCCGGTAGGTGCGATGTTCTGCTGCACCGTGACGGCGGAGAACAGCATCGAGAACCCGACCACACCGGCGAGCAGTCCCAGCACACGCGGTTTGCGCTGGTGCAGACGAGCGACTTTCGCGTGCGGGCTGCTGCTGTGCCGCTGCTCCCCGATCGCCTGCGCGGCCCGCAGCAGGTCGGCGGCCTCACGTTCGGCCAATTCGGCCGCGGTGCGCCGGACCCGCTCCGCGGCATCGGCGGCCGCCTGGATACGCGCCCGCTGCTCGTGGCGTTCATAGTCACGCACGAGCTCGGCCAACTCGCGAGACGCGGCGAGCTCTCGCTCCGACAATGCTTCCAGCAGTGCCGGATCGTCCTGGTGCGCCAACCGCTCATGCGCGATCTGCACCCGGTCCGGCAGAGCACCGGCCACCAGATCATCCACAGGCTGCGCCGCGGCGGGCGCTTGGGTCGTGAAACGACGGAGCATCAGCAAAGAACCTTTCCGACGATCGAGTGTTCCAGACGCAGCGCGCCGGAGCAGCTCCGGCCGTCCACGTTTCTCCGTCGAACGCGACGACCGCCTCGGCCGAGACCGAAAAGATAACCCGTCATCGAAAACCGTTCGACCCGACGAGCAATCGGGTCGCGGTTGTCCGTCGTCGGACGGGGCAAGGAGTCGGCCCGAACAGCAAGCCCAGATCGGCTGCCATGTCCAGCAGCTGCGGCGGCGCGACAAGCGCATCCGGACTGAGCCGCCCAGCGCACGTCAACGGTCATCTCGGGCACTTGGTCGCGACCGCTCACGTCCGCTATGTAGCCGTCGCCCACGTCACCCCCTGCGCAATAGCTTGTTTCGGTGCCGGGCTCGCTGGGCACTTCTGTTGACGCGAACGGCTGGCAAGAGCTTGCCCAGGGACCCTATCGATCACAGTTGTAAGCGGCCATCGAGCCTCGACGTCATCGACATCGACATCGAAGATGACACGGCGCGCCGCATCACCCGCCCGATGTGACCGTCGAGATGCACACGCCCCGGCACGATGACCGCCTCCGCCTGGGCCCGCTCAACCTGATCGAGCAGCAAGCCGACCGGATCGTCCGTCTGCGCCGACAGCGCAATCGTTTTGCGACTCGCAACCCTCACCGGACTGGTTCGATTGGGTTTCCGCAATCCGCTAACCGTCACCCGTTCCCAGCCGCGACGATGCCCGCCAGTTCATTACGACACCAACCCGAGCACCCATATCCCGAAACTTCGAAGACGCGGGCCGGACGTCCTCACCCGCGCCGAACCACTCTGCCTGGCCGGCGTCAGCCCGCGCCTGCCGTTCCTTATCGAGGTCGAACCCAGGGCGAAAGATCTGAAACGTCTCGCGGTAGTCGAGCCCAGTTGCGATCACAGCCCTGAACGCCGCCGCGAACGAGCTCGGATCGACACAAGCAGGTTGGGTGCCTCCGAGCGAACTCGACATTCTGGATATCCATCCCGCGATGCGGCTCAGGATCGACCATGGATACGCGAATTCGACTGAGCCGTATCGGTCAGGCGTCAGCGCCGAACAACCGCACAAAAGCAAAGGCAAGGAGGTTGCTCACTCCTTGCCACTCTCAACATATAGCGCACCCGGGGGCTTGCGGCAAGACCCGGGTCATGCCGCAGAATCTCCGGCCGTAGCCAGAACCTGCGGGAATCAGGGATTCGCGACGTAGGTGTGCTCGCGGGTGTGCGCCACCGGATCGTGCGGAGCAGCTGGCCGAAACGCAATCTCAGGGAATGGACGGTTCATGTTCGACGTAATCGTTGCTGGCGGTGGACCGACCGGCTTGTTGCTGGCCGGTGAGTTGCGCCTGCACGGTGTGCAGGTGCTCGTGCTGGAGAAGGAGGCGGAGCCGACCAGGTTTGTCCGGGCGCTCGGTCTGCACGTGCGCAGCATCGAGGTGATGGACCAGCGCGGTTTGCTGGAAAGGTTTCTCGCGCACGGCAAGCAGTACCCGCTCGGCGGTTTCTTCGCCGGTATCGACAAGCCCTCGCCCGAGCGGATGGACACCGCGCATGCCAATGTGCTGGGCATCCCGCAGACCACCACCGATCGCCTGCTGGCCGAGCGCGCCATCGAGCTCGGCACCGAGATCCGGCGCGGCTGCCAGCTGGTCGGGCTGAGCCAGGACGACCACGGGGTGACCGCCGAGCTGGCCGACGGCACGCAGCTGCGCTCGCGCTACCTCGTCGGCTGCGACGGCGGCCGCAGCACGGTGCGCAAGCTGCTCGGCGTCGGCTTCCCCGGTGAGCCCACCAGGGTCGAGACGCTGCTGGGCGAGATGGAGGTGGCCGTGTCACCGGAGACGCTGGCCGCCGTGGTCGGCGAAGTCCGCAAGACCCAGAAACGGTTCGGCGCCATGCCCTTCGGGGAAGCGGTGTACCGCGTCGTCGTGCCCGCCGAGGGAGTGACCGAGGACCGCTCGGTCCCGCCGACCCTCGAGGAGTTCAAGCACCAGCTGCGGGCAATCGCCGGCACCGACTTCGGCGTGCACTCACCGCGCTGGCTGTCCCGCTTCGGCGACGCCACCCGGCAGGCCGAGCGCTACCGGGTCGGCCGGGTGCTACTGGCCGGCGACGCGGCGCACATCCACCCGCCGACCGGCGGGCAGGGGCTCAATCTCGGTGTCCAGGACGCGTTCAACCTGGGCTGGAAACTGGCGGCCGAGGTCGCCGGCTGGGCGCCGGAGGGGCTGCTGGACAGCTACCACAGCGAACGGCACCCGGTGGCCGCCGACGTGCTGGACAACACGCGTGCGCAGATCGAGCTGATGTCCACTGAGCCGGGTCCCCGGGCAGTGCGCCGGCTGGTGTCGACATTGATGGACTTCGAGGAGGTGAACCGGTACCTGATCGAGAAGATCACCGCGATGGGTGTGCGCTACGACTTCGGCGAGGGGCATGACCTGCTCGGCACGCGCATGCGGGACGTGGGGCTGAAGCGGGGCCGCCTGTACGAGCTGATGCACGGCGGCCGCGGGCTGCTGCTCGACCAGACCGGCCTGCTTTCGATTGCGGGGTGGGCGGATCGGGTCGACCACGTCGTCGACGTCAGTGAGGAACTGGACGTGCCCGCCGTGCTGCTGCGGCCGGACGGCCACGTAGCGTGGGTCGGTGAGGATCAGCGGGATCTGCTCGAGCAGCTGCCGCGGTGGTTCGGCGCCGTCGTCGGCTGAGTTCGCGGGTTGGGGGATGGCCGGGGCCACGAGCACGACAGGTCTACCCGCGAATATGAACCCTGCCATCACTACGTCGTCGCCCGCCCTGCTACGTCTGATCGAGCATGGTGAGGTAGGTATCGAGCTGGGCCGCGCCGGTGAGAAGGTTGCGGCTGCGCGTGGTCAGCCGGTCCTGCCAGGAGTCGAGGAAGGCGCTCAACGCGTCCTTCCCGCCCGCCTTGCGCAGTGCATCGATGAATTGGGCGACCTGGGGCAGCAGGTAGCCGCCCCGGCGCAGCTGCCGTGCGATCTCGGCGTCGCGTACGCAGTCCGGTCCGTATTCGCGGTAACCCGTTGCGCGGTCGCGTTCAGGGCGCAGGATGCCCTGGGTCTCCCAGGTACGCAGCGTGGCCGGGTGCACGCGGAGCCGGCGCGCGAGTTCGCCCACGGTCAGCGGTCGGCCGTGGACAGGGGTCGGTGTCGTGGTGGACAGGCTGCCCAGGGCCGTTGCGACCTCGGTGCGGGTGTCGCGTTCGGCGAGCAGCGCGACGTGCGCGGCGTCGATGAGCCGGTAGGCGGACTCGGTGTCGCCGTGGTTGGTCGCGCGCATGATCTCCATTGCCTGCTGATGTCCGTGGCCACGGCGCAAGGCGAGGAAGGCGCGTAGGGCCTGCGCGTGCAGGGGCGTGTAGCGCCTGTAACCGGTCTCGCTGCGCTCAGTCGGCGGGAGGATGCCCGCGTCGTCGTAGTTGCGGATCGCCTGTGCGGACAACCCGTGTTCCCGGGCGAGGTCGATGGGCCGCAGCTTGCACCTCCGATTGAGGCTTTGATCTCTGTGTCTCAGGTAAAAGTCGCAAAAGTTTCACCCGAATCTTCAACGATACGGTCGAAGGAAGTTCCTTCGGAAAGGGGTGTTCATGTCAACTGCCGCATCACTGCGTGGAGTCGGCCGCCAACTCGACGACCCGGCCAGCCTGGGCCGCGCCGTCGACGAACTGCTCGGCGCGCGGACCGAGCCGCCGACCCTGCTCGCCCTCGGTGAGCCGATCCACGGGATCGAGGCGTTCCCAGTGCTGCGCAACGAACTCCTCGGCCACCTCGTCGACCGGGGGTACCGGTCGATCGTGCTGGAGACCGACGTTTTCGCCGCGTCCGTTGTCGACGACTACGTGCGCGGGGGAACGGCGGAGATCGACGAGGTGCTCGCGACCGGGTTCAGCCACGGGTTCGGCGCCGTGCCGGGCAACCGTGAACTCGTCGAATGGCTCCGCGCCTACAACGCCGGCCGCGCACCGTCGGACCTGGTTCGCTTCTACGGCTGCGATGCGCCGGTGGAGTTCTCCGGCGCGCCGAGCCCGCGGCGCGCACTGTCCTGGGCCACCGACTACCTACCCGAGGCGCTGCGTCCCGAATCAGTCCGCGACCTCGACGCGCTGCTCGGCGAGGACGCGGACTGGACGAACGAGGCGGCCATGTTCGACCCGGCGGCGTCCGTCGGCGACTCCGACCGCGCTCGCGCCCTGCGTATCGTCGCCGACGACCTCGCCAGCACGCTGCGCCGCGCGGCACCCCGCCTGCGTCCCGCCGACCCGACCGGCTACGACCACGCCGTCGCGCACGCGCGCACTGCCCAAGGCCTGCTGCGCTATCACGCGGCCATGGCCAGCCCCGCACCGGGTCGCATCGCGACCTTGCTCAGCCTGCGCGCCGAGATGATGGCCGAGAACCTGTTCGCGATCGTGGCCCAAGAGCAGCAACGCGGGCCGAGCCTGGTGTTCGCGCACAACGTCCACCTCCACGGTGCGCAGTCCGCCATGTCGGTCGGCGAGGAGGACGTGAACTGGTGCAGCGCTGGCGCGCTCGTGAGGTTCACCCTCGGCGAGCGCTACCTGTTCCTGGCAACCGACGCCAGCACCGACAGCGATCCGGGCACCCTACAGCATGTGTTGGCCGAGGCGACCACCCACCGTGCCCTGTTCCCGGCACCGGCCCTGCGCACCGCGCTTCCTCCGTCGATCGGCACGGGCAAACCGATCGTGCCCGGCCACATCCCGCTCGACCCGGCAGACTTGGACGGCGCCGACGCGGTCATCTTCATCGCCGACACCGACGGAAAACAGCACCAGTACTGGTAGCGGCTTTCATGCGAGCAGGTCGATCGCTACCACGAACACGCCCATGTCCCAATGGAGCTGGTCATCAGGCAGGCTGGTCCTTCTCCGACGCGAGCCAGATTTGCAGGTTCTGCGGGTTGATCGCTCGATAATCCGATTCAGGATGTTCGCAGGAACGTGGACACGATCTCGGCTGCACCGATGAATTCTGGGTGAATCCGTCGTCGATACCTCTGGATACACCGACAGCGGTGGGTCAGAGCAGAAGCAATGGATCCGGACAGTGATCCGGCGGGAGCGGGAGGCGCAGTGAGCGGGACAAGGGTGTTGGTGGCGGGGGCGAGTATCGCGGGGCCCGCGCTGGCCCACTGGTTGCGTCGGCGGGGGGCCGAAGTGACCGTGGTGGAGCGGGCTCCCGCGTTGCGTCCGGGTGGGCAGGCGGTGGACGCGCGCGGAGTGACCAAGGAGGTCATCCGGCGGATGGGGCTGGACCCGGCGGTGCGCGCGGCCTGCACCCAGACCATCGGCGCGCACACCGTGGACGTGGACGGCAACGTGCTGGAGACCTATCGCGCGGACGACGACGGCGGCGACGGATTCATCGCGGAGATCGAGATCCTGCGCGGTGACTTGTCGCAGGTGCTCTACGACGACACCCGCGACGGTGTCGAGTACGTCTTCGGCGACCGGATCGCCGAACTCACCCAGGACACGGACGGGGTCGACGTGGCTTTCGCGGGTGGCGATCGGCGGCGTTTCGAGCTGGTGGTCGGGGCGGACGGGCTGCATTCGGCGCTGCGCACAATGGTTTTCGGGCCGCACGAGCAGTTCGTCCGCCATCTCGGGCACGTGCTGGCCTTTTACAGCGTGCCCAACGAGTTCGGGCTGGACAAGTGGCTGATCGAGTACCAGGAGTCCGGGCGCTCGGCCGGCCTGCGGCCCATCCAGGACGCCACCCGGGCGATGGCCATGTTCTCCTTCCCCGCGGCCGACCTCGTCGTCGACTACCGCGACATCGCGGCCCAGAAGCGCCTGCTGCGCAAGCGGATGGCCGGCATGGGCTGGTTGACCCCCGCCATCCTCGCGCATCTGGACGACACCCCGGACTTCTACCTCGACCAGGTCGCCCAGGTGGTGATGGACCGCTGGTCGAGCGGGCGGGTGGGGCTGCTCGGGGACGCGGCGTTCAGCTCGTCGCCGATGTCCGGGCAAGGCACCGGGCTGGCCCTGGTCGGCGCCTACCTGCTGGCCGGTGAACTGGCCGCCGCCGGGTGGGACCCGGAGGCCGGGTTCGCCGCCTACGAGGGGCGGATGCGCTCGTTCGTCCAGGCCAACCAGGAGATCGCCCGATTGAACGCCCGCAGCCGCGACGTCTCCGGGCCGGATGCCGAGCCGGGCCCCGATTTCACCGGAGAGTGGTTCGCCGAGCTGGTCGAACGCGCGATCAACGGCGTCGAACTGCCCGACTTCGCGGGGGTGCGAGACTCGGGAGCCGGCCGGACCGCCGATCACCTCGCCGGCGAACCGTAGGTGTCACATACCGTGTCGAGCGGGACGACGCCTCGGTCGGCCAGAGCGTGTGGACCACCTGGCCGTAGCCGGTGCCGTCCCGGGGATCGAGCTCGATATCCCTGCGCTGATTCGGGAACAGGCGCAGCGCCCGAGGTGGTTGCCCCGGGGCGTTGACGCGGCAGGACGACACCGACCGGGCCGCCGTACGTGCAGGCGCGGCGATCCTGGCTCCGCATCTGGCGTGAACGCACGGAAATGCCGCATACCGCGCTAACCGAACCAGCCATCCCACAGTGTCAACCGAACGGCTGAGCCCCCACCCGGACACCGAATGGGGGCTCAGCAGAGTCTCTACCAGCAGCGATACCCGCACCGCCTTACTTCTTCGCAGACGCTAATCCGCTGCGGAACTCGACCACGTCGCCGTCGGCCATGACGTAGTCCTTGCCTTCCATGCGGACCTTGCCTGCGGCTTTGGCGGCGGCCATGGAACCGGCCTCGACCAGGTCGTTGTAGGCGACGACCTCGGCCTTGATGAAGCCGCGTTCGAAGTCGGTGTGGATGACGCCGGCGGCCTTGGGGGCGGTGTCGCCTTGGTGAATCGTCCAGGCGCGGGCCTCTTTCGGGCCTGCGGTGAGGTAGGTCTGGAGGCCGAGGGTGTGGAAGCCGGCGCGCGCCAGGGCGTGCAAGCCCGGTTCGGTTTGGCCGATGGACTCGAGGAGTTCGAGGGCGGATTCCTCGTCGAGTTCGAGGAGTTCGGCTTCCACCTTGGCGTCGAGGAAGACCGAATCTGCCGGGGCGACGGAGGCTTTCAGCTCGGCGACCTTCGCTTCGTCGGTGAGGACCGACTCGTCGGCGTTGAAGACGTAGAGGAAGGGCTTGGTGGTGAGGAGGGAAAGCTCTGTGAGGAGTTCGCTGTCCACCTTGTCGGCCGCGGCGAACAGGGTGGTGCCGTTGTTCAGGATCTCCTGGGCGGCCTTGGCTGCGTCGGCGACCGGTTTGCGGTCCTTCTTGACCTTGGCTTCCTTCTCCAGGCGGACAACCGCCTTCTCCAGGGTTTGCAGGTCGGCGAGGATGAGCTCGGTCTCGATCACCTCGATGTCGGCGGAGGGGTCGACGCGGCCGTCGACGTGCACCACATCGTCGTCGGCGAAGACGCGCACCACCTGGCAGATGGCGTCGGCCTCGCGGATGTTGGCGAGGAACTTGTTGCCAAGGCCCGCGCCCTCGGAGGCGCCCTTCACGATGCCGGCGATGTCGACGAACGACACGGTGGCGGGCACGATGCGTTCGGAGCCGAAGATCTCGGCCAGCTTGTTCAGCCTCGGGTCGGGCAGCGGAACGACGCCGATGTTGGGCTCGATGGTCGCGAACGGGTAGTTCGCGGCGAGCACGTCGTTCTTGGTCAACGCGTTGAACAGCGTCGACTTTCCGACGTTGGGCAGGCCGACGATTCCGAGGGTGAGACTCACGAGGAACAGAGTCTACGCGGCGCGCGGACTCCTGCCGTGAGTGGCACATGGTGGAGAGGTCTTCTCGGACTTCACCGCAACCATGTGCCACTCGCGCGGTTCATTCAGGGGGTGAGGATGACTTTGCCGAGGTTGGCGCGGTTCTCGATGACGGTGTGGGCCGTGGGGGCGTCTTCCAGGGCGAATTCGGCGTGGATGGCCGGGTGCAGCTGGCCGGACGCGAAGTACTGCCACAGTTCTTGGCGCCAGTGCTCGTAGACGTCCGGTTGGTCCTGGGCGATGCGGGCCATTTGGAAGCCGATCACCGATTTCGCGCCGACGAGCAGGTCGTATGCCTGGATGGTGCCGCCGCCGGAGCTGTAGGCGACCAAGCGCCCACCGGGAGCAAGGGCGGCGATCGCGGGCGTGAGCAGGTCGCCGCCGACGGCATCGAGGACGTAGTCGGCGGGCGCACCCCAGGACTCCTGGTCGTACTCGACCACGTCGTCGGCGCCGAGCTTCTGCACGAACTCCGCCTTGGCGAGATCGGACACCGCGCCGACCACCCGTGCCGCGCCACGCACCCGCGCCAGCTGGACCGCAAGGTGGCCGACGCCGCTCGCGGCGGCGGTGATGAGCGCAGTCTCCCCCTCCTTCGGTGACGCGGCGTCGAGCGCACCGAGCGCTACCAGTCCGCTGCGCACCAGCGCGACCGCGTCGACGGAGGAAGCTCCGTCGGGAATCGGCGAGGCCATAGCGGCCGAGAGCAGCGCATAGTCGGCATAACCGTGCCCGAACACCAGTCCCGTCACGCGGTAGCCGGGCGCGTACCCGTCAACGCCCTCGCCTACCGCGACCACCTCACCGGCGATCTCCCCGCCCAGCGCGATCGGTTCCCGCTGCTCGCGCACCTTCCGCACCACCGGCAGGGTCACCCCGACCGCCTCGACGCGGACCAGGAGCTCACCCGGCCCTGGCGTCGGAACCTCGACCGAGACGAGCTCGAGCACCTCGGGACCACCGCTGCGCTCGTATTGCACCCGCCGCATCGCACCTCCAGAAATCGTTAGAAGAGGCAACGGTAGCGCCCGACCCGACTCAACTACACGCTGTAGTGGTCGATCTCACCGTCGGATGCCACGCGCGGAGAGATTCCCGCCATCGACGACTTCCGTGCGGATCAGCTCGACGCACCGCCAGCAGATGAGCCGAGGCCACGAACCAGAGTCCGCGCCAGACTGCGAGCGACTTCATCCGATGCCGGTTCGGCGTCCGGACCGGACTGGTAGTAGCGCAGAAACGCCTGATGGAAGCAGGCGCCGTCGAGCAGGGACGCCGCGGCGATCACATCGGTTTCGGCGCTGATGCGGCCGAGTTCGCGCTCGGCACGCAGGTATTCCGCGATACCCGCGATGGCATGACCCGGTCCAGCCCCGTGACGCTGCATCGAATTACGATGCGCGGCCATGCGTTCCGGCTGCGCGAGCAGACCACCGAGCAACGGGAGCGACTGCTGGTAGAAGCTCAGCGCGGCGCGGGCCATAGCGGTGAGATTGTCGGCTACGGCGGCCGTCCCGGGCTGGGGCGGCGCGGAAGCCGGAGTAGGCATCCGGTGGCGGAGGACGTTGAGGATGATGTCCTCCTTATCGCTGAAGTGCTTGTAGAGCGTGGCCTCGGAATATCCGGCAGCTTTGGCGATCTCCTTGGTCGTGGCGTACACCACACCGCGGTTGCGCATGATCTCCGCCGCCGCGTCGAGGATCTGGTCGCGCGTACCCATCACTGCTCCCGGTTGACAAGTTAGTAAGTACTCACCAATCATAGGTTAGTGAGCACTCACCAACCAGGAGCACCCATGCGAATCACCGTCTTCGGAGCGACCGGCAATACGGGCACGCGACTTGTTCGCCAGGCACTGACAGCAGGGCACGAAGTCACGGCGGTCGCCCGGGGAAAACACTCGATGCCGGACCATCCGCGGTTGCGCGTCGTGGTGGCCGACGCAATGAATCCCGCGGACATCGTCGAATCGGTTCGTGGCGCCGACGCCGTGTTGAGCACCATCGGATCCCGAGAGAAAGGCCCCACCTCGGTCTGCACGGACGCGGCACTGTCGATCAGCAAGGCGATGGAACTAGCGGGCGCGCAGCGACTCGTCCTGGTCAGCAACAGCGCCGGAGTCCCCGGGCCGGGCGATGATTGGTTCACCCGCTTCGTGGTGAAACCGCTCATCCTGCATCCGCTCCTGCGGCACAGCCTTGCTGATATGGCCGCCGCCGAGCAGGCGGTCCGTGATTCGGCGCTCGACTGGACGATCGTCCGCGCACCACAGCTCACCGACAACGCGGCGAAGGGGTCCTACCGCACCGCGGTCGAGCGCAACGTGCTGTTCGGCATCCGCGTCACCCGCGACGATCTGGCGACCTGTCTGCTGGACCTGGCCACCACCGAAGCGGCGCTCCACAAGCACGTCAACGTCGCGAACTGACCCGGAGTTCACCTTGCGGTAGCACACGCGCGGCGTAGCGTGACCGGTATGGAGCCGACCACGGAGGTGGTGACGGCGCGTCCGGCACCTATGCTCGCGGCGTTCATCGACCGCTACATCGGCTACCGCATGTCCGGGTTCGCCGCGTCGATCCATCGCGGATTGCCGTCGCGGCATATGACTTTCATCGTTGCCATCGGTCCCACCATCGATGTCGTCGAGCAAACCGATCCGCGCAAGTCTCCGCAGAACTACCGCTGCGTGCTGAGCGGTCTGCAGGCGAGCACCGCGCTGATCGCGCACGACGGCTACCAGGAAGGGGTGGCCGTGGAGTTGACGCCGCTGGGCTGCCGGACCCTGTTCGGCATGCCGGCTGCGGCGCTGTGGGACACGTCGGTCGAATTCGCCGACGTGGTCGGGCCGGTGGGCACGGAGCTATGGGAACGGTTGCAGCACGCGCCGACGTGGCCGGAACGCTTCGCCGCCTGCAACCGGGTGCTCTCGGCGCTCACCGACCCCGATCGTGTGGTCGGTCCCGAACTGGCTTGGGCATGGCACGCCTTGGTCCGTTCCGGCGGCGGCGTCGCGGTCGGCCCGCTGGCCGATCGGATCGGGTGGAGCAGGCAGCATCTGACCCGCCGGTTCAATCGCGAGTTCGGCTCGAGCCCGAAACTCGCGGCGCGGATCATCCGTTTCGAGCGGGCCCGGCGGATGCTCGCGCACACCCCCTCCTACATCACCATCGCTCAGGTGGCCGCCGCCTGCGGCTACTACGACCAGGCCCATCTCGATCGCGATTTCGCCGACCTGGCGGGAACGAGCCCGACGGCGTGGCTGGCCGAGGAGGTTCCATCCGTCCAAGCCTCCGAGGATGTCGCCGGATGACGATGAACGGCATGACGAACCCGACAACTACCGAAACCAGCACCCGCACCGCCGTCTGGCCCACCCTGACCTTCCGCGACGCCCGCGCGATGGCCACGTTCCTGGTCGAGACATTCGGATTCCGGGAGACCGCGCGCTACGCCCGCGAGGACGATCCGTCCATCGTCGAACACGCGGAACTGCGCTGGCCACTCGGCGGCGGCATCATGTTCGGCTCGGCGGGCAAGGACGACAGCCCGTTCGGCACCCGCCCGCCCGGCACCGACTCCGTCTATCTGGTCTGTGCGGACCCTGACGCCCTGTTCGACCGAGCCACCGCCGCGGGCGCCGAGGTGGTCCGCGGCCTGCGCGACGAGGACTACGGCTCGCGCGGGTTCACCGTGCGCGACCCGGAGGGCAACCTCTGGAGCTTCGGCACCTACTGGGGCGCCTGAGTTCAACGACCGCCGAGCCCCGACATCGCGATGCCGCGGATGAACGCACGCTGGGCGATCGCGTAGATCACCAGCAGCGGAATCAGGATGACGACCGCGGCGGCCATGAGTATCGGCCACTGGGTGTGGTACTGGCCTTGCAGCCGGACCAGACCCAGTGTCGCGGTGGCGACGTCCTCACGCTGGATCATGACCAGCGGCCAGAGGAAGTCGTTCCACACGGTGATCCAGGTGAGCACGGCGAGCACCATGAGGGCCGGACGGGTGTGCGGCAGCAGGACCCGCCAGTAGACCTGCCAGGTCGTGCAGCCGTCCAGGATGGCGGCCTCCTCCAGTTCGGTGGGCAGCGTGCGGAAGAACTGGCGCATCAGATAGGTCCCGAACGCGCTGCCGAAGAGGCCGGGCACGATCATCGCCCACGGGGTGTCCACCCAGCCGAACGCGCGCATCAGCAGGAACTGGGGAATCACCGTCACGGTCAGCGGCACCATCAGCGTCGCGAGGTAGGCGAGGAAAAGCATGTCGCGACCGCGAAAGCGCAAGCGCGCGAACGCATAACCGGCCAGCGAGCAGAAGAAGACCTGCCCCGCCGTAACGCACAGCGCGTAGACCGTGGTGTTGAGCAGCATCCGCCCCAACGGCACGAGGTCGAAGACCTTCCCGTAGTTGGACCACTGCGGCCGTTCCGGAAGGAACGCGGCGTCGGCGATCTCACCGTCCCGCTTCAGCGAGCCCGACACCGCCCACAGGATCGGCAGGAGCGCACACCACGCGATGCCGGCCAGCGCGGCGTACACCGAGGCCCCGCGGACCACCCGCCGCATGATCGCCCGCTCGACCCGGCCACGCGCGACAACCGCGCCGCCGCGCCGCACCGGCAACGCTCGGCGCACCACCTCGACAGCGTTCATTGCTCGACCTCCGCCCGCCGGGCCATCCGCAGTTGCAGCAGTGTCAGCAGGAAAAGCATCGCGAAGATGACCCAGGCAAGCGCAGAGGCGTAGCCCACCTCGTAGAAGCCGAAAGCGTTCTGGAACAGCATGATCCCCAGCAAGTAGGTGCCCGTCTCCGGACCTCCGTTGCCGCCGGTCAGCGCGTACGCCTGATCGAAGGCCTGCACCGAATTGATGATCGTGATGATGAAGACGAACGACAGCGGCCCTCGAATCAGCGGCAGGGTGATGGCGGAGAACCGCCGCAGCGCGCCCGCGCCATCGATCTTCGCGGCTTCGTAGAGCGTCTCCGGCACACCCTGCATGGCGGCGAGCAGGATGACCGTCGCGAACGGCACGCTCTTCCATACGGTGACGATGCTCAGCGACACCAGCGCCCAGTCCGGGTCGGTCAGCCACGGCACCGCGTCGATGCCGAACCAGCCGAGCGCGACGTTCAGCAGACCGTCATCGGTGAACAGGAACCGCCACACCACCGCCATTGCGACCGCGGAAGCGACCAACGGCAGAAACGCGATCGTCCGAAAAACGCCGATACCGGGTAGCTTTCGGTTCAGCACGGCGGCTACCGCGAGTCCGATCACCACGGTGGGCACCAATGTGAGCACTGTGAAAACGGCCGTGTTGCGCACCGCGATGAGAAACAGCGGATCGGATCCGAACAGCCTCCGATAGTTGTCCAGGCCGACGAACCGCATGGGACCGAACAGGTCCCACGAATGAAAACTCAGGTAGAGCGAAAAGCCCAACGGAAACAACAAGAAAACCGCTACGGCCCCCACATTGGGCGCGACGAATGCCCAACCGGCGCGTTCCCGTCGCCGCGCCAAGCGGGACGGGGCACAACACGCGGCTTTGCCCGCGGTTTGCGACCGGCTCATCGTGCCTCCAAGAGGGCGTCGACGTCGGAAGCGAAGCGGCCGTCCAAGGAATCAGCGGTGGCGGCGCCGCGCAGGACGCGGTTGGAGCCCCGCTCGAGCAGTGCGGAAACCTTGCCCCAAACGGGTGTCACCGGCAGGGGCCGCGAGTTGGCCGGGCCCTCGGTGAACACCTCGATATTCCGGATCTCGCGGTGCGCGGCGGCGAATCCCGGCGAACTCATGGCGGACTTCAGCACCGGAACGAACAGACCGGACGCGGCGATAATCTCCTGTCCCACCGGCCCGGTCGCGAATTTGACGAACTCCCAAGCTTGTTCGATGCGCGGACTGTCCGCGGCAATGGACAGTCCCGTGCTGCCGACGTCGGTAATGGCGCCGGGACCGCCGCGCGGACCCACCGGCAGTACCGTGACGTCGATGGCGAGATCGTCGTGCCCGGCGAATTCGGAGTACAGCCAATGCCCGCCCAAGGCCATCGCCGCCCGTCCCCGCCGGAACAGGTCCGGCGCCGAAACCGACAGCGTATCGGCGGCCTTCGGCGCCACGCGGTGGCGTACCGCGAGGTCGGCGTAGAACTGGAATCCTTCGGCGAACCTCGGATCACCGATATTGGTTCTGGTCGGATTCACCGACGGTGTGAACCACTCGGCGCCGTTGTTCATGCCGAAGCAGGCTGCCGAGAAGTAGGGCACCCAGGCGTCGGCGAAGCCCCACCGGGTCCGCCCGGAGGAATCGTGCTCGGTCACAGCGCGGGCGGCGGCCAGGAACTCGTCGAACGACCAGGCGTCACGCCAGCGAGCGGGCGGGGTGATCCCCGCATCGGCGAACGATTGCCGGTTGTAGTACAGGAACACTCCGGACCATTGCTCGGGAAGGGCGTACTGGCCACCGGCGTAGTTGAAAGTGTCGTACAGCGCCGGGTAGCTGTCGGCGCGCAAGTGGGCCGCGTACTGCGGATCGCGCTCCAGCAGCGTGTTCAGATCCAGCAGCACTCCGCGCTCGGCCAAGCCGGAATACAGCAGCTCCCAGGCCATCAGCACGTCCGGGCACTTGCCGCCCGCGCAATAGGTGAGCATCTGCTGCATCGGGTCCGGACCCGACATGATGGTGCGAATCCGGATGTCCGGGTGTCGTTTCCGGAACTCGTCGATGATCTTCAGCCGCACCCGCGCCTCTTCCGGCCTGGCCTGGAAGAAGAACGTCAGCGCGTCGTCATCGGAGCCGCAGCCTCCGGTCGCCAGCAGCGGAGCGGCCAGCACCGACCCGAGCAGCGTCCGGCGACGGACCCGGGCGACGGGATCGGCACGCAACACAGCCCTCCTCCAGGGCGGACGTGGACCTTCTTCGAACCGCATGGCAGCATACGTTCGGCTATCACAAGGTGACGGCTGACACATGAACAATATTTCACGCTGCTCGCCCGGCGGCCGGAATCGGCACGACGGCGATCATCGATCGGATACGTTGTCACGTGTTTCAGCAAGATCCTGCGCGTTTTACAGGAGAGTAGGCCGATGGCGACAATCGAATATCTGCGGACCGATCCCGATCTGCCGCCTGTCGGCGTGGTCGACAAGTCCCCGATCACTCCGGCCAAGAAATTGGTCTT
>NZ_JBFAYO010000032.1:0-87534 GCF_040681325.1 Nocardia sp. NPDC051787
CGCCGCGATCTGGCACAACCACACCACCGGACAACCGATCACCCGATCCTTGATCGCCTATGACCACTGACAGGCGTTCGGACTTACTCGTCTAGAACCGGAGTTCGTGCCGCCGGTATTGCGCCGATACCGCCGCAGCATCGCCAGGGCCACGATTACGCACGCGACCAGGAGGACAACGCCTACGATCATGGATCCGCCTCCTTCCCGCCGGGGTGGCCGGGGCCGCGCTCGGCGCAGTGAGTTGATCGTGCCTCGTCACGACAGTCCGCGGTAGCGGCATCCGTACTGTGCCGCATGGACCAACGGCCCTGGCAGGAGAAAGAAATTCGACCCTGGTGATGCCAGAATCCGGGCTGGCGGACGCATGGAGCGGCCGGGGTGACTGCCGTGGGCCGAATGTCATGACGGATGGTGACACGTCGCACTGGCAACGGGGGCGCGGATGACGGAGAGTGCAGGTGGATGAAGCCCAGTCCCTGGAGAAGACCTGCCGGGTGGCCGGGAGCGATCTCGACCCCGGGCGGCGACCCGTCATCGGGAAGCCGGTTCGGGTCGTGTGCCGACGAGGAGATGAACGGTTATGGAGTGCGAACTGTGCCGGATGATGCACATGCTCATGATGCGGCTGCACGAGTGGGGCATCCTGCCGCCGATGACGATGGGAATGTGACCCGGACTGGGCATGTCCTGCGCGGCGCCTCGGGCTGGGGACGGGTGCGCACCTGACGGCAAGGGACCTATGTCCTCACGACGGAGAGTCACCCGGCCCTGCCCCCGGGCCGGGGCCCGGAGCAGAGTAGTCGGTGTCAGCCGTCGACGAGCCGGGAGGAAACGAGGAGGCGATGAACGGCCGACCCCGAGACTGGATGGCAGTGCGTGCGAACCGGCTCGCCACACCCGCCGAGGACGTGACCGAGAGGTTGCGCGATGCGATCGCCGACCACCACGAGATCACCGGATCGGATATCGACGCCGTCGCGGCCGCCGCGCGCCGTCCTGTTGCGGCGGTGGCCGGAACCGCGTCGTTCTATGCCGACCTCGCTTCGAGACACCAGGTCCGGGCGTGTGACGGCACCGGGTGCTTCGTGGCCCGCGGCGGCGCGACTTCTGCGGCGGGCGGCGCTGCCCAGCACGTGTACTGCCTCGGATTCTGTTATGCCGCACCGGCGATGCTCGTCGACGATGCCCCGCTGACCGGTCCGGACCGGACGCCGGCGCCGCCGATTCCGTATGCCTGCGTGGCGCCGGAACCGGTGATTCTGGCCCGGCTGTGCGGGCAGGAGCGGGCGTGGGAAACATGGTCGGCGGTGCTGTCGCAGCGAAGGTGGGGCGCTATCGCAGAGGAGGTCGCGCGGTCGGGCTTGCGCGGCCGGGGCGGTGCCGAATACCCGGTGGCCGCCAAATGGCGCGCCGCCCGCAACAACCCGGCACCGCGCTATGTCGTCGCAAATGGCGACGAGGGCGATCCGGGATCTTACTGCGACCGGTTGCTGATGGAATACGACCCGCACCGGGTGCTGGAAGGACTCGCGCTGTGCGGGTACGCGGTCGGCGCCCGGCACGGTCTGGTGCTGGTGCGCTCGGAGTATCCGGCTGCTGCGGCGGCGCTGCGGGAGGCGGTCGAACAAGCCGGAACCGCAGGCCATCTCGGGGGGAACATTTACGGCTGCGGGATCGATTTCGACATCGTGGTGCATGACGGCGCCGGTTCATACGTCGCGGGGGAGGAGACGGCGCTGCTGCGTTCGTTACAAGGGCTGCGCGGTTCGGCGCAGGCGCGACCCCCGTATCCGACCGAGTACGGCTATGCGGGACGCCCCACCGCGGTGCAGAACGTCGAAACACTTTCCGCCATCCCGTGGATCGTGCGACACGGCGGCGACGCATACGCGCGGTTCGGCCGGGAAACCGAGACCGGGACCAAGCTCGTGTGCCTCAACGAGGAGTTCACCACGCCCGGGGTGTACGAGGTGGAATTCGGAACGCCACTGCGCCGCATCGTGGAAGAGCTCGGTGGTGGCCTGCGCGGCGGGCGGCGCCTGCGCGCGATCCAGATCGGCGGCCCGCTCGGCGGCTTCCTCGGCCCGCACGATCTCGACGTCGGCCTCGCCACGGCCGATCTCGCCGCATGCGGAGTGAGCCTCGGGCACGGCAGTGTGGTCGCGATCCCCGAGCAGGTGCGGGCGGTGGATCTGCTGCGGCACCTGTGGACGTTCGCGGCCCGTGAAAGCTGCGGCGCCTGCGCGCCGTGCCGGGTGGGCACGCGGCGCGGCCTCGAACTGGTCGGCAACATCGACCCTGCACTGAGTGCGGCCGACGAGACTTACGGGCGCCTGCTCGACATCATGAAGACCGCCAGCATGTGCGCGTTCGGATCGGGCGTGGCCGCCGCGGTGCGCAGCCTGCTGCGCGTGTATGCCGAACCACCCTCGGGCAGGTCGTGATGGCGCGGGTGCAGGTTTCCGGTCGTCAGGTCCAAATCGCTGATACCGCCACGATTCTGGACGCAGTCCTGGCCGCGGGCGGCGATGTGCCGACGCTGTGCCACGACGAGCGGCTGACCCCGCGCGGATCCTGCCGGGTGTGCCTGGTCCGCGCCGATAACTCGGTGGTGGCCGCGTGCACGACACCCGTTCGCGACGGCATGACCGTCTACCCGGACGACGCCCAGGCGCGGTCGGCCGCGCGCGGCGCGCTCGAGTTGATCGTCTCCGAACTCCCGCCGCGGGCACTCGACATTCCGGCGCAGCGCAGCGAACTGGTGCGGGTGTGCGAGCGGCTGGACGTGCGCGGTGGCGAATTCTCCGGTGCCGTGCACGAGCGCGGCATCGATGACTCCCATCCATACCTCACCCTGGACCGCGACCTGTGCATCGCCTGCGGGCGGTGTGTGGCGATGTGCGCCGAGGTGCAGGGCACCTTCGCGCTGGAACTGTCCGGTCGGGGCTTCGACACCGTCGTCACAGCAGGCAACGGCGGCCCGTGGGTGGAGTCTCCGTGTGTGTCATGTGGTGGCTGCGTCGACTCTTGCCCCACCGGCGCTCTGTTCGAAAGCCGCTGCGGCGACCGCGAATTCACCGAAACAACAACGACCACGTGCGGATACTGCGGAGTCGGCTGCGCACTGGACGTGCACACCGACGCGGCGGGGATCGTCTCGGTCACCCCCACCCACGGCGCACCGGTGAACCGCGGACATGCGTGCGTGAAGGGACGATTCGCGCACGGTTTCGTCTCCTCCGGTGACCGGCTCACCCGGCCGCTGATCCGCTCGGCGGGCCGCGGCACGCCGCTGCGCGAGGCGAGTTGGGCCGAGGCGCTGGCACTGACTGCCCGTGAATTGACCCGCATCCGCGACGCCCACGGCGGTACGGCCATCGGGATGATCTGCTCGGCCCGCGCCACCAACGAGGAGAACTACCTCGCGCAGAAGGTCGCCCGAACTGTGCTGGGCACCAACAACATCGACAACTGCTCGCGGCTGTGCCATGCGCCGACCGCCGCCGGGCTGACCGCCTCGTTCGGCTACGCGGGCGGCACCAACTCCCTCGACGATCTGGACCGCGCCGACTGCATCCTGGTCGCCGGAGCCAACCCGACCGAGGCCCACCCTGTAGTCGGCTCACGCATCGTGCACCAGGTAAACGCCGGGGCAGCCTTGATCGTGATCGATCCGCGCCGCACCGAGCTCGCGGAGATGGCCGATGTCCACCTGCGCGGCACACCGGGGTCGAATGTGGCGGTGTTCAATGGTCTGGCGCGGGTGCTGCTCGACGACGGCTTCGTCGATCGCGCCTACCTCGAGACTCGCACCGGCGGGCTCGCCGAACTCCTCGAAGTACTGCGCGACTATGCGCCTGACCAGGTCGCCGCCCTCGCGGGCATTCCAGCGGAATCCCTGATCGAGGCTGCGCGGCTGCTCGGGCGCGCCGAACGACCGGTGATCGTGTACGGGCTGGGCATCACCGAACACGCCCACGGCACCGACGGGGTGCGCACACTGGCGAACCTCGCGCTGCTGCGCGGCGCGGTCGGCACTCCTGGATGCTGTGGGGTGCTGCCGCTGCGCGGGCAGAACAATGTGCAGGGTGCCTCCGACATGGGCGCGCTGCCCGACGTGCTTCCCGGCTATCAGAAGGTCACCGATCCCGAGGTGCGGCAGCGGTTCGCGGCGGTGTGGGGCGGCGCCCCGGTGCCGCCGCGTCCAGGTTTGCGCATCCCCGCGATGTTCGGCGCCGCGCTCGACGGAGACCTGCGGGCGCTGTATGTGATCGGCGAGGACCTCGTCACGTCCGACCCGGACGCCAACCACGTCCGTGCCGCGCTGGCCGCCTGCGATTTCGTCGTCAGCCAGGACGTCTTTCTCTCCCGCACCGCGGAACTGGCCGATGTGGTGCTGCCCGCCGCCGCTTTCCTGGAAAAGGACGGCACATTCGTCAATTTCGAGCGCCGGTTCCAGCGGGTCCGCCCGGCGCTCGCACCGCCTGGCGAGGTTCGAACGGATTTCGCGATCCTGCACGGGCTCGCCGACGCGATGGGTGCGGATCTCGGCTGCCCGGCACCTGCCGATGCCATGGCCGAATGCGCTGCGCTGACCCCGGTTTTCGGTGGAATCAGCCACCCGCGATTGGATGCCACAGGACCGCTGCAATGGCCCTGTCCGTCCAGCGATCACCCAGGAACACCGGTACTGTATCTGGAGGGCTTCGCGACGCCGGATGGCCGGGCCCAGCTTGCCGCGCGTCCCTATTTGCCGCCGGGGGAGCAACCGGACACCGAGTACCCGTTCGTCTTGGTGACCGGCCGCAGGCTGATGCACTACAACACCGGATCGATGACCCGGCGCACCGCGAACATGGATCTGCTCGGCGCGGAAACCCTCGATCTGGCACCGAGCGATGCCGCTGCCCTGGACGTCGCCGCAGGCGACAGGGTGGAGATCCGCAGCCGCCGCGGCCGGATGATCCTCACAGCGCGCCCCACCGACGAGGTGGCGCCCGGCCAGGTGTTCACCGCGTTCCACTTCCCGCAAGCGCCGACCAACGAACTGACCTCGAGCCGCACCGACGAGGTCACCGACTGCCCCGAGTACAAGGTGACCGCGGTGGCGCTGCGGCCGGTCCCGCGGTGACCGCCGCGCTGGGCCGCGATCATGTCACGACGAGTGCGGTCACGCCCAGATATACGAGGATCGACAGCAGACGGTGATCCCTTTGACTTGCGCCGACCATGCCTGTCGGAAGATGTCGAGCACGTCCTCGACGTGCGCGTCCGCGGGGAGGTTGACGGTTTTCGCGACGGCGGCGTCGGTGTGCCGTTGCGCGGCGGCCTGGATGCGAACGTGCCAGGAAGGCGGGACCTCCTGGGCGGTGACGAATCGGCGCCGTAGTTCCTCGGGGAGTTCGGTGCAGCCGGAACAGTTCCGGACGAGGTGATTTCGGCTGCCAGGGCGGGGGACCAGGCTCCGCTGCCAACGGCGAGTTCCCGGAAGAGCGGATCGAGGTGGTGGAAGTCGCGCCCGAGTATGTGGCGGGTGTAGGCCAGGCCAGGGCATACAGTGGCTCGATTCCCGCGGACGTGTCGGCGATCAGCGCGATGGTGCCGGTCGGCGCGATCGAGGTGACCTGCGCGGTGCGGATCGGCGGTCCGTTCCCGTCCGCCCATACACTGTGCCAGAACAGCGGGAACACACCGCGCTCCGCGGCAAGCCATTCCGAGGCCGCGTGCCCCCACCGGGCGATGTGTGCCGTCACATGCTCGGTGAAACGCACCGCTTGCTCGCTGTCATACGGGATGCCCAGGGCCGCAAGAGTTTCTGCGAGGCCCATGACGCCGAGCCCAAGCTCGCGGGTGGCTCGCGCGGCGTCGGCCAGTTCGGGCAGGGGGTATCGCGCGACATCGATCACGTCATCGAGGAAGCGCACCGCCGCCCGCACGACATCGGCCAGACGGTTCTCGTCGAGATGGTCACCGGACAGGAAACGCGACAGGTTCACCGAGCCGAGGTTGCAGGACTCGTAGGCTGCCAAGGGGACCTCGCCGCACGGGTTCGTGGCCTCCATCCGACCATGGTCAGGTAGCGGATTCGCCCGGTTGACCGCGTCGAGGAACAGCAGCCCGGGTTCGCCGTTACGCCAGGCTTGCTCCGCGATCCGCTCCAGCAGGACGCGAGCCGGGATCGGTCGCACGGTCCGGCCGGTGCGCGGGTTGATCAGCGCGTGGGGCCGGTCCGAGGCGGCCGCCCGCATGAATTCGTCGGTCACCGCCACCGACAGGTTGAACGTCGCCAGCGGGCCCGGCTCGGCTTTGGCCGAGACGAAATCCTCGATGTCGGGATGACGGGCGTCGAGTACCGCCATGTTCGCGCCGCGGCGGCGCCCGCCGAGCCGGATCACCTGTGATGCGGCGTCGTACAGTTCGATGAACGAGACCGGGCCACTGGCGACGCCGCCACTGGAGGCGACGGCATCACCACGCGGACGCAGGCGGGAGAAGGAGAAGCCGGTGCCCGCTCCGGCCTTGTGCAGCAGCGCGGTGGTGCGCAGCGTCTGGAAGATCGACTCCAAGGAATCCTCGATCGGCAGGACGAAGCAACCCGACAGCACCCCCAGCGGAGTACCGGCATTCATCAGCGTGGGGGAGTTGGGCAGGAACTCCCGATTCCGCATGATCGCCGAGAAGCGTTCCGCCCACCGAGCCGAACTGCCAGGACGATACGTCTCCTCGGCGGCGGCGACATGCTCGGCCACCCGATCGAACATCTGCCCCGGAGTCTCGCAAACGACACCCCGTGCGTCTCGGCGCAAGTAGCGTTCGGCCAGCACAGCCAGCGCGACCGGTGACAAATTCACGTCATCGATGACAGCCTCGGTCGGCTCCGACGGCTCATGCACGGCACACCACCTCCTCGGCATGCGATCTGCTGACAGCATCGCGCACGACCGAGGCCGTTCGCTCGTTCCGACCGGCACCTCGCTTGGTGACCTTCGGCCCCTGTACGGCGGCCACCCTGGCCGGGCAGCGACGGAGAGGACTTTGGTCACCTTCCCGCGGACAACTGCCGGAATACCGGAGTACCGCGTGCCCTATCCGCCGTCCCGGAATACCCGTGAAATCGACAGTGTCGAAGCATCCGTTCCCGAGGAGGAACCATGAGTCTGCTTCCCATTCACCGGACGCCCGGTGCTCTGCTACCCGATCTGGCCGACCTGTGGAACTCGTTCGTACCCGGGGCGATGCCAGTGTTCGGCACCGACGTGATCCGTGTGGAGGACGCCGTCGAAGACAGCCATTACGTGGTCCGCGCCGCGATCCCGGGCCTCGAGAAGATCGCGATCACCAGCGGCGAATAGGACCGGTTGACACCCCACCCCGCGGTAGCGACGACGTGGCTGCCAGACGCGCTACCCGGGGTAGGCGGTACGGAAGGTTGGTTCGAGGAGGTTTCCGGTGGGTCCGATCGTGACCTTGACTATGAACCCCGCGGTCGATCTCGCGGCTCGGGTGGCGAAGGTCGTGCCGGTCGACAAGATGCGCTGTGCGACACCACGATTCGATCCCGGTGGGGGTGGGATCAACGTGGCGCGCACGGTGGCCGCGCTCGGCCTCGAGGTGACGGCGGTGTTCCCCTCGGGTGGGTACAGCGGCAAGCTGCTCGAGCAGTTGGTGCGCGATGCCGGCGTGCCGGTGCGGCCCGTGCCGGTGGCCGAATCCACCCGGGAGAGTCTTTCGGTGACCGAGGAGGCGACCGGCAAGCAGTATCGGTTCGTCTTTCCCGGATCGCGGCTGACCGATCCGGAACAGCATCGCTGTCTGGCCGCGGTGGAGCGAGCGGTGAGCGGCGCGCGCTACCTCGTCGCCAGTGGAAGCTTGCCGCCGGGTGCGTCGGCGGACTTCTATCAGGTCCTCATAGATCTCGTCGTCGACCTGGGTGTCCGCGTCGTGCTGGACACGTCGGGCGCGGCACTGCGTGCAGTACGCGGCGGCGCGTATCTGATCAAGCCCAGCGTGCGGGAACTCGGCGACTATATCGGCCGTCCGCTGCGCGACACCGCCGAACAGCTGTCGGCGGCCCGTGGACTGATCACCTCCGGATTGACCGAGATCGTGCTTCTGTCGCTCGGTGCATCCGGAGCGATGGTCGTGACCAGGGACTCGCACGAGTGGTTCCCGTCGATCCCGGCGCGGGTGCGCAGCGGGATCGGCGCCGGGGACGCGATGGTCGGCGGCACCACCGCCGGGCTGGCCAAGGGGTACTCGCTGGACGCCGCGGTGCGGCTGGGCATCGCGGCGGCGACCGCGGCTCTCGCTACGGCGGGCACCGCCCCGGGACGGCCTGGCCACATTACGGAACTGTACGAAGAACTCATGCGGACCGGTACCTCCGGCGGCGGTGCGGGCGCAGTCGCAGACCCGCGGCTGTCGTGACGGGTCTGTCGCGCGCTTACGACCTGGCCTGATAGGTGCCGTTGGCCGCCTTCCACCCATGGGCACTGTTCGAGCCGCGGCCGACTGTCGTGCGATATCTGGGATGGGGAGACCGTCCTCGGCGTCGGCGGTCTTCGAGCAGGCGAGGACGTTCGGCCCCACGGCCTGAGCCGATGTCCTCCTCCGCTCGAGTCCAGGGAGCCGCAGGCTGATATCACGCCGCCTGGACGGGGGCTGGTGAACGGAGGAGACTGTGCTGGGAATCGAAGAAATCCGGTTGGCAGACCACATACGGCGGTGCTTCAATCGCCGGGCGGTCGTCGGTGCCGCCGTCGGTGTCGTGCGTAATGGGCGGATGGAGTTCGCTGGGCACGGCTCGGCGAATATCGCCATGAACCGGCCGGTCACCGAGGACACGCTCTTTCGAATCGCCTCGATCACGAAGACATTCACGGCGATCGCGGTGATGCAGCTGTGGGAGCGCGGGCGGATCGTTCTGGATGCGCCGGTGGGCGAGTATCTGCGGGCCTACCGCCTGGTCCCGGCCGATTCGCGGTTCGGTCCGGTCACGGTGCGCCATCTGCTGACCCATACCTCGGGCATCGGAGAGACGGCCCATCCACTGCGGGTGTTCGGACCCGATTTCGGCGAGAGCGTCGCCCCGAGCGCCGCGGTCCCGCCGTTGAGCGAGTATTACCGGCACGGTTTGCGCGTTCAAGCCGAACCGGGCACCCGGTGGACCTACACCAACCACGGTTTCGCCACCCTCGGCCAGGTCGTCGCCGACGTCACAGGTATGCCCTTCGGCGACTATCTGCGCGATCACCTCTTCCTGCCGCTCAGAATGAACGACACCAGTCTCGATCCGCCCGGTTCGGCGCCGATGCGCCGGGCCATCGGGTACCGACTGCGGTCGCACGGGCCGAAAGAGGTCACGCACCGCGAGATGATCACCGCCGGTGCGGCTTCGGCCTACTCCACCGCGCGCGACATGGGCCGGTACCTGACCGCGCTGCTGAGCGGTGGCCGCAACGAACACGGATCGGTCCTCGAATCCGACACGCTGGCAATGATGTACGCGCCGCAGTACCAACCCGACCCGCGGGTGCCGGGCATGGGCCTGGGCTTCTTCCGCGGCGTCGCAGCGGAGCATCGGGTGATCGAGCATCAGGGCATCCTGCCGGGATTCAACTCCCAGATGTGGCTGGCGCCGGACGACGGGCTGGGCCTCATGGTCTTCGTCACCGGCGGCCATCAGGCCATGCTGTGGCTCCCTGCCGAGACCTCCGGCCTGCTGCACGAGCTGCTCGGTGTCGCGGAACCGGCGATTCGCGACGACATCCCGCACCGTCCAGAGATCTGGCCGGAGATCTGCGGCTATTACTCACTGCCGGGGTCGCTCAGCGATGTCCGCGCCCGATCGGTGGTGGGCGCGGGGGTCGACGTGCGGATCAGCGGTGGCCGCCCGGTACTGCGGGTGCTGACCCCGATTCCCGCCCTGCTGCACGGGCTGCCGCTGCGCCCGGACGACCCGGACGACCCACTTGCCTTCCGCATCGATCTGGCCCGGTGGGGCCTCGGCACCGGCAGGATTCTCTTCTCCCGCGCGTCCCGCACCGGGACGATGCGCATGCACTTGGACCTGCATCCGCTGACCCTGTGGAAGTCTGAACACCCATGGACGCTTCTGGCCGGAAGGATGTCCCGATGAGCGAGTCCGCGATTTCCATCGCCGGTTTGACGAAATCCTTCGGCGCTACCAGGGCGCTCGACGGCCTGGATCTGACCGTGCACACCGGTGAGATACACGGGTTTCTGGGCCCGAACGGGTCAGGTAAGACGACGACGATCCGGGTCCTGCTGGGACTGCTGCGCGCAGACTCCGGCACGGTGCGGATGCTCGGCGGCGATCCGTGGTCGGACGCGGTCGCCTTGCATGCCCGGTTGGCGTATGTGCCCGGTGAGGTCCTGCTCTGGCCCGGGATCACCGGCGGTGAGGTCATCGACTTGATGGGACGGCTGCGGGGCGACATCAACCGGCGGCGCCGGGACGAACTGCTGGAGAGATTCGATCTCGACCCGCGCCAGAAGGCACGCGCCTATTCGAAGGGCAATCGGCAGAAAGTCGCGCTCGTCGCCGCGCTGGCCTCGGAGGCGGAGTTGCTGCTGCTCGACGAGCCGACCGTCGGCCTGGACCCGCTGAAGGAGGCCGAATTCCAGCGTTGCATCGCGGAGACCAGCAACGAGGGCCGGACCGTCCTGTTGTCCAGCCACATCCTGGCCGAGGTGGAGGCGCTGTGCGACCGGGTGAGCATCATTCGGCACGGACGGACCGTGGAAAGCGGCACGCTGTCGCAGCTGCGGCATCTGACACGGACCACGATCACCGTCGAAACGATCCGGCCGCCGACGGCTCTGGACGCGATGCCGGGCGTGCACGATCTGGTAAGGAACGGCACGCGGGCCAGGTTCGACGCCGAGACCGCCGAACTCGACAACGTTCTGCGCATGCTGGCCGATCTCGGCGTGCGCAGCCTCACCAGCACACCACCCACCTTGGAAGACATCTTCCTGCGCCATTACGGCCCCGATCCCGTCCCCGCGGGCGAGGAGGAATCATGAGCGCCAGGTCGACAATGCGTGAGGTCGTCCCGGGAGCGGGCACGCTGCTGCGGTTCGCGTTGCGGCGCGAGCGATTCACGCTGCCGTTCTGGCTGCTGGGGACCGCCGCGTTGCTGGCGTTCCAATCCCTCGGCAGCCAGCGCTTCTACGACACACCACAGAAACTCGCGCAGATCCGCGAGACCATGAGCGCCAGCGCGGCAGCCATCGCCATGGGCGGGCCCACCCAGCTGCTGGACACCATCGGCGGCGAGATCGTGTTCGAGATCTTCGCCTATCTCGCGGTCGTGGTCGCGCTGATGAACATGTTCCTGGTCGGACGGCACACCCGCTCGGACGAGGAAACCGGCCGCGCCGAACTGCTGCGTTCGGCGCGGGTGGGACGCCGGGCTCCCGCCGTCGCGGCGTTGGCTCTGGCCGGGCTCGCCGATGCCGCAATCGTGCTGGTGATCTTCGCCGCCGCGGTCGGCACCGGACTCCCGGTCGGCGGTTCCCTGCTGCTCGGAGTCGTCACCGGGGGAGTCGGTGTCACCTTCGCCGCGGTCACCGCGGTCGCCGCGCAGGTGTTCGAGAACCCGCGCAGCGTCTACGGTGCCGTCGGCTTGGCCCTCGCGGCCGCGTACGTGGCACGCGCCATCGGCGACGTCGGCAATGGCGTCGCGTCCTGGGCGTCACCCATCGGATGGGGGCAGCGCAGCTACCCGTATGTTGGCGACCGCTGGTGGACCGTGCTGCTGTTCGCCGTCGCGACCCTCGCGCTCACCGCGATCGCGTTCGCCCTGCTCGAACGGCGGGACTTCGGCGCCGGACTGCTCCCGTACGGGACCGGACGCGCGACCGCGTCCTGGGCGCTGAGCTCCCCGCTGGGTCTGGCCTGGCGGCTGCAACGCGGCTCGCTGTTCGGGTGGGCGGTCGGTGTTTTCGCCCTCGGCGCGGCGTATGGCTCGTTTGCCGACAGTATCGAGGACTTTCTCGCCGACAACCCGGAGATCGCCGCCTACCTGCCCGGCGGCGTGGCCGACGCGGTGGATTCGTACCTGGCACTCACGGTCTCGATCGTCGCGCTACTCGCCTCCGCATACGGAGTCACCAGCGTCCTGCGCGCCCGCGGGGAAGAGACCGCAGGCCGAGCCGAACCGGTCCTGGCCGCACCCGTCAGCCGCAACTCCTGGCTCGCGAGCCACCTCGCCATCGCGCTGTGCGGCGGCGCGTTCGTGCTGGCCGTCGGAGGTTTCGGCATCGGGCTGGCCTACGGGCTGACTATCGCCGATGCCGTCCAACCACTACGCATGACCGCGGTCTCGCTCGCCTACCTACCGGCTGTCTGGCTCCTCGTCGCGGTCGCGGCGATCGGAATGGGCTGGCTGCCCAGGGCGGCCGTCCCACTCGCTTGGGCCGCCTTCGCCTACTGTGCCGTCGCCGTGCTGTTCGCGACCGCCTTCGATCTGCCCGACTGGTTCGACGATGCGTCCCCGTTCACGCACACTCCGAAGGCGCCGCTCGAAGCCGTGGCGGCCGCACCCATCCTCGTGATCGTCGCGATAGCTGTGGCCGGTATGGCGTTCGGTTTCGCCGGATTCCGCAGGCGTGACGCCGGATACTGAGCAACCCGGCCGCTGGGGCGAAGGCCCCGCCGCCGGTCCCGGCACCGCACGACCGATCGGATCAGTGGGATCCGACGACTGTGAAGATGTCCGTGAGCGGTCGACGGGGAGTGGGCGGGATCATCTCGCTGTCCTCGGGCGCAGTCCCGACCCGGATCACCACTTGCGGCGTGCCCGCGCGGGAAATCAGGTTCGCGAGCAGTTTCCGGCCGGTCGGGAGTTCGGTGATATGGGTCAGCGCACAAGTCGCCAGCCCGGCCGCGGTGCATTCCAGCAGCACCGCTGACAGTGCCTCGCCGGTACGCAACCACTGCATCACCGAGTCGCCGTCGGTGCTGAGCACCACCAGCCGCGCCTGGTCCTCGATGTGGTCGCGTCGCATCGAATGTGGGGCGGATGGGAAGGCGCGCCCGATGCCGACGCGCGCGAATTCCGCGTCGGATACCAGCGCGGATGGCGGCACACCCTCAGGTGTATCCGGATGTCCTGCCCACCAATCCATTTCGGTCTGATAGAACATATCGTCGCGGCGCAGGGCTTCGGTCTGCTGCGATGCGGCGGCGAGGCGCGGACGGGCGCTCTCGTCGAGCACGTCGAGTTCGACCCCGTGCGGTGAGCTGAGCATGCGCATCCCGGGCAAGATCCCGTCGAACCCCCGCGGGGCGACCATCGGTAGCCGGTCGGTGCGCCGATGGTCGATGGCGAGCGCACGAGTGTGGACTCCATCGGGCGGGTCCGGCCACGGCCGGAACAGGATCGTAGCCAGTTGATCGGGTTGTTGCGAAACAGGCAAGCGAACCGTATCGGTGTGCCACCCCCGGTCGGCGAACGCGGTCCGCGCATGGTGCAGCATGGCGCCGCAGCTGATCACCAACTGGCGGCCGCGTGGGTCGGTCGAGGTCAGCACCCGATCGGCGTCGGTGTATAGATGCAGGCGAGTGCCGTCCAGTACCCAGCGCCACGGCTGAGTGTTGTGCACCGACGGCGCACGAGCGGCAAGCCGTAGCGCCGCCAGTATCGTCGGACGATCCGGTACCGGAACGGCAGGCGCGTCGTCGCTAGCGGTCATATTTCGAGTCTTCTCGGCAAGGGGACCGGCGGATACGGGCCTTCCGCCCGGGGAACAGTGCCCTTGGTCCCCCGCATATCCGGCGTTCCCGTACGCTCGGCGCGCCGCTTGATGCCCCGCAGCATCTTCCGTTCCATCAGTAGACTGCCCGGTTCGATCACCAGAACGTTGACCAAACGTGTGAGCGGCAGCGCACCTGTCAGGGCGATGCGATTGCGACTCACCACCCGGGTGGCTTTCCCCATCAGGTAGAGGCCGAAGGCCCATACCCATCGGCCGCCGTCGGAGGCGAATACCAGGGCACGTGCGGGCTCGAGGACCGCCACCCGCATGCGCAGGCCGGACTTGCCGAGCGGAAAGGCGTCGCCGACCGCGAGGTTGTGGAACTGCGGCAAGATCTCCTCGGCGCTGTGCATCTCGAGGCCGAGCAGATTCTCGATCCAGTCGTAGGTGTAAGCGCCGCCGCGGCCGGGACCCAGCTGAACCAGCCACGGCCAGATCGCGTCCGCCCCCGTCCCGATCGTGATCGCCCGAGTCGCGACGGTGTCGGCGTCGACCAACAGCTCGTCACCGGGCATGACCCTGGCGATCTCCTCCGCCGAGGCACCCCAGATCAGACACTCGGTGCGCCGCAAGCGTCGATAGCCCACGGCCAATCCGACGAGAACCGAAGCGGTGGCTGCGGCAAGTGTTGTAGTTCTCATGCGTCCCGCTGCCATCCGAGTCATTTCGGTTGTCCGGCAGATTCGGACATGTCGAGGATCTCGCCGAGCGGCAGGCGGGGCGTCGCCGGACCGTCCCCTTCGCGTTCGGGCGCGATGCCGACCCGGATCAGAACCTGCGGCAAGCCGGAGTGCGCGGTCAGCTCCCGGACGACGGCGCGGCTGCGCGGTACCTCGGTCAGATGAGTCAGCGGGCACGTGGCGAACCCGGCGAGGGTGCATTCGAGCAGGACGGTGGACACCACCTCACCGCAGGGCACCAGGTCCTCCGCGGCGTCGCTGTCGCACGACAGCACCAGGATCACCGAGTGGTCTGCGGTGACCTCGCTGCGTCGCGGTGTGCCGGTGGTAGTGGGGAACTGGCGGCCCACGGAGACCCGCTGCCGTTCCTCCGGAGAAATCAGGGCTTCCCCGGGGACACCGGCACTGGCGATGGTGTGGCCGGTCCACCACTGCAATTCGGCGTGGTATCCGGAGTCGTAGCGACGCAGGGACGCGGTCAACTCCGAGGCGCGGGCGAGCGCGGGCCGGCTGTCGTCGTGCAAGACGTCCAGCGTGGCGTGGGCCGGATCGAAGATGGTCCGCAGGACGGATTCGAAATCCGACCAGCTGGTGGGCGCGGCGAACGGCAGTCGGTCGGTATGCCTGCGCAGTATGGCGTCGGCGCGGGCGCGGTCGCCATCGGTCACGATCTCGGCTGGTTGGAACCTGATGGTGGCGAGGTGATCGCGCCGGTGTGGGTTGGGAAAGCGGGCTACGAAGATGCGCCAGCCAGCGGCGGCCATGGCCACCCGGAAATGGCCCAGAGCGATGCCACAGCTGAGCAGCATCTGCCGACCGGCGGTATCCGTCGCAGGCAGCATGCGTTCGGGCACGGCGAACAGACGTAGCGCTTGGCCGTCGAACGTCCAGTGCCAGGGCTGGCTGTTGTGCAGCGACGGCGCCCGGCCGGCGAGCAGTACGGCCTTCTCGATGGTTTCAGCGGTGGGCAGCTCGGTCATATCGTCGACGGTAGGCGCCGCAAGCAGGTGGCGGAGGAGTCGTTGGTCCCAGGTCTCGTGGCTGGTAGCCCCGCACGTCGGGCGGCTGTTGCGGACCTTTTCCCCTGGACGGGACGAATCGACGCATTCACTCTGGAGGTGTGGGAAACGGTGCAGCAGCGGCGCCGCGGATCGATGCGCGCCGCCACGACACGGTGATCTTCGATATGGATGGCGTCGTGACCGACAGCGCGTCGATTCACGCCGCGGCCTGGGCCGACCTGTTCGACGTCTTCCTCACGCAACGTCCTGCAAGTGCCGGACAAGACCGTTCACCGTTCACCGAAGCCGACTACCTGCGTTACGTGGATGGCAAACCGCGCTATCGAGGCGTCGCGGACTTCCTCGCCGCGCGAGGCATCGCGCTGCCCTGGGGGAAATCCTCCGATCCGGAGACGGCGGAGACCGTGTGCGGGCTCGGCAACCGCAAGGATCGCCTGTTTCGGGACCGGATCTCCCGCGACGGCGTGCCTGTGTTCGAATCGACCGTCACGCTCGTTCGGCGACTGCACGCCGCGGGGATAGCCACCGGTGTGTTCTCCGCCAGCCGCAACTGCGCGCAAGTGCTCGCGGCCGCCGGAATCGCCGACCTGTTCGCGGTTCGGGTAGATGGCATCCTCGCCGAGGAACTGGACCTCCCGGGCAAACCCGACCCGGCGATGCTGCTCGAAGCCACGCGCCGGCTGGGCGCCGACCCCGGCCGCACAGTTGTGGTCGAGGACGCCGAGGCAGGGGTGGCGGCCGGGCGGCGCGGCGGGTTCGCGCTGATCATCGGTGTCGACCGTGGTGCGCACGCGGACAGGTTGCTGGCGCGGGGCGCCGATGCCGTTGTCGATGATCTCCAACGGGTGCGATTGCGCGGGGGCTTCCGGCGGATGTCCGAGGTCCCGGACGCGGTCGAATGCTGGCCGCGCGTGGTGGATCTCCTCGGCACCGAGAAGGCCGCCGTCCTGCTGGATTTCGATGGCACCTCGGCCGAGATCGTCGCCGATCCGGACGCCGCGAAGCCGGTCGACGGAATGCCGGCGGTGCTGCGGAAGCTGGCCGCGGAATGCCCCGTCGCGGTCGTCAGCGGACGCGATTTACGCGATCTGCGTAAGCGCGTCGGCGTCAGCGGGATCTGGTATGCGGGCAGCCACGGCTTCGAGCTGATGGGCCCCGACGGCACATGCCATGTCCACGACGCCGCGCCGGGCGCCGAACAGGCGCTGGCCGAGGCCGCCACCGAGCTTCGGCGACAGTTGCATGACATCGCCGGAGTTCTGGTCGAACACAAACGATTCGCGGTCGCCGTCCATCACCGCAACGTGGCGGCCGAGAACGTCGCAGCGGTGGTCGCCGCGGCGCACGAAGCCGGGCATGCGGCCGGGCTGCGCGTCACCCATGGTCGGCGGGTCGTCGAATTGCGCCCTGATGTGGACTGGGACAAGGGCACTGCCCTGAGCTGGATCCTCGAGCACGTCACCGCGCCCGTGCTGCCGATCTACCTGGGCGATGACCTGACCGACGAGGACGCCTTCGACGCCGTCGCATCCAATGGACTGCCCATCGTGGTGCGCCACGGCGAGACCGGCGACCGGTACACGGCCGCGCGATTCGCGGTGGCCGGGCCGCGCCAGGTGCGCGACTTCCTCGGGCGGCTGGCGGAGCTCCTGCAGACCGAAAAGGTTGCGAACCCTCCGGAATCGTGGACGCTCACGTTCGATGGCTACGACCCGCCGCAGGAAAAGCTCCGCGAGGCGCTCAGCACGGTGGGTAACGGCTACTTCGCCACCCGCGGCGCGGCGCCGGAATGCGGTGCCGGTGTGGTCCACTACCCGGGCACCTACATCGCCGGGGTGTACAACCGGCTCCGCGACCAGATCGCCGGGCGGCGCGTCGATAACGAGAGCCTCGTGAATCTGCCGAATTGGCTGCCGGTGACCTTCCAGATCGATGGCGGCGACTGGTTCGACATCGATACCGCTGATCTACTGTCGTATCGGCAGCAATTGGATCTGCGCCGCGCCGAACTCGTGCGGCTGTTCCGTTTTCGCGATACCGCGGGGCGGATCACCACGGTGACTCAACGCCGGCTCGTGGCGATGCACCGTCCCCATGTCGGCGCGCTTGCGACGACCATCACCGCCGAGAACTGGTCGGGGAACCTGCGGATCCGCTCGTCCGTCGACGGCTCCGTGCGCAATCGGCTGGTCGAGCGCTATCGGGACCTATCGGAGAAGCATCTGACGGCAGTGCGTGCCGAGCAATTATCCGGTGATTCGGTCCTGCTCGTGGTGCGTACCAGCGAATCGGGAATTACGGTCGCGGTGGCGACCCGCAGCACCCTTCGGCGAGGCGGAGTATCCATCGGCGCGACAGGGGAACTGGTCCATCGAGACGCAGTCATCGGACACGACTTCTCCCTCGATATCGCCGAGCGGGACCCGGTGACGGTGGAGAAGATCGTCACCGTCTTCACCGGACGCGACCATGCGATAGCAGGGCCCGATGAAGAAGCGGTCCGCTGGCTCGACGCGACCGGGGATTACGCGGACCTGTTCGAAGGGCACGTTGTTGCCTGGAAGCATCTGTGGGCACGGCTGCGGATCGACCTCGACAGCAGGGAACACGCGGTGCGGATCATGCGTCTACATCTGCTGCACCTGACCCAGACCTTGTCGCCGAACACCACGGAACTCGATGTGGGCGTGCCGGCACGCGGACTGCACGGCGAGGCGTATCGCGGTCATGTGTTCTGGGACGAATTGTTCGTCTTCCCCGTGCTCAATCCGCGCTTCCCAGCTCTGACCCGATCGCTGTTGCGCTACCGCTACCGCCGCCTTCCCGAGGCCCGTCAGGCAGCCGCCGAAGCTGGACTGGCCGGGGCGATGTTCCCATGGCAGTCCGGCAGCGACGGCCGCGAGGAGAGCCAGCGGCTGCATCTGAATCCCCTATCGGGGCACTGGAATCCGGATCCCAGCGGGCGCGCGCATCACATCGGACTGGCGATCGCCTATAACGTGTGGCAGTACTATCAGGCGACCGGCGACATGGAATTCCTCGTCGAGAACGGCGCCGAGTTGCTGGTAGAGATCGCGCGATTCTGGTCGAGCCTGGCCGGCTACGACATCGAGCGCGCCCGTTACACCATCCGTGGCGTGATCGGCCCCGACGAGTTCCATACCGGCTATCCGCAGGCGCCGGAAGCGGGCATCGACAACAACGCCTACACCAACGTCATGGTGGTCTGGGTGCTCCTGCGGACGCTGGACGCCCTCGCTCTCCTCTCGCCGCGCGCACGGTCGGAATTGCTGGAAGCCCTGTCCGTGCGCCCGCCGGAGCTCCAGCGCTGGCGGGATGTCGCTCGCCGCATGCATGTGCCGTTCCACGACGGGGTCATCAGCCAATTCGACGGCTACGACCAACTGGCCGAATTGGATTGGGATCGCTATCGGCAGCGCCATGGCAATATTCAGCGGCTGGACCGGATACTCGAGGCCGAGGGCGACAACGTCAACCGCTACCGCGCGGCCAAACAAGCCGACGTGCTGATGCTGTTCTATCTGCTGTCGGCCGACGAACTCCGAGAACTGCTCCGGCATCTCGGGTATGAGCTGCCCGGCGAGATGATCCTGCGCACCATCGACTACTACCTGGCCCGCACCTCCCACGGTTCGACACTCAGCGCGCTGGTGCACGCATGGGTCCTGGCCCGCGCCAACCGTGACCGCGCCATCGAATACTTCGACCTCGTGCTCGAGTCCGACATCGCCGACATCCAGGGCGGCACCACCGCGGAGGGAATACACCTCGGCGCCATGGCCGGCAGCCTCGACCTGCTACAACGGTGCTTCACCGGCATGGAGATCCGCCACGACCGCCTGATCTTCTGCCCGTACTGGCCGAAATCGCTGGGGGCGTTGACATTTCCGATCATCTACCGCGGCCATCGGCTGACCGTCCACATCAGCGGGGACGCCGTCGAAGTCAGCTCGGACGCCGGGCCCGCCCCGCCGATCGAGATCACCTGCCGAGAACAGATCGCACAGCTGGCGGCGGGGGACACGATTCGGTTGGTGAACTCGGCGCCCTCGGCTTGACCGGGCGGAACGGGCAGGGTGATGTCAGCTTGTCGGCCTGGCGATGATCACCGGCACGTGTGCCCCGTGCAGTACCGCCTGGCTGACCGAACCGAGGGTCATCCCGGGGAAACCGCCACGCCCGTGACTACCGACCACGATCAGCAGCACCCAGGTTGCTGGCTTGGGTTTCGGGGGTGAGCTCGGTGATGACCGCGCAGAGGGTTTTGATCTGGTCGAGCTGTTCGCGTTCGCGGTCCTCGAGTTCGCGGATCCGATCGCGCGCCAGCCAGTTGTTGTTGTAGGGCAATGGCATTCGCGAAGGCAGGTACCGAACCGGTTTTGGCTTGGAATTCGGCGACAAGATCGGAATGCTGCTCGTAGAGCCTTTGTCGAGACAGCGCCGCCTGGGAGTGCACCAGAGCCGGAGATGATCAGACACTCCCCTGAACAGCGGTGTCCCATCGAGGCATATCGTCCTCTGATGCCAGTCGGGTCGGTCTGGGGCCGAAGGGCGAGCCGGATTTCCTGCCGGATGCCGGATGGTCGGCCCTCGTCGACGGCGCCCGCACGGGGTGAGCTCGGTGCGCGCGAGGTGTTCGCCCCACGCGCGGGCGCCGTCGACGAGGAAGTCCATCGGCTCGTCGGTAAGTGTGTAGCCCAAGCTCCGCAACCATTTCCCGGCGCCACGGCCCGCGGAGCCCGGCAGCCAGGACGGTTTCGCGGCTTTCGTGCCGAACGCTGCGGCGCGGCTGCCCTCGGGAACCGGCCCGAACTCGCTTCCGCAGGGGAGTTGTTCGGCGTCGGCATCGCGGGACCTATACGCGGCTCATTCGCTCGTATGGCCTTTCGGCCTCACTGTTGGTGACGATCAGCCGCGTTGGCGACTGGCGTGCGGTTCATACCGTGGAAATCAGTGCCGCGGTGGCGCGGAACAATCACACAAGTTCGGGAGGCCTCCATGACAGAGCGGTTCGACAATCCGCATCAACTCGCCGCAGCGAAGGTCGTTGTGGGTGTGGATGGTTCGGAGGGATCGTGGACTGCCGTGCAGTGGGCGGCAGATTTCGCAGCCGAGCGCGGACGCGAACTCGAGATCGTGCACGGCATGGAACTGATCGGGACCAGCTGGGTGCTGGGCGGCTACGAGGTGCTGGTCCCGGCGGTCGTGGACGCCGTCCGCGAGCACAGCAAGTATGTGGTCGCCCGGGCCGAGAAGCTGGCCCACTCGGTTCGGCCGGAACAGCGGGTCACCAGCCGAGTGTCCACGGACACGGGTAGGCAGTTGCTGATCGACCACAGCGCCGAGGCCTACGCGGTCGTGCTGGGTGCGACCGGGAACACCGGGACCGTCGCCCATCTGGGCTCGACGCTGCTGGCGGTCACGGCGCATGCCCAAGGCACGGTGGTGGTCGTGCGGACGGATCCTGACGCGGACGACACCATCCACCGCTCGGGTCCGGTGGTCGTCGGTGTGGACGGCAGCCCGGTCGGTGAAGCGGCCATCGCGGCGGCTTTCGCCGAGGCGGCCGCACGGGATGCCGAACTCGTCGCCGTGCATGTCTGGAGCGACCGGGATTTCGGCCGATTCGCCGGGCGGGTCAGCCTGCCCGAGGCCGAACTCGACAACGCCGAACAGGCGATTCTTGCCGAGCGTCTGGCGGGCTGGCAGGAGAAATACCCGGACGTGCGCGTCTCCCGGCAGATCGAGGTGTCGGCACCGGCCCCGCACCTGCTGTCCTGGTCGAAGTCTGCTCAGCTGCTGGTCGTGGGCAGCCGCGGGCGCGGTGGTTTCGCGGGATTGCTGCTCGGTTCGACAGCCAACACCCTGGTCCAGCACGCGTCGTGCCCGGTCATGGTCGTCCACCCGCACGCCGAACAGCACGGCGCGTAGCAAAGGGAACGGCGTCACTGACCTGGCCCGGTTCGAGCCGGTGTCATCCCCCTCCCGGCTTTCGACGACAGAGCGCGGTCCTCAATCATGGGGCCGGTTGTCGGCGCCGCGGCCAGGATGGTGCGTGATGGGCGGATGGAGTTCGCCAGGCCCGCCTTGATCGGTTGAGCGCCTGAGGCCAGTAGTCGACCACACCGCATTCGAGGAGCACACCATGTGGACCTACAGCGACTACCTGCGCTGGCTGTATCGAACCGGACGGCCGAATATGTTCGCCCGCTTGCAGAACCGTTTCTCGGCCACGCTGTTCGCCTGGGGTGTGCTGCCACGCAGGGTGGCGGCGCTGGGCATCATCGGGCGGCGAACGGGCCGACTGATCTGGTTCCCGGTGGTACTGACCGAAGTCGACGGCGAGCGGTACGTCGTGTCCATGCTGGGCACGAACACGAATTGGGTGCGCAACCTCACCGCCGCCGACGGCCACGCCATACTCCGCCACGGCGTCCGGGAGACCGTCCACCTCGCTGAGGTCGCGCCGGACCGGCGCGGCCCGATCCTGCGGCAATACCTGCGGATAGCTCCAGGCGCCCGGCCGCACATCCTGATCGGGCCGAACGCCGCACCAGCCGAGTACGAGCAGATCGCACCGGACTTCCCCGTGTTCCGCATCGAACCCGAACCGACCCGCACGACGTGACGATTTCATCCGTGGAGCAGATCACGCGGCGGATCTCGGCGGTGCGGCACCGCGGCAGGAACTCCGTCGGCGGATCGAGGGTTGAGTAAGCTGCCGGGCTGAAGTGTTCTCACAGGTCAGGGGCTGCCATGTTGGAACGTCACGATTCGTTGCCCACGGGTGCCGACAGAGGTGGAATGCGGGTCCGTATCCACGATCGGACACTTCGAGGCAAACAGGGGGAGATACCCGTCCGAGACTATTTCCCGGAACAGCCGCGTGCGGGCGCCGCGGCCGTACTGTGGCTGCACGGCGGCGGATTCGCGTGGGGGAACCTGGATCAGGCCGAATCCCACCTCGTCGCGCTGCGCCTGGCGGAAACCGGGCGCAGGGTGCGCACGGTCGACTACCGGCTCGCGCCCTGCCTCCCCTGGAGCCGCTCCGCCACGGTCAACCACTACCCCGCCGGGCTGGACGACGTGGTCGACGCGGGGCGCGCGCTGGCGGCCGAATGCGACGCGATCGTGGTCGGCGGCGCCAGCGCGGGTGCCTGCCTCGCCGTCACCGCCGCACAACGGCTACTCGGTGTGGCCGGACTGCTGCTGTGCTACGGCATCTTTCACGCCGAGCTGCCGCCGCTGTCGGAATCGGTACGTGCGGCCGTGCGCGGACTGGCCGGATACCGGCAGTTGTCACCGCCCGCCGTCCACCGGATGAACCTCAACTACGTCGGCAACGAGGACCTGTTGAACAGCGGCGCCTTCCCCGGCGGCCGCGACCTCACCGGCCTGCCGCCAACTCTGATGCTCGACGCCGACCACGACACCCTTCGCGCCTCGGGGGAGTCCTTCGCCGCCGAACTCGCGGCCGCCGGGGTCCCGGTGTCGTACACCGTGGTGCCGCATTCTTGGCACGGATACCTGAACCGCGCCCACCTCAACGGGTTCCGGCTCGCACTTCATGTGATGACAGCGTGGCTGGACGCGCGGGACTCAGCCGTGACCGCAGGCGCGCCGCAGTCACGCTAGCTCGGGCCGGTTCACACTCGGCGGAGCCGATCGGCGGCGACCGCAGGTGACCTTGTTCTCTGGCCGGGGTCCGCATACGCCTGATGGACTCGATACGCGCAGGCATACACGGCAGAGAAGGTGCGATGACGGCTGATTCGCAAGCGTCGGACGGGACACGAGCACCGTGAACCCGGCGCTGTACTATCTGGCGTTCATCGCGGTGGTGTTCGCGGTGAACCTCATGCCCGCGTTCGGTCCGCCCGGCGCGTTGGTGGTGGTGCTTCTCGGGTTGAATTGGCACCTGGAGCCGGTCGCCGTGGTCATCCTCGGCGCCTTCTCCTCGGGCGCCGGCCGCTACCTGCTCGCGGTCGCCACCAACCGCGTCCGCGACCACCTCGGCGACCGTCGCAAGGCCTCTCTGGAGGCCGCCAACCAGTACGTCACCGGCCACACCGGACGTTCTCTCGCCGGACTCGCCGTATTCGTGGTGTCGCCGTTGCCGTCCGCGCAGATGTTCGAAGCGGCCGGGCTGATGGGCGTGCGATTGCTCCCGATAACCCTCGCGCACATCGCGGGCAGACTCGTCAGTTATTCCTTCTATGTCACGGCTACCACCGTTGCCGAGCGAGAACTCAGCGACACGTTCCTCGATTCGCTCACGTCACCCTTCGGAATAGCGATTCAGGTCGCGCTTCTCGCCGCGGTCGTCCTATTCGCCCGAATAGACTGGCTGAAGTATCTGCCGAAGGCGGGGACCACGTAGTCGGGAACCGCGAGTCGAGGATGCAGGCGAAACTCACCGATAAGGATTCCGGAACACGGTGCCCCGAGGCGGGCGGGCGCGTTCGGCGCGTCGGCGGGGCTCTGCTGGTGGCGCTGCTGCTGACCCATGTGCTGGTCCTCGATTACGAAACCATCGGCACCAACCCATGGCCGATCAACCAGATTCGCGACGAGGCCGTGCAGATCGTTGCCGGAACGTACCTGGGCGCGAAACTGCTGCACCAGGAAAGCGGTTACCGCCAGCTCGCCTACTGGGCTGCCAGGGTTCCGGTCGCCTGACGAGCGCGCACGAGATCGGCCGTCGTCTGCTGCCGGATTACCAGCGCAATAACGACCGACGCCAACCCGAGCATCGACACACCTGCATGTTCGATCGCAGGTGCAGAATTGCCGCCTCGGCGGGTGATTGTCTCCATCCGCCGATGACGTATTCACCGACTTCCCGGTCGTAGTGCACCTCGGCCCGCCAGAATCGCCTGCCGGACCATAGTGGTCCCCACGGCCGACGGCTCCAGGCGTGTGCCCAGGCGCCAGTCCAGGACGGTGACGATGATCTTGTCCGGGACGCGACTGCCGTCACCCACGGTGCAGATCCCCCTAGTCGGTGCGCCCGTTAGTCCGTCGGGGGTTGCCAGGCGGTGGGGTCGTTGAGGTAGAGGCCGCAGGCGCAGTCGAGGGCTTCTGCTGGTGTGCCCGCTGGCCAGCCGTTGGGCAGGATGGAGTTCTCGTAGCCGTCGCGGCTGGCCAGGTAGATAGCAAATCCCCAGGTCGTTGCTGATCCGGTGTAGCGCAGGCGACACAGCGGCAACTGGGTGCCGTCAGCGAGTTCGCCGGTGACGTAGGCAAAGGTGCCGTGGTAGCGCACGTGCAGGCGGGCCCGTTGCGGCCAGCGGTCGGCGGCGTGGGCGGCCAGTCGCTGCCGCAGCGAGGTCTTGGTCGATTCCGGCGGTGCAGCCATGCGTGTCACCCTGCCACGTACGAGCCTGCGGCGTGGCTACCCGGTTCGGTGTGACCGGTCGGGCAGAGTTTCTCGATTCGTAATCATGTTGAGGGACAAGGAAATATCTTCGTGTCGCCGCGCAGTCCGTATGTTGTCGTCGCGACCGCTGCGCAGCGGTCGCAGCTGGAAACGATCACCCGCCGATCCTCGGCGCCGTATCGCACGGTGCTGCGGGCACGAATCGTGCTCGCAGCCGCGGAGGGGGAATCGAACACCGATATCGCCCGTGCCCTCGGCATCAACGTCGATACCGCCCGGAAGTGGCGGAAACGGTTCTGCTGCAAAGGAATCGATGGATTGACCGATCTGCCTCGCAGCGGCCGGCCACGAACATTCACCGCCGAGCAGGTAGCCGAAGTCAAGGCCCTGGCCTGCGAGCTGCCATCGGTGTCCGGGTTGCCGTTGCCCCGGTGGAGCTGTCCCGAACTGGCCCGTGAGGTCACCACACGCGGGGTTGCCGAGCAGATCTCGGCATCGACGGTGCGGCGGATCCTCGCTCGGGACGCGATCAAGCCCTGGCAGCATCGCTCCTGGATCTTTCCCCGCGACCCGTATTTCGCGCCCAAGGCCGCCCGCGCGCTGGACTTGTATGCGCGAATGTGGGATGACGAGCCACTCGGCGCCGACGATTACGTGCTGTCCGCCGACGAGAAACCCGGCGTCCAGGCCCGCCGCCGCGTCTGCCGCCCTCTGCCACCGGCCGCCGGTCGACCGATGCGGGTCGAATCCGAATACCGCCGCGGCGGCACTCTCGCGTATTTCGCCGCCTACGACGTGCACCGCGCCCACGTCGTCGGCCGCTGCGAGCCCACGACCGGCATCGAACCGTTCTCCCGACTGACCGCCCAGGTCATGACACAAGAACCGTATGCAAGCGCCCGGCGGGTGTTCTGGATCGTCGACAACGGGGCCTCCCACCGCAACTGGGCAGCAGCGGCGCGTCTCAACGACGCCTACCCCAATGCGCACATGGTGCACCTGCCAGTGCACGCGTCGTGGTTGAACCAGGTGGAAGTCTATTTCTCTGTCGTTCAACGAAAAGCGTTGTGCCCCGACGACTTTACCGACCTCGACGACGTCAGCAACCGACTGCTCGCCTTCCAGGATCACTACAACGCCACCGCCCGCCCGTTCGACTGGACCTTCACCCGCAATGACCTCAACCAGATACTGCACCGCCTCGGCCGCCACGACCTGCACGCACCCCGACCACTCGCGGCATAACCCCCGACGGACTAACGGGCGCACCCACTAGCTGGCCATTCCCCATCCCGGCGTCGCCCGAACACACTCTTCTGCCGAGTTGAGCGCATTCGTCGAGCTTTCCGACCTGCCCCAGCATTCGAAGACTCCGACGTGGGAGTCATCGACGTGGACATGTAATCGACGTGACCGTTGCGGGTCATTCGCTAGTCGAAAGTTCCGCCGTTAGGTCGGGGCGAGCAAACCCAGAATCAGGCCTCTCTTGCGAGGGCCAAGGCGTGTCGGTGCCCCGACCTAACATTGCGGCGCTCGGAGGTTGCCGGGCAAGACATCTTGGTGCGAGGAGCCATTCATTGAGCGCGAACCAGTATCGAAGCCAGCTCACGAGCAAGCGCAAGCAGCGCGTCGACGCCGAGAAGAAGGCCGGTGAGTTCCGGACCAAGGAGTCGAAGAAGCGCGCCGAAGCCGCAGCCGCGCGACTGGCGGCCTCGAAGTCCAAGAGCGAGTCGACCGTGAAATCCAAACTCCGCGAGGCCGAGCGCAAGGACAAAGAGGCTGAAACCGCCGGGAAGGAAGCTGGCCGGTGGCAGCTGAGGGCCAGCGGCTATGCCAAGAGCGAGGCCGAGCTCCAGGGCAAGCTCGCCAAGGCGGAGAAGTCCGAAGCCGATGCCGCCGAGGTCAAGCGCAAACGAGAGGAGCAGCGGGCTCAGCGTCTCGCCGCTGGCCAGCGGGCGGAGCTCGAATCCCGGGTCGCGACTACTGAATCCGCGGTTGAGCATGTACTTCGCCAGCTGCCCGCGCCCAAACCCGAGAAGCTGCGAGTGTTGATCCTCGGGGCCGCAGGCGAGGGCGATCTTCGAGTGGGCCGCGAGCAGAAGCGGATCCGTGCAGCCGTCGAGTCAGCTCTTCATCGCGATCAGATCGAGTTCGATGTTCGCCCTGCGGCGACACCCGCGGACCTGCTCGACGGGATCACCAAGTTCCGTCCTCATGTGGTCCACTTCTCCGGTCATAGCGATGACGATTTCCTGGTGTTCGAACAGGACACCGACGATCCCAATTCGGGTATGGATGTCGCCGCTGGTGCGTTCGCCCGTACGATCCAGGCGACCGACACTCCGCCGCTGCTGATGCTGCTGAACTCGTGCAACTCCGCAGCTCAGATCGACAACCTTGCCGCCGAGGTGGTGCCGTTCGCGATCGGCATGGCCGACGAGATCGATGACGGTGACGCGATCAACTATGCCGCTCAGTTCTATGCCTCGATCACCAACGGCCAGTCGATCAACTCCTCTCACCTGTCCGGGCGATCGGCTCTCGAGCTCGCGGCCGACGGCGTTCTTCGAGGAACGCCGTGTAGTGGTGGACGATGTTTCGTCGAAGACCGCGACGTACCCACGTGTGGTTTGAATGTTCATGTGGCCCAATAACGCTGCACCGATGTGGATGGGCAGGCCGCTGCTGACCAGTTCGGTGGCGAAAAGTCTGCGGAAGTCGTGCGGGGTGAACTACACGGTCCGGAAGGCCGGGTGGTGCTCGGCGAGTTCGTTGCAGAGCCGTTTGAGCTGGTTCAACACGGTGGTGCCAGCGATGACGCTACGTTTTGCGCCGCTGCGGCGCTGGAACAGGAACGACATGGGCTCGCTCCAGACTTTGTCATGGGGATCGAACCGGCTCAGCGTGGCTATGGGCCGGCCACCGCCGGTGTGACGTCGCACGATCGCGGCGATGACGTGGAACAGTTCGGCACTCATCGGGATGACCCGTTCGCGGTCGGTCATGGAGGGCGCGATGACCAGAAGCGCAATGACTTCGCCGTTGGGGCGCTGGTACTGGCGGATCGACAGATGGGTGAGTTCGCACATCTCTTCGATCCGGGCGCCGGAGTGCCGCAGCGTTTCCACGCATGCCCAGTCCCAGAACGTGGCCTCCTCGTCGGTCTGGACGTGTACCACCGTCCCGGTGGCCTCATCGCGGACGCGGATCGGGTCGTCCGGGCGGGTGTGGTGGGTTCGTTCGATGCGTCGGTAGGTGCTGCCCTCGTGGACAAAGGTCTCGCCGACTGCGATGGTGCGGGCTTGCTCGAGCATGGTGCGGGCGCGGTCGTAGCGGTCTTCGACGTGCCTGACCAGAGTCGGCAGCAGTGGCTGCCGGATCCGGGTGCGGCTCGCGGAGCGATCATTGATCCGCCGACGGCGGGCGCCCAGGCCGCGGAGCTCGGCTGGCAGGACCGGGCAGGGAGCTACCCAGACGGCCCATTGCCCCGGTTCCTCGGCGGCCCAGGTGTGCAGGTCGTAGTAGAAGCTGCGGACACCAATGAGGATCACGTCCTGGCCGGTTCTGGGTTTGCTGTCCTCGCGGGTCTTGATCGATTCCCGCCACCGGGTGTAGGTGTCGGTGCTGATGCGCAAGTCGGCTTGGCCGGGGTTGATCTGTTCGATCCGAACCCAGAAGTGGTGCGCGATCATGAGGATCAGGTTCTTCAGGCTCGAGTAGTCGGTGTCGGCTTTGTGCACTGCGGCGAGCCGGTGCCGGTAGTCCTCTTCCCAGAGCGAGAAGAACGTCGGCAGCCACATCCGACCGCCCCATGCATGGTGCTCGCTGCCATAGGTGAGTGCATTGAACAGCCGGTCAGCGCCGACGGTCGTCGACGAGGCTGTCCACCCGGGCCGTAGACCGTCCGGATCACACACGTCGAAGACAGACGGGGCGCGTCCCCGCGTTAGGCTGTAGCGGTAGGTCTGTCCCATGAACGGGATCTGGACGCCCTTGATCAGCTGAGCGGCCAGCTTGCCTGCTCGAGGCGCCATACGCGCCACCGCGATCGTGAGCAGCAAGTCGGTGCGCATGCGTTCCAGGATCTCGAAGACAGCATCAGTGGAGGGATCAGGCGTCACGCCTTCAACAGGATCCATAGCGTGATGCTTTCACCAGGCACCGACATTGAGTCGAGCTTCCGATCGTCGGGGGACTGTCAGGAACTTTGGGGGTGGAGGTGATTCCGAACAGGTGCTGAAGTAGCCTGCCGCTGCTTCGGCGAGGAAGGATCACTTTGAACGACAACGTAACTCGGACTGCTGGTGGCGGACTGGATGTTCGGATCGCGCAGGAGCTGGTGGAGCAGGCCCGCAGCGAGGGTCTGTCGCTGACCGGGGCCGATGGTTTGCTGACGGCGGTGACGCGCCGGGTTATCGAGGCCGCCTTGGAAGCGGAGATGACCGAGCATCTCGGATACGCCAAGGGCGATCGTGCGGCGGCGGCCGAGACCGCGGGTGACAATCACCGCAACGGCACCAGCCGCAAGAGGGTGCATACCGATATCGGGCAGGTCACCGTGGACGTGCCTCGTGATCGGGCCGGGCAGTTCGAGCCACGGATCGTGCCCAAACATGCCCGGCGGGTGGCCGGGTTCGATGAGGCGGTGGTCAGCCTGTATGCGAAAGGGCTCACGACCGGTGAGATCCGCGCGCATCTGGCCGAAATCTACGGCGCCGATATCTCGCGGGAGACGATCTCGAAGATCACCGACGCCGTGGCCGGCGAGTTGGCCGAATGGCAGTCCCGACCACTCGATCGCGTGTACGCGGTCGTGATGATCGACTGTATCTGGGTCAAGATCCGCGACGGTCAGGTCGCCTCGCGCCCGGTCTACGTCGCCGTCGGCATCGGCCTCGACGGTGCCCGCGACGTGCTCGGGTTGTGGGTCGGCGACGGCGGTGAGGGCGCCAAGCATTGGATGGCGGTACTGGCCGAGTTGCGCAACCGCGGTGTCGAGGACGTGTGCATCGTCTGCTGCGACGGGTTGAAGGGACTGCCGGAGTCCATCGCCGAGATCTGGCCGCAAGCCGATGTGCAGCTGTGTGTGGTCCACCTTGTGCGGGCCAGCCTCAAATACGCTGGTAAACAGCACTGGGGTCCGATCAGCAAGCAGCTGCGTCAGGTTTATACCGCCCCGACGGTCGACGCGGCCGAGGCTCGGTTCGCCGAGTTCGCCGCCGAATGGGGCGACCGCTACCCGATGATCGTCAAGACCTGGCGCGGTTCCTGGGAGCACTTCACCACGTTTCTGCAGTTCCCGCCGGAGATCCGGCGGGTCGTCTACACGACCAACATGATCGAATCGCTCAATGCCCGTTTCCGGCAAGCGGTGCGCCGCCGCGGGCACTTCCCGACCGACCAGGCCGCGTTGAAGGTGCTCTACCTGGTGATCCGCGACCGCCGCAAGAACCGGCCCAACGTCGTCGGCCACACTCCCGGCTGGAAACGTGCCCTGCAGCAGTTCGCCCTGATCTACGGCGACCGCATCACCGACCACACCGAAAAGTAGAATCAGAACCAATCGCCCTCACCCACAAAGGTTCTGACACACCCATCGTCCGCACAGGACTGAGCGGCTTCGCAAGCGCAGCGATGGTGCGCCCGCTTGGACTCGGACGCGTGCAACGCGGCATTACAGCGCGTCTGCGAGCTGGGCTGCGCTCTTGTTCAGCCACCGGCGGTACCACTGAGCCAAGCTCAGCGGGATACCGACATCGTCGACCAGATGGGTGGTGTCGCCGGTGACGAAGGCCGGTGCTTGTGGGGTGGTTGGTGGGTGAGGGGGATCGCCGGGTCATGGGCCCGGGATGCACTGGTGGTTTCAGTGCGCGGACGTCGGTGACTGCGCTGCCGGGTTGTGGTCGGTCAGTAGCAGGGTGGCGAGCCGGTCGAGGAGCTCGGTGGCTTCCCGCGCCGCCTCTGGATCACCGAGTGCGGTGGTGAGTGTGTCGTCGATGGGTCGCTGGCGTCGCTCGACACCGCGGGTCAGGGGTGTGTCGGGGTAGACGAGGGTGCGGCGCCGGTCGGTGGGGTCGGTATCGGTGCGCAGCAGGTTTCGCTCGACCAGGCCGGCCACGAGCGCGGAGACGTGGCTTTGCACGAAGCCGGTGCGTTCGCACAGTTGCCTGATCGAGCAGCCGGGCTGTTCCAAGACCTCGGCGAGGACAGCGGTCTCGCCCGAGGAGGGCATCCGGTCGCCGGGGTAGGTGCTGGCTCGGCGAGCCAGTTCGATCAGCCGCCGTCCGAGTCTGTGCAGTTGTCTGCCGTCCATGCTGTTCATCATAGAAGGTGCATCGTTTCCGATGCATCTGGTACAGATGGATATATGAGATCGCGGACCAGGACACAACGAAGAGCCCCGTTCCGACGCCGTTGGGGAGTGGGAACGGGTGGGGCGGCGGTGGTGGCTGCGGTGCTGGTCGCCGGGTGCTCGGTGCAGACGCGCGAAGCCGAGCCGGTGCGCAGACCGATCGCCGACGCTGGCGCGAAGCTGACCGTCGATCCTTCGATGCGGTCGCAGGAGAAGCTCGACGTGGCACAGTTGCCGTCGCCGCCGACCGCGCCCTCGACCCAGCCCGGTGCCTGCACGGCTGCGGTTCGGCCACGATCGTCAGCTCGAACCTGCGAGTCGGCGAGCCGCTCGAGGCGGTCACCGGACCCCCTGGGTCTCGGGGCAGATCATCGACGACGGCATTTCCTGCCCGACTGGTCATGTCAGCAGGTCGGCCAGTCGGCGCCAGGCGGAGCGGGGGACGTTGTCGAAGGGCGATCGGCCGTCGACGATCTGGAGGGCCACATGGTCCGCGCCCGCTGCGTGGAAGGCGTCGATCCGGGCGCGGATCCGGTTCTCGTCGCCCCATGCGACGAGGGCGTCGATCAGGCGGTCGCTGCCGCCGCCCGTGAAGTCGGCCTCGGTGAAGCCGAGCCGCAGCAGGCTGTTGGTGTAGTTCGGCAGGCTCAGATAGACGGTGAGGTAGCCGCGGGCGATCGTGCCGGCCCGGTCAGGGTCTGCCTCCAAGACGACCTTCAACTCCGGTGCCAGCAGCGGCCCGGGACCCAGGATCTCACGGGCCTGTGCGGTGTGTTCGGCGGTGACCAGGTAGGGGTGCGAGCCGGCGGCCCGGTCGCGGGACAGCTCGAGCATCTTCGGGCCGAGCGCGGCCAGCACACGGCGTTCGGCGGGCACGTGTGCGGCGTCCAGAGCGTCGAGGTAGGCGACCATCGAGGCGTATGGGCGGCGGTACCGCTCCGTGGCCATGGCATGGCTCACTCCTAGGCCGAGGAGGAAGCGGCCGGGGTGCTTCGCCTGCATTTCGGCGTACTGTGCCGCAGTCCGGTCAGGCTCCTGCTGCCAGATGCTGTGGATGCCGGTGGCCACGGTCATCCGGGATGTTGCCTCGATGAGGGGCGCGGCGTGGTGGGTGGTGGTGTTGTTGCCGAGCCAGACGGCGCCGAAGCCGAGTTCCTCTAGCTCGGCTGCGGCCTCGGAGATCTCGCCTCGCAGGCCCGCGTTCTCCGAGCGCAGCCCCAGGCTCCAGATGCCGTACCGGCCGACAGCCGCCTTCAGGGAGCTCTGCGCGGTCGTGGCGTCACTCATATGCTTCGAGCACTCCTCGTTCGGGGCGGGCGTCGGCCGCACGAGCCGACGCCGGCGCCTTGGTCTTGCTGGTCACGGGTGGCCCGGGCGCGGCGATGACGCCCGGGCGGCGGTGCGGGTCAGCCCTGCCAGCTGGGCAGGGCGATGATGTGGGCGAGGTTCAGCCGGGTGGGGGCTGCGACCGCATAGGCGATGGTGTCGGCGATGTCGCCGGGTTCCAGGGCCTGCACGGTCTTGCGGACCTCGCCGAACTGCTCCCGGGCGCCGTCGTCGAGCATGTCCTCACCCAGTTCCGTGGCGGTCATGCCAGGTTCGACGGTCTTCACGCGGACGTTGCGCGGCCCGAGTTCGACGCGCAAGGAGCGGGTCAGTGTGGCGACCGCCGCCTTGGTGGCCGCGTAGACGGCGTAGGTGGGATAGAAGGTGTGCGAGGCGATGGAGCCGACGTGCACCAGGTCCGCCGAACGGCCCTCGGCGGCGGCTGCGAGCAGGTCGTCGACGAAGACCCGTCCGGTGTAGATCAGGCCGTTGAGGTTGGTGCCGATCATCTGGTCCCACTCGGCGGGCTGCGCCGACTCGTATGGGGCGCCGCGCATCGTGCCGGCGTTGGCGACCACCAGGTCGACGGGTCCCAGGGCGGCACGCACGGTCTCGGCAGCGCGGGTCATCGAGTCCAGGTCGGACACGTCGGCCGCTACCGCGGCGGCCTTCTCGCCGATCTCGGCGGCCATCTCTTTCAGCCGCTCCTCACGTCGGCCGATGAGCGCGACGGACGCGCCGTCCGCGGCCAGACGGCGGGCGGTTGCCGCGCCGATGCCGCTGGTCGCTCCGGTGACGACCGCCACGCGGCCGGCCAGGGTGTTGTGCTGTTCAGTCATGCTTCCACGCTCGCGGCCCGGAGAGACGGCATCCAGGCCGCCTCGCACCGGGGGACTGGCGTACCTGGTAGTGACAGGTCCACCCAGCCGTCTGGCATGCGGCTTATCGTCGACCATATGGCTAGCGACAATCTCCTCGGCGAGTTCCTGCGGGCGCGGCGCGCGCTGACCCGCCCGTCCGACTTCGGCCTGCCCGAGCCGATCCGCCGTCGCTCGCCCGGCCTGCGCCGCGAGGAGGTCGCCCTGCTCGTCGGGGTCAGCGTCGACTACTACGTACGCCTGGAACAGGGCCGCGACCGCAACCCGTCGCAGCAGGTCCTCAACGCCCTCGCGCGGGTGTTCCAGCTGGACGACGAGGCCACCGCGCACCTGTATGAGCTGGCCCGGCCGGAACCCCGCCGCCGGCGCGCCGGCAACCGACGGCCGGAGAAGGTCGGCCCCGGCCTGCTGAGGCTGCTGGACTGCTGGCCGCACACCCCGGCGATCGTGCTGGGCCGCCACCTGGACGTCCTGGCCGGCAACCTGCTCGCCTCCGCCCTCGCCGCCTGCCACAACGCGGGCCAGAACGCCATCCAGGCACTCTTCCTCGACCCAGGCTCGCGCACCACCTTCCCCGACTGGCACACGGTCGCCGCCGACACGGTGGCCAGCCTGCGTGCCGCCGCCGGCACCGACCTCGACGACCCACGCCTGACCGACCTGGTCGGAGAGCTGTCGCTGAAGAGCGAGGAGTTCCGGCAGCTGTGGGCCCGCCACGACGTCCGCAACCGCACCACCGGCACCAAGCGGTTCGTCCACCCCATGGTCGGAGAGCTCACCCTCGACTTCGAGACCTTCACCGTCAACAGCGCACCCGGCCAAGCCCTCGTCGTCTACTACGCCGAGCCCGGCAGCCCCTCCGCCCACGCCCTCGGGCTGCTGGGCAGCGCCGTCGCCACCGACCGGCAGCCCGAGCTACGGCAGCCGCAGCCGAAGACGACTGCGCCCGAGGCGGGCGCGCAGCAGCGGACTGCTGCCAACGATCAGCGGTGACGGGGCGGCTGCCCGGCGTACTGAGACGACCACACCGAACCCAAGCAGGACTGTTTACCTTGCCGCGATGATCAACCCCGTCGTGGCGGGCTGGATCAACTACTACGGGTGCTTCTAACTCCGACATGATCCAGTTCCTGGAGCAGCGGATCAACCCGCTTCTGGCGAAATGGGCGATGCGGAAGTACAAACGGTTTCGCCGCGCCAAGGGAAGGCTCGGCGGCAACTCGCCAAGTTCGCCTCGATCGATCCGGGCATGTTCACCCAGCATAAGCATGGCGCGTTGCCGACTGGTTCAACAGCGGGAGCCGTGTAACGGGAGACTGTTAAGCACGGTTCTCAGAGCGGCGGCGGGTGCGATCCCCGCCGCCGCCTCACCTCATAGGAGGATCTGACCGCCCCGACCGAGGGGTGGATACCCACCTCGGCAAGGCGTTCGGTGAAGGCAATAGACATGTATTGCCCAGGTCGATTCTGCTGGAGTCCTGGGGACTGCCGCTCCGCGTCGGCGGGGCGAACCTCCTGTTCCCGCCGGCGAAGACGCGCCGCAGGTGCCGATCAGCCGATGGGCTGGTGGCTGCGGACGCGCGGACCGGTGTGTGCGGGGAGGTACTCGTAACCGTGCAGGGTGAACAGCGGCCGCCGGGTGGGCGGATCGGTCAATCGCAGATCCGGAAACGCCTCGAACAGTGCGCGCAGGGCATGCGCCGCTTCCATACGGGCCAGCGCGGCGCCCAGGCATACATGGGTACCGCTGCTGAAGGACAGATGATTCTTGGCGTTGTCTCGGGTGATGTCGAAACGGGCCGGGTCGGTGAACACGGCGGGGTCGCGGTTCGCGCCGGCCAGCGACAGCACCACGGTCGACCCCTCGCGTAACCGGATACCGCCGATCTCCAGCGCTGTCCGGGTGGTGCGAGCGGTGGTCTGCACCGGCGGATCGATCCGGAGGATCTCCTCCACAGCGTTGGGCCAGAGTTCCGGCTCGGCACGTAACCGGTCCACCTGATCGGGGTGGCGCAGCAGCCAGATGATGCCCTTGCCGATCAGGTTGACCGTGGTCTCGAAGCCGGCGGCCATCAGCAGGGTCGCCGACGCGCACAGTTCGTAGGTGGAAAGATCGCCCGCAGTGACCAGGCTGCTGAGGATATCGTCGCCGGGTTCGGCGCGGAGGCGCTCGACATGCTCGACGAGGTACCGGTGCAACCGCTCCGAAGATTCCATCGCCCGCTGGTGCGTCCGCCAGGAGATACCGAGGTCGAGCAACGGACTGATGTCGTCGCCCCAGCGCAGGAACATCCCGCGGTCGGAGTCCGGGAAGCCGAGCATCTCGGAGATGATGGCGATGGGCACCTGCGCCGCGTACCGCGCCACCAGATCGGTGGGGCCGTCGTCGGGGAGCTCCGCGAGAAGTTCCTCGGTGACCGTCTCGATCCTGTCGCGCAGCCGGGCGACGGCACGTGGGGTGAATGCCGCGGTGACCGGTTTGCGCATCCGGGTGTGCTCGGACTGGTCGAGCACCAGCATCGACGGCGGATCCACCGGATTCGGTGGGAGGGGCCGACGCTCCAGCGCGCGCAGCACTGGCCGCGGTATACGCAGCACGGTCGGTATACCTACGCGGAAACGGTTGTCGCGCAATATCTCCCGGACCACATCGTGATCGAAAGTGATCCACACCGGAAGGGCGCGGTGCAACCCACCCTCCCCGCGCATCTCCTCGATCAGAGCGTACGGATTCTCGATACCCTCCACGCTGCCGATCAACCGAGCGAACAGATCACCACGACGGAGCAGTACCGTATTGAACAGGCGAATCAACCCGTGATTGTTGACCCACCGATACACATAATGCGGTTTCATCGAGCCCCTCCATCATCGAACCGTCGCGTCCCTTTGGGCGTAACGAATATCACAGGTCTCGCGGAACCCGACGGAGCGGCATCTCGAGACCTGCCGTGGTGGGAGGCGTGGCCTTCAGAACGTGCGGGTCACCCGTTCGGTCTCCACGCGCCGATCCCGCAGTGCCGGATCGGGATTGGTCACCTGCATCAGCGATGCCCCGGCCGCGGCGCCCCCGCCCATGCGGGGTTTGAGGGCCCGCCACCGTTCGGCCGCCACGCGCGGCCCGTCGTGGTACGCCCGAAACCACCGCCGCCTACATCCGACTCACAACCAGCATCGATGCCGCTCCCAGCTCTAGCGGGACCCATCAGGACACCGGCTGTTCCCGGCCGTACTCGCCGCGACGGTCCCCGTCACCGGCCCTAATTCCCAGGCCGCAGGCAGAATGGGCCGCACCGTGAGGCGCCACCGGGTGGCTTCCTCCGCGTCGGCGGCCAAGAAACTGCTCCACAACCACCCGTGTGCGTACTGTCTGTGCCCGGAGGGGGAGTCGACCACTACGCACACGTGCTTCGTCGACGACGGATCTCGAGTCTGGCGTGAGTGCCTGACTGCCGCGTCCGTCCGGACGAAATGTGCGACATCCATGACCACCCCGGCGCCGAAGGTGACCCGAGCCGGACCGGGATGAGCCGTTCCGGCGCGAGGAGTCCGCGTGCCAGCTCGATCAGCCAGCGGTGTCGGCCGTCCCCACAAGAAGCTCCGACCTGCGCCCGCTCCAGGTAACGACCACTTGATCCCGCGCGCGGCTGGCCGCGACGTAGAGCAGCGACCGTTCCCGCAGTCGCGCCTCGTTCAGTTCTTCCTCCGGCACACCGTGCAGACCGGCTTTCGCAGGGACGTGGGCTTCATCGATGCCGGTGAGGATTACCCGGGAGAACTCCATTCCCTTGGAACGGTGCATCGTCAAGATCTGGACGTGGCCGGGTATCGCCTGATTCTCGTCCAATGCGCGGGCGCTGATGCCGCGCTCGGCAAGGGCGCGGACCAACTGGCTGCGGTCGCCGACACCGCGGGTGAGTACAGCGATAGTGGAGGGTTCGACCGACGGGTCGGACAACCATTCGTTGATTTGATCGGCGACTGCCTGCAGCTCCTCAGCGGCGGAAGCGCACTGTCGCAGAATCGGTTTGGGGCCGGAGCGCGCCGACCGGTATTCCAGTGCGGATTCCTGGCCTTCCTCCAGGTCGTGATACTCGGCGCCGCTGAGCACGCCGACGGCGAACGCGAGGTTCTGTGCGGTGGTCCGATAGTTGAGTGTCAGCCGCCGTGAACGTCCGACGATCTTGATGCCGAGTCGTCCGAGCACAACGGGTTGTCCGTAGATGCGCTGGTGGGAGTCCTCGGCGATGAAAAGGTCGTTGGGGGCTTCGGCGACCAGGGCTCGCAGCATCAGCCAGTGCGTCGCGTGCAGGTCTTGTGCCTCGTCGATGATGACGTGGTCGGCCAGGCGGTCCGCGGTGGCGTTGGCTCGCTGCCGCAGGTGCTCGGCGGCGACAGCCAGAACTTCTGGAAAGCTGAGGGTTTCGTCCATGCGGCTGCGGCGCCGGTAGGCTTCGACCGACTTCCACACCGCGATGCGTTGCGGCCGGGACAGCCGAACGCCCCGACCGGCCCGCGAGACTCGCGCGTACTGTTCGAGCGTGGTCACCTTGTTGGCGAGGACGACCGAGGTGTATTCGGTGTCGAGGAACCAGGTCGTCGCGAGCCGGGGCTCGAGACCGGTGGCGATCGTATCGACGATTTCCCGCCACACCTGGTCCTTCTTGGTGCGGGCGACCGGCACCTCGGTGCGCGCACCGAGAACGGCCTCGGTCGCGGGCCCGATGTCGTCGGCTTGGCGCACGACATCGTTGGCAAGCTTGTCGATTCCTTCGACGTAGATGCCGGGCTCGCCGAGTCTTTTCGCGATTCTGATGCCGGGCTCGAGGGCCTCGAGGTCGGCTTCGAGGTTCTTCGCGAGGATCTTGTTGAAGGTGGTGAGGACGATTCGCGCGTCCGGGTTGCGGCGCAGCAGGTTGCGGGCGCGGTGGATCGCCACAACGGTCTTGCCGGTGCCCGCGCCGCCGGAGAGCCGGAACGGTCCGCTGTAGTCTTTTTCCGCGTATCGGCGCTGTTCCGGGTGCAGGAAGACCCGCCATGCCGCGAAGTCGCCGCCTTCGATGACGCGCCGCAACTCGTCGCTGCCGTCGATGTAGGTGAATTGCATCTTCGACGCGGGACGGTCGAGCGCTTGGATGATGCGGTCGTCCTCGTCCACGGTCGTGTCGACGGGGGTCTCGGTGAATCGGTATTTGTCCCGGATGTCGTCGATGCCGGTGCCGCAACCGAGTTCGAGCAGTGCGTCCGCTTGCCATCCGGACGCGACCGCGGCGATGTCGTTGAGTTCGAAGTCGTCGCCGGCGGCCAGCGCGCGCCCGGCCAGCGAGGCGTCCATACCGAGCCGGTCGGTGAGGTCCGACAGCGTGAATCCCGCCTGCGCCAGGAAACCTCGCATCGGCTCCTTGGGCGCATCGACCGGATGCGCTGTGATCGGCGGGGTCGCGCCCTCGACCGATTCCGTGACGACGCCCTCGAGGATGCCGTTGACGGGGTTGACCCGCAGGATCGCGCGCTCGGCGAGGGAGTTCGCGACGTCGTGCTTCCAGGTCCCCATGTAGACGTAGGTGGTGCCGCCTTCTTTCGGGTCGACCCGGAACAGGACGGCGCGATGGTTCATATCTACGCGGCCCGTGCGGACGCGACGGTCCACGGCGCCTTTGATCGGTTCGATGTGCAGGCCCGGTGCGGTGTCGTCGTTCTGCAGTTTGTCCAGGAAGCTGAAGACGCGCTGCACCAGCGACCCGTCGAGCTTGGCGAGCGCCTTGGTCTGGTTCGTCATCACGATGTTGGCCATCACATCACTCCGTTCGCAGTCAGGGCCGCGACGATCCGCGCCGTCTCCGGTGGGCAGACCGTCCAACCCTGATCGGTCAGCGTATTGGTGGCAGCCTCGCCGCCGTCGAACAGCACGCCGACGCGGGCGCCGGGCCAGGCGATATCGACGACTTCGCCGTCGTCGGTTTCGAAGCCTTGCGCTGGCAGCGGGGTTCCCGCTCCGGCCAGGTCCAGGACAAGGGCTCGTTCGGCGTCGGAGATGCTTGTGTCGTAGAGCGTCTCCCATTCCGGCCCCAGGTCGTCCGTGGTGTTGTCGGTGCGCGGTTCGGGTGCCGTGGTGTCGCCTGCCACCAGGCTGCGCGTGGTCACCAAATGGGTATCGCACAGGCCGAACCAATTCGATAGGCGCAGCCATTCCCGCCAGCCGTCGCCGGTGCCGAGGGCGTCGTCGCGGTCGTCGAGAACGAGTACGGCGGAGACGGTTTCGATGTCCGGCCGCATCGCCGCGGCGACGGTGAGCGGTCCGTAGGTGTACGAGGCACACGCGTGGTTGCCTGACGGAATGGCGGCGTCGCGGCCGTCGAGCAGGGCCAGTGCCCATTCGGCGAGGCCGGAGCTGTCGCCCCTGGCGCGGTGCTCGCGCATGAACATCAGCGGCAGCCAATGCCCGACCTTCGCCCACTCCTCGATGTCGGGATCGGTCAGGAATCCGAACAACTGGGTGATCGGATCGGCGAGCAGCAGGTCGGTCACCGATCGGCGCAGGTTGCCCTGCTTCAGCATGAGCTGGCCCAACTTCGCCGAAAACCAAAGCGGGGTAACAAATTTCTTGGCCTCGAATCGCTCCAGGTCCTCGTGGCAGAACGACCACACCATGACCCCGCCTGAACGGAGGATGGCGCGTTTTCGCGCGTCGTCGGCCGCCCGGTTGTTGTCCGGCACGGCGTGATATTCGCGTCCGTCGGCGTAGATGGCGATGACCGGGATCTCGGGGTCCCCGGTCTTGAGTTCGTAGTCCGGCACGCTGTTGCCCATCTGCATCTGCGGGGTGAGCGTCCAGGTCCGGGTGGTCGGGCCGGGCACAGTGATCGTGGCCTTGTTGGCGTAGGTGCCGGGGGTTTCCTTGATGGTGGCGCCGAGGGTGCGCAGCCGGTCGAGGAAGGCCTGGTAGAAGCGGCGCTCGAGCGGCGACTCCGGGCTGCCGACCCGGTTGTCCGGCGTTTCGTCGATGATGGACTGCGACCACTGATCCCACGACGGCTCGGTGTCCTGGACGTCGAGGATCGTGTCGAGGATCTTCGCCGCGGTCTTCCGGGAGACCTTGTCCAGCTCGTTCGGCGCGGTGAACGGCAGCAGGCAGTTGTGACAGGCCAGCCGCGATTCGGCGGCGCACGAGCACTGGTGCAGCACCTCGCGGGCCGCGGACAGGACCGACCACACCTTGATCGGGTCGGCGAATTCGGCGAGGTAGCCGGTGCCGCCGGGCACTGTGTCGTGGATGAGCAGCGCCCGCTGGTCCGGCGCGTACAGGGCGTCGGGGACGGCGACGACGTCCAGGTGTTCGGGCGCGCCACCGATCACCTGCCGTAGGCCGAGCAGGATGGCCGCGCTGAGGCTCGGATACGCGAATGTGTCGTAGCGCAGTTCCGGCGGGACGTGCAGCAGCACCGCCTGGGTGCGCAGCGTACGCGCCAGCGCGATGTCGCGGACGTGGCGTTCGTCGGTAGCTTTGCGGTATCTGCACCAGCTGCGGTGTTCGTAGGCCTCGTTGCGGCCGGCCACCCGATCGAGCTGTCCGCAGCCCGAGCACACCCGGAACAGGCCGGTGGTGACGTCGGTGCCCGCGATGGTGCGCCGGACGCCCTGGGAGGCGCGCCTGCCCACGTTGAGCCAGCGAATGTCGATGCGGCGCAGGTATTCCGCGCCGAACGCGTGATCGGTGACAAACCAGCGGCGAGCCACATTGCCTGCGTCGATGTCGGCGGCGGTGACCACCGAATACACCTCACGGTGGCGTTCGTCGCGGGAGTCGGTGATGGCGGCTTCGTCGCGGCGCACCTCCGCCGACACCTTCGACATCTCGACTACCTGCAGCTGCTGGCTGACGTCGGCGATGGCGCCGTCGCCGCAGCGCGGGCAGTTGCTCCGGTGCCGGGGCTGCTCACCGCTCGCGCTGATGTCGGCCCACCCGCAGCGCGGGCATAGCCGCCAGGCGTGGATGGCGGAGGCGCCGCCGCCGAGGTCGACTGCGTCGATCCGCACGGCCAAGCCCTGGGCGTAGAAGGTGGAGCCGGGGGCCAGTTCGGTCAGCGCGACACGGGCGCCGCGCCGGTAGCTCTCGGTGTCGCCGTGGTATTCGTTGCTTTCCGGATCGATCCAGGTGATGCCGACGTCGAGCGTCACCGAGTCGTCGAGCAGTGTGTAGTTGGGCAGCACGCCGTAGCGTTCCAGCACGCCCACCCAGTGCTCGTTGGTGAGGTCGCTGATGTGCTTGCCGAGCAACCGCAGCGTGCCGCGTGCCGAGCGCAGGGTGCGGCGGTCGTCGTCGGTGGCGGCGGGCGAGTTGGCGCGCTGTTCGAATTCGGGCAGCGCGGCGTCGACGGCGGTGCGGCGCTCGGCGAGTTCGTCGACGTCCCGGTTCCAGCGGTGCACCGCCTCCCGCAGGTGCCGGGTGAGCGGACCGGGTTCGCCGTCCGCGCCCGGGGAGGCCCAGGCGCGCAAGCCGTCGCGGGTGGTCCCGTCGTGCAGGTCGCCGAACTGGACGAGGAAATCGTCGAGCAGGGTCGCGGCCTCGGTTTCGGCGGTGCGGATCAGCCGTGCCATCCACGTGTTCTCGTCGAAGCTGCCCAGCACCGCGCGGGCGTCGAGCGGGTCCTGTGCGCCGGGCAGTCGCGCGAGCCGGTCGATGACATGGGCGACGTACTGGCGTTGCAGGATCTCCTCGGCGTTGAGGAAGGTCGCCGGCGGGCGCACTTCCCCGGCGATGACCGAGAGCGGATCGTAGAGCTTGGGCAGGTGCTCGCCGCGGCCGCGCACGAACGCCAGCACCAGCGAGTTCCCGGTGCGGCGTCCCGCCCGGCCGACGCGCTGCAGATAGGAGGCGACCGTGCGGGGCATCGAGCCGAGCATGACTGTCGACAGGTCGCCGATGTCGATGCCCATCTCGAGGGTGGGCGTGGCGACGAGCACGTTGGCCGCGGTGGGGTCGGCGCCGGACTGCTTGAACTTCGTCTCGTACTCGAGCCGGGTCTTGGTCGGCAGCAGCGAGGTGTGTTCGCGTGCCACCACCCTTTTCATCTCGGAGCGGTCGTAGAGTCTGCGGTAGAAGTTGTCGCTCTTGTGTGCCCGCCGCAGGGTGCCGGGGCAGCGGGCGAGCAGGCACGGCGCGCCGTCGAGCTGGTCCACGACGGCGGCGCTGCCGGGATTCTGTGTCCGGCACACTCCGCACACCAGCAGATGTCTGCCCGCCTGCAGATCGGCCAGGTCCGGTGCGCCAACGAGGATGCCGTCCTCACTCAACAGGTAAGCGGTCAGTGCCTTTTCGGTGATGATGGTGGTGAGGACACGCTGCTCGGCCAGCACCGCGAACAACGACCGCGCCAGGAACCCGCCCTCGAACGCGGAAACGCCCAGACACCGCGAGGCCCACCGCGCATACCACGACGAGGGCGCGGTGATCGGGTCGAATCCTTCCGGAATGGTCCGCGCCCCGATCGCCGGAAATGCCGGTGCTGGACGGCCTTTCGGGAACGCCGGCATGCCTTCGCCGCGCGGTCGGCCGCCCCACACCCAGCGCCGGTTGGCGTCGCGCTGCACGAACTTGTCCAGCCACACGTGCCGGATCGCACCCTGAGTGCGCATGCGCTCCACCGTGCCGCGCGCCCAACGCGTGAGCGCCGCGGTGTCCGGTTCGGACACGGCCATCTGGTGTTCCGCGCCGTCGAGCGCGTACCTGCCGAAGCTCGCGACGCGCGCGGGGGAGCCGAGGTCGACCTCGACGACGACGCTGCCGGTGAGTTCCAGGGTGCGGCCGAGCCGCGATTGCAGGCCGAATTCGAGATCGATGTCGAACTGCACCCGGCGCTTGACCTTACGCAGCGCCTTACGCCGTTCGTCGGCACGTTTGTCCCGCTGCCAGAACGCGACGAACTCGTCGCGTTCGACGATGTCGGGTGCGAGCAGATGGTAGCGGCGGGTGGGGTCGTCGCCCGCACGCTCGATCACCGCCTCGCACAGTTCGGGCAGCGTCAGCATCGCGGTCGCCTTCGAGCCAGTTACTTTGGCGCCGAGGGCGTTGCGCAGTGTGGAACGCAGGCTGAGCGTGTGCGAGCGTGCCTGAACGAACCCCGCCCGATGGGCGGCGTCCTGCACACTGTCGGTGAACATGAGCGCCTTCTTCTCGTCGGCGTCGAGGTCGGCGTCGCCGAACATGTTCGACAGCGCCACCGACAGCTGCGTCGCGACCGCGCTGCCGAGGAAGCGGATGCCGTCGGCGGTGTTGCAGGCCGGGCACACATCCTTGCGCGAATCTTCCTCGGCCGCAGGCCCGTTGAGCACGAGCACCGGGAGCGCGTGCCCTTCCAGCATTTCGCGACTCTCCGGGTCCGGAGTCTGGTCGCTGAGTTCGCGCTTGTCGAGCAGCAGCCAGCGCAGGCCGTCCACGGCGGTGTCGAGCTCGGCTTCCAGCGGCGCGGAGATCAGCGCGCGGATCCGCGCGTCGCCGCTGAGATGCAGGGAGCGCACGGAGTCCTGGTCCGGGTCGAGGACTTCGCCGGTGGGCGCCATCCGCACACCCCAGCCCGAACGGCCGCAGTGGCGGCAGTAGAGGGCGGGTTGATATTCGACCTCGACGCCTTCGGGCGCGCCGTCGTCGGCCCAGCGGAACCGCGTCGCGGCCGCCAGCTCCCGGTCGATCCGGGACAGTTCCCGAACCCACAGGTGGACATCGACATTCAACGCCGATCGACCGATCTCGGCACGCAGATGCGACAGCGCTGCGAACACGAAGTCCAGGTAGCGCTGGCGGGTGGCCTGCGCCCGCGCGTTGTCCCGCTCGGCCGACGGCGCGGGCAGGACCGCCGAGGCCACCTCGGCCAGCGACACCGCTTCCGCGCAGCGTTTCACCAGCTGGACGAACAGGTGGTGCTTCTTCAGCAGATCCAACTGCTCGGTCTCATCGAGGCGACGCAGCTCCGAGGCCAGTTCCTCGGGCCCCGGATGATGGTCTCCGGCGCGCTCGAACAGTGTGGCCAGCACCGCGGCCGTCAGGTGGGCGTTGCTGGGCGAGGTCTCCTTCAGCGCGACGAGGTACGCGACGGCTTCCTCGACCGCCGGGACGACGGGCAGGTACAGCCGATCCAGATCCGTCTCGCGATCGGCCAGCCATTCGTCGAGCCCCAGCCGCGTCTCCCCGACGAGTGAGTCGGCGGGGAAGACTTCCCCGAACACCGCGTGCGCGAAATCCAGCATCGTCGTCGGCTCGCCCGCGCCGCCCAGCGTCGCCGACGTCGCCACCGGCGTGATCCGCCCCAACGGCCGCGCCCGGTCCTGCGCGCTCACCTCCGTCGCATCGGTCCAGTACGACTTCACCGCCAGCCCGAGCCGCCGCAGCAGCATCGCCACATCCGTGCCCTGCGCACCGTCGTAGGTGTGGAACTCGTCGAGCACCACATACTGCAGTGACTGCGCCGACTGCCGCCACATCGCCGCCCGATCCGGCCGCAGCAGTAGATGATCGAGCATCTTGTAGTTGGTGAGCAGAATGTCGGGCGGTGAATCGTGCATCAGCCGCCGATCGGTGATCAGCCCGTCCGCCGACACCATCGTCCGCCCGCCCGAGGACTGCTCGCCGGTGTAGAGGCCGGCGGTGACGCCGGACAGTTCCGGATTGGTGGTGATGATCCCCGCGAGCCGCTGTTCCTGGTCGTTGGCGAGGGCGTTCATCGGGTAGATGATCAGCGCCTTCATCCCCGCGACGCCCCGCTTCTTCGCGCGCAGCACGTGGTCGAGGATCGGGAAGAAGAACGACTCGGTCTTACCGGACCCCGTTCCGGTGGTGACCAGCGTCGGCTGCGGCCGCTGCTGGAACTTGGTCGACAGGCGCTCGAATGCCTTGGCCTGGTGGCCGTATGGGACGAAACCGTTCGGGAGCCAGTCCAGGTGCATCCCCCAATTGCCGCGCGCGGGGGCGAACGGAAGGCGCAGGCGGAGGTAGGGACCTTTGAACATGCCCTCACGCAAGTCGCCGACGAAGTCGATCAGTGCTGCCTGAGTGTCGGGGTCGGTGAGCGCGAAGGTCGTGGCGAGGTAGTCGGTGAGACCTTCGCGCAGGTGGTCTGCCTGCAAGGTCGGCAGGAGTGCCCCCATGAATCTTGCTCCTTGACGGTGGTGTGATCACCCGGTGGTGCCGACAGTCGACGTCACTGGACGCTATCGCACAGGGCAGGTGTTTCGCCGACATGTTCGCCGAAATCGTCTCTCTCCCAGCTGAAATGGTGCGTCGAAGATCTGGCCGACTTGGTCGGCTCGCGTCAGCGCGGGGTGACTGCCGTGGTGACGTCGGATTTGCATCCTGGTGTCGTCGGCAACTGCTCCGAGGCAGCCTTCTGCGAGTCGAATTTGCCGCGTCCCTTGTACGGGCCCTCGTCACCGGTGGGGCAATGGGACTGGCTTGGTGCTGCGTCGGCGGCGCCAGGTCGATCAGGCCCAGGCCAGATGAGTGCCGCGAAGAGCGGGTAGGGTCAGGGCGATGGTCTGGGGGCTGGGGAGGAGAGAACATGGCGACAAACGACCAACCGCTGAACGTCGTTCCCGACGCGGTGACGGCGGTCGGCAGGCATGCCTATGACGTTGCGCAACAGCTGAAATCGGGATCGATGGCGTTGGACCGTGAGGTTCAGGCGTTGTTCGACACCTGGAAGGGGAGCGCCGCCGATGCTTATCGCGAGGGTTGGGATGACATGCAGGACGGCGCGATGAAGGCATGGGAGGCGCTCACCGACCTGGCCTCGAAGCTCGGCGTCAGTGTGTCGACGCTGCAGGATCAGGACAGCTCCAACGCGGCGCCGATCAGCTCGCTGCGGTTGGACTGATGGCATGACTTCTGAATTCGAGTTCGATCTCGATCACATCGACCAGGTGACCGCCCGTGCCCGCGGCTTCAAGGAGTTCTTCGCCGATCATCTCGATGAACTGGACCGCACCGTCCAAGGCCTCATGCAGAGCGGGCAGTGGACGGGCGCGGCCGCGGCGGCCTACGCCGAGGAGCATCGGGTCTGGGTGGCTGCGGCACGTGAGCTGCTCGACGGGCTGGCTCAGATGGAACAGGCCGGACGGACGGCACACGAGTCCTACTCGGACGCGGCGGCCGTGAACCTGCGCATGACGGGGGGATGACGTGGCTGTTGTTGCGCCGCAGTCCTATTACACAGCCGCGGCGGAGTGCTACAAGCTGTCGAGGGAGTTCCAATCCGCGTACAACCCGCTGCAGACGGCGCTACTCGAAACCAGCGGAATGGCCGGTAGTTGCCAGGCCGCGAAGGCATGGTCCGAGGCCTACGATGAGCGCGCGGGTGCCTTCACCACCGCGGCGACCAACTTCGCCAGGGCGCTGCAGCATTTTGGCGACATTCTGATCGCGTCGGGCTACAACTGGGAATGCTCCAACTACGCGGCAAATCGCGATCCGAACAAGGGGACCGGTCCTGCGTGTCCCCGCACTATTCCTTCCGAATTGCCCTACGGCGCAGGTGTTGTCGTTGGTGTAGCGTCGTCGCGGAACAACGGTCCCGGACTGGAGACCGAGTTTCCGGAGTTGTACGACAAGGTCGTCGCCAAGCTCGCGGGTGACAAAGTCCCCGACGGCAACACCGACAAGCTCGACCGCGCGGCCCAGGCGTGGAAATCCTTCGCCGACAACAACACGATCTTCGCCGCCGGACCCCGGCTGCGAGTCGTCGCCGACGGACTCGGCAAGTTCGATGCACCCGACATCCCGAACCTGACCGGCCACCTCAGAACACTCGCGAAGAACGCGGACGAGATCAAGCTGGTCGCCGACGACCTGGCGAAATCGACAACCAGCCACCACGCCGCTGTCGTCGCGGTTCGCGCGGACATCAATACTCAGGTGGCTGCAACGCTCGTCGTCGCGTCGGTCGTAATCGCCGTAACCGCCGTGGCAATCCGCAATCCGCGGGCGGCAACTGTGGAGGGCCCCGCCCTGGACACCGCCGCGACCGCCATCGCCGGCGCCATCGGGTCGTTCTTCACAGCACTGGCCGGGATAAAGTTCAGCGCCGCGGCACTCGCGGTCGGTGCACTCGCCTCCATCACCGGCCTGACCATCCTGTCCATAGCCGGGGACTCGACATTCAACTCGAACTACAAGCCCCCGAGCAATGCCTATGATCCCAACGGGCCAAAGGCGCCAGGCCGTCCAGGCGAAGCGGAAGGATTCGTGCCACCCAAAGGCGGTGACCGCTGGGTGCCCAATCCCAACGGTCGCGGCTTCGGCTGGGAGGATGCCGATGGAAATGTGTGGGTACCGACCGGGCAGGGCGGTGCGGCACACGGCGGCCCGCATTGGGATGTGGAGTTCCCGAAGGGCGGCTACAAGAACGTCAGACCAGGAGGAGGAAGCTGATGGGCGACGGGTCGACGGTGGTACTGGAGGCGACCGATGTCTGGTACTACTCGCGTGGTGATGAGGCGGCGTTCTTCGCGTGGCTCGACAGGATCCCCGCGGTCCGCTCGTACGGTGGGCGACTCAGCACGTTGGAGATTGTCGTCGAGACCCCAGTAGACGACGACTCTCTGCGAGAACTCCTAGCGCTCTTCTACCGGTACCGCATCGACTTGGCCCAACTTGGCCAGCTCGACAACAGTCAAATCGGCCCCTGGTTCCGCGACCCTCAAAAATACTGGCACGAATCTATTTTCGGCACGTCGAGCTAGTCCGTATGGAAATGTGTGGGTGCCGACCGGACAGGGTGGTATCGCCCATGGTGGACCACGCTGGGACGTGCAGGGCAAGGGCAGTAAGGATTACTGACAACGTTTGCTCAGGAGGCGAACGGCGATGAGCGACGATGGCATCCTGCTAAAGGCAACCGGCGTACGATACGGGTCACCGTTCGATGAAGCGGCCTTCTTCGAGTGGCTCGACAAGATTCCTGCCGTGCGGTCATACGAAGGTGAGCTGCGAACACTCTATATCAAAGTCGACGCCACAGCCGATGACGAATCCGTATACGAAATCGTATCCCTGTTCCATCGATACCAAATCGACATGTCGCAGTTGCGGGTGTTCGATACGGAGCGGATCGGCAAATGGTTCCGAAAGACCGAAAGTTACTGGTACGAATCAGTCTTCGGCACGTCGAGCTAGGTCAGTCGTTGCGCACCGTTTCCGGCTGCGGGTGCGTCGTCGACCAAGGCGTCGACGTCTGCGCGGAGGAGGTCGCCGCGATTCTCTCAGATCATGGCGACCTCCGTCCTCGGACCGAATTCACTCCGGAAGTGTGCGCCCTGCCTGGCCCCCGGGCGGATGCCACCGCGTCAGCACCCGGCAGCCCACCGCGAACTCCTCGGCATCGCGCAGCGCCCGGCCCGCGATGAGGTGCAACTCGAACGACTGGTCGCTGTGTCCAGTAATCGCCGCGATCATCCGCCGAGCAGTGGACCGGATCGCCGACTTGTCGCCGGTCAATGTCCAGCGGTCCACCTCCGGCACGTGGATGAGCCATCGCGGGCCGCAGCAGTGCACTTCGACGCGGTACTGGCGCACGGTCACGACCTCCGCGCTCGGACGGGCCTGTGCCGGGTCACTCGGCCCATGACAGGGCTTCGGTGAGGGTCACCGGAGGCGGGGGAGGGGTCTGCACCCCGCCTCCGGGACGTTCGGGTGTGTCGGCCCACTGCCGCAGCGCGACGGCGTAGCGCTCGAGCACGGGCAGCGGCACGCCCTTGTAGGGGGCGCGGGGCCGTGGGAACGGAACGCGTTGCGGTAGTGCGTTGGTCATGTGTCCTCCGCTGGTCGAGTGGCGGCGAAAGGGGAGTCTCGCCGCGCCGATCACGCGGTCAGTGGAGCACCGGATGCGGGCCGCGTGGACATCCCCGGGGAAATTCGCGACAGAAAGTGGCAAACGCCCTGGACACCTTCCAGCGACCCTGCACAATGGCGTTCATAGGGTCGAATTATGGCCTTCGACAATATCTTTCAGGAAATTCCACTCAGCGAATGCGAATATTCCACAGAAGGGAGCAAACAGTATGGGGGAGAGGGATGCGAGCGCCGACGATCGGCAGGTCAAGGCCGACATTCGCGGGACCGGAGGCGTTCCACACCGCAGCCTCGGCCGCTGCCTGCGCGGGATGAGGCAGGAGGCGGGACTGTCCATCGAAGTGGCGGCGCGGGCGATCGGGCGCGGGGCGGGGACGCTGCACCGATTGGAGACCGGTGCGCCGAACGTGATCGTGCGGGAGGAAGACCTGCGGCGGCTGTGCAGGCTGTATCAGCAGGTGGACATGCTGCCGGTGTTGAAATCGCTGGCAGCGCAGGGGAGAACGCCGTCGTGGTTGGACGAGTTTCCCGATCAGGTGAATCCGACGTTCAACGCCTACATCCAGATGGAGGCGGCGGCCTCCCATCTCACGAGCTACCGTTCCGACTTGCTGCCCGGAATATTTCAGATCCCCGAGTACGCGCGTGCGCTCGACCGTGCGTATTTCCCGATGGACACCGCTGAGGAGATCGAGCGTCGGGTCAAGGTTCGGCGCAACCGGCAACGGTTGATTACCCGCGATATCGCGCCGCTGGCAGCGGTGCTCTTGCTGGACGAGGCAGCGATCAGGCGGGTCGTCGGCAATCCTCGCGTCATGTCGACGCAGATGCGGCACCTGGCGGACCTGCCGCCGAACGTTCGCGTGCAGGTGCTTCCCTTCGGGGCAGGGTATCCGCTGGGAACCTCCACCGGACCATTCACGATTTTGGACTTTGCGAGTCACGACGACGGGCGGCCATTGGAGCCGCCGGTCGTCTACGTCCAGAGCTACACCGGTGACATCTATCTGGAGCGACCCGGCACTGTTCGGCGGTATCGAGCGGCAATCGAGGTTATGCAGCGGGTAGCGTTGGACGTGCAGAGTAGCAAACGCCTGTTGCGGCAGGCAGCGAAGGAGTTCGACTGTGTCCGTTGATCTATCCGGGGTGAGCTGGTTCAAGAGCACTCGCAGTTCCGCCGGTAGTGACTGCGTGGAGATCGCACATCTGGACGGCGGGCACGTGGGGGTTCGTGACTCGAAGAACCCCGCAGGTGGAGTGCTGGTGTTCACGCCCTCGGAGTGGGATGCATTCCTGGCGGGCGCGCGGGGTGGAGAGTTCGACCGGTCTTGAGCCGAGCGCCAGTCTCGCCTGTGGGGCCGATCTCGTCGCGCGGTCGGTAGGCGCGGTTACGCCTACCGACTGACCGCGATTGCGGTGCAGTTTCGTGGCACATGTTCGGCGGCCGGGACGACGATCTGGCCAACCTATCGGGCTGAGGTATCTCCGAGAAATCGACGGTGTCTTCAAAATCGGCACCGCATCATTTCAGACGCAGCGCGAGAACCGAGAAGCACGATGAGTAGTACACCGGTTCAGCCGCGGACGCTGACCGATCTCGAAACCAGCGTTGTCACCAAGCTGCTGTCGTCAGGGCTGCCCGGCGCCTCCGAATACCTGGCGCAGGTGCCGTATTCGCAGGTGGTCGTAATCTGGGGTATCGGTTCACCCAGCGTCGATCTGGCGGTGCGGCCCGGTGCGGTGCGAGCATCCGGTTCGCCGGACGGGATCTTCGCCAGCGGAGCGGTCACCGACTGCAACGGATCACCGATCGGCGAGGTCATTCTGTGGGTCGAGAACGGCTGGCTCAGCGGAATCGAGTACGCCTGGTATACGGACGAACACCCACACGCGCTGCCCGAGCCCGGTCAGATCGAGCTTCTGTAGAGCAAGATGATTTTGGGGCGAAGTGCCGACGAGAACCGCAACGAGCCGGACGACACATCGTCGAGCCGAGCTCGCGCCTTACTTAGGTGGTCGGCGATTCGGCACCCTCATCAAGGCAGCCAGGGCACCATCGGGCTCTGTGTGAGACGAGTTCTCGCGCATCGCCCTGACTGAATGTGCCGTATGCGGTTCTGTGGTTTCGGCATATCGCGAATACGTCAGGGAGGGCTTGTCGCGACGCGGTTACCGTATATCCGGCCAGCTGCATGGCGCTGACCGGCTTGCCGCGTCCCGGATGGATTGGGCTGACATCTATCACGTCACCGGACCGCCACTCGCCGACCACCCGATCTGGGCCGCCAGCTTGCAGACGACGCATGTTTTCCGCATTCACCGATGGAGCCATCCGCATATCGCGCTCGAACATCTCGTTCTCGCGACTCCTGCTCTCTTCGGCGCGCTGTACTCGTTCGCGCTCACGCTTGTCCAGGATCTCCCGGGCTTGCGGCTCGGCTTTCTCCGCGATTTCCAGTGCAAGCGAGTCCGCACGCCGTGATGTGGTGCGCTCGCCCGACTGGATGACTTCACCAATCCGCAGGTCTCCTGATGGACTCCGCTCAGTCAGTTTCACGACGTATCGCCATTTCCGTCCGGACATCTTGCGCAGGAAGACCGTGGTCCCTCGGTCGTGATCGGTCAGCGTGCGGTCAGGGAGCCCGCCCAGCAGGTCCTCAACGCTCGACAATCCGGTGTATCCGGTCGCGATGATCATCGCTGTGCCTCCTCGGTTGTCCGCTCAAAGTGAGATCCGCCGGAGTCTTCGGAGATCCTGAAGCGCGCGAGGTTTAAGAAGTGTGAATGGGCGAGTTCCATGTCGCGTTCGCGGTCGACGCTGGTGAAGGGGGCGGCGTAGGTGATGCCGTCCGCGGTGATGTCGCTGCGGCCCAGCGTGGGGTCCTTGCGGAGTTCGGAGGCGATTCTTGTCGGGAGTTGGCGCCCGTTGGCGTCGTAGCGGGCTTCGCGTTCGTAGCGTTGGAGGACGGGGAACTGAGTGCGGTAGATGGTGAGGAGTTCGTCGGCGTTGATTCCGAGCATGACCGCGACGATGGCGTCAACCTCGATCAGGGCTTGGCGGCGGTCGGCGGCGGTGCGGAATGGGGTCGACGTGGTCCAGGCAGCACCGGCCGGAGACATTGCGCTGGAAAGGCGTTGCTGACGCCCGCCATCTAGGACCCAGGAGTCCAATTCCCACGATTCGGAATACAGTTCCCGCCATAGTGTTTCGTACGGGCGGACCAGGCAGTTCAGCCGAAGAATTCTCAGGATAAGCTTCGATTCGAGCACGTGGTTCTTGACGTGTGGAGTTTTGCCCAGAACGCCAATCTTAATATTGGACACTCCGGTTACTTTAACTACGAAGTCGGAGACCAGCGATGAGGTGAATGCTGCGGCCAGCGCCAGGTCGACTGGGTCCGGGCTCGACAACGAGAACAACCCTAGAACATGCGCCGGACCGGGCGGGATGATCGCGGAATGCAAGGTCCGAACCGTAGCTGAGTCGGCCATTGCTCGCCAGGCCAGTCGGTAGTAGTTTGAGCTGGGCTTGCCGTACCAGTGTGGGTACGCTGCCAGGTAGTCGGCCGACGGCCGCGCTACCTGGTAGTTCGTCCGGGGAATGAAATCCTCGGGAACGGTTTCCAGGTCGACCGGCGAGTAGTCCACATTGCTGCGCATCGTCGGGTTGCCCTGTTGGTAGATCGGGGTGGCGACGGTGAGGTGCGGGCCTTGCAGGATTACATCGTCCCAGCGGTCGGGGACGGCGGAGCGGGATTCGAAGTAGCCGAGTTTGCGGTCTGTCGTCTCGTTCCAACCTGCAGTCCATTGGAAGTCGGTATCGGATAGCCTGGGCGCGTCGGCGATCTTATCCAGTACTTCGGCGCTGGCACGGTTCACTGGGTACAACATACGGGCTTCGGCGGCAGGCGTGCCAGCTTCATCGACCAGCGCCGCCCACCTGCTGAGCACCTCGTCGCTAACAGAAATTATTCGTGAATGATGCGGCGCACTATTCCATTTCCCGTCGAAGTCTTTTAGTCCTGGCGTTGGTCCTGAACCATCGTGGACGAGTGAGCGGATCGCTGTGTCGGGGCGGAAGAGTGATGAGGCCTGAATGAATTTTGGTTGTGTTCGTCGGGAGCTGTAGACATTTACAGAGTAGTGGATATGTCTATCTATCTCAGTGAAAAGGTTGAGCGCATTGCGGAACTCCCAGTGTCGACGCAGTCGCAGATAGGTCTCCCGGCGAAGCCGATGTGCTCGTTGTTCAGTAAAATGGCTGTCAGGATGTATCAATCCTATGGTCGCGGCGGGGGCAGCGATCCGCCAAGTGCGTTCCATGAAGCATCGGTACATGTCTGGACGGAGTCCGGTGAGCGCTGGTCGATCCACACTTGATCCGAAATGTGCGCTCTGTCCGGCCTGCTTTGTACGTTCGTTCAGGAACGCCAAATGCGCAGGACGTGAAACTAGAGTGTCAGACAGCTTGATTCGCTTGACGGCTTCCGGCGGCTTGTTCGCCAACCGCCACCACGGATCGAAGTCAGCCAGCACAGCCGCCTCATCCCAATCCGGACGCACCCACGGCGGATTACCGACCTGAAGGTCGAAGCCATCCCGCGCGAGTACCGGTGCGAAGTCGAGTTCCCAGTGATGGAATCCCTGATCCTCCGCGATATCGGCGGCCACCTCCAGCCACCGAAACTCGGTCAGCGCCTTGTCGATCGGTAACGCCCGGGAGAACTTCCGATCGGTATCTTCCGCGATATCCAGGTCATACCAGCTGAGTTCCCCGGCAATACTGATCTGTCCGTCCTTCTCATACTTCCCCGCTTTGGGCGGAATTCCCAGCACTGCTTCCAGCCCATCAACCCACTGATCCCAATCCGGCGCAGCAACATCTCCCGTCACCGGCCAAGACCACAACGCGCACCAAGCATCCATCGCCCGCCGCAGCCGCCGATAGGCCCCGTTCTCATCATTCAGCACCGCCTCGATCTGCTCCCGACTAACGGCAGGCCCAGGCTCGACCGGCTCCCTACCCCACAGATGCAGATCCCGCTGAATAGCCGACTCCGCAATGGTGAGCCGCCGCAAGGTCAACTCCCACAACGTCTCCACCCGCTGCGCCAGCCCGGCGAGCCGCTTCACCATCTCCTTCGACGGCGGCCTGCGAATCTCGTTGCGCCACAACCGGAGTTCTTCCCGTTTCTCCGGCGCATACGTCTTCGCCTCGGCAGTGTCGACCACTGCACCCCACCCTTCGGCGGGCAGCAGGAAGTGGTGAATCCCGGCCCCGATCTCCTCCCCGAGCGGCACATCCTTCGGCACCGTCTTGAGCCATGCCTTCTTCGCCAGCTGCCCCGGCTCATACACCGCCCGCCGTGCCCCGATGAGCGAGTTGCCCCGCCGCAGGTGCAACCCGAACCACGGAGCCTGCAACCCGGCGACCATCGTGTCGAGCCACAGCGAGATTTCCGCGAGTTCGACGGCGGTAGCGTTCAAGTCCACCCCATATACCTGGTGCAGGGCGATATGCGCCTTCACTTTCTGCAACTCGACCGGATACTGATCGGCTTCGATCAGTTCGCCGAGGTCTTCCTGCTTACGCTTCAAATACTCGGCGGCGAGCTGACGCACAGCTTCGATGGCGAACGCACCAGAGCCGAGAGCGGGCTCGCAGATGGTGAGTCCGAGGATTTCCTCGGGGGTGGTGCGGTGGCCGTTCTGGTCGAGTAGTTCCTCCAACGCCTGGGAGACGACGAACTTGGTCAGCACCTCGGGGGTGTAGTAGGAGGCGGACTGCTGGCGTTCGCGGCCGGCGAGGCGGAAGACGAAGGTGCCCTTGCGATGGACGACAGGGCGCATCTCGTGTGTGTCGGGGTCCTCCTTGCGTACGAAATCGGTTTCGGCGAGATGGTCGGCGCGGTCGACGGGCACCACCCAGGAACCCTTCTCCGGGTCGCCGTTCTTGGCGACCTCGTACAGGTCCTCCCCGGCGAAGAAGCCGGTATAGGACATCAGGCCCTCGTACACCGCGCCGAGCTGGTTGATGCCGAGTTCGGCGTAGCTGATGAAGCCGCGGTCGGCGCCCTTGCGGGACTTGCTCTCCTTGCTGAGCAGCAGGTGCTCGAGCACCTGCCGGGTGGCCTCGTTGCCGAGCTTGACCTCATCGATGAGGGCAGTGGCCTCTGGGGAGAACAGGTCGGCGCGCAGAGGGTTGAACTCGAGGCCGGGGGCGGGGTCGTCGGCGATGGCCTCGCGGACGGCGGGGGTATGGCCCTGGTCGATGAGGTCGAACAGTTTCTTCAACGACTCGTACAGGTGGGTGCCGGTGCGGGCGCGGTGGGAGACGAGTTCGGTGAGGGTGAGTTCGCGCAGGCGATCGAGACCGTAACCCTCCTCGTATTCGGCGGCGCCGGTGGGCAGCACCTGCATCTCCGGCGACGCCTCGGCATACAGCAGGAACAGGATTCGATACAGGAAGCGCAGCGACTGTTTGGCGAGGTCGTTGCCGTCGACGCCGTCCATGGTCAGGCGGCGGCGCACCACTTCGTTGGCGATGATCTCGATGGACAGGCGGATACCTTCACGCAGATCCTTGGAGACGCCGACGGTGTGTTTGACCGAGTCCTCCAGCACGCCGGTCCACCAGATGTTGCCGTCGGCGTCGGGCAGCAGCGCTTGATGCCCGAAAATGGCGCAGGTGCGGTCGATCTCGCCGCCGCGCGCCTCGTGTTTGCGCTCGGTGACGACGAGCAGATCGACAGCCAGATAGCGGCCCTCGGCCCAGCGTTCCGCCTCGGCGAGCAGATGCCACTGGCCTGCCTGCACCACCACGAACGCGGGCGGGGTGTCGGAACGGAACGCCGCCGAGACGGCCTTGGACACCGACTCGATCGGCTTGCCGTCCGCGGTGGCGGGGGCGATGAGCAGACCGGTCTCCGGGGCCAGCAGGTCCTCCAGTGCTCCTACCGGATTCGCTTGCAGGAAAAGAACGTTCGCCGTGCTGGGCACCTGGGCGTCAGGGATCACCAGGTCTGAGCCGGCGCGTTCGGCGGTGAATGCACACAGTTCACCGGTGAAGCCGAAGACGGCGCGGACCTGGGCGTGCGCCTTAGGGGCGGCCTCCGGGTTCTCGGCGAGAGCGGCCAGCACGGTCTGCAGGTCGCGGGCCGCGGCGAGGAAGCGGCTGCGGACGGTGGCGCGGCCCTCCTTCGCTTCGGCGTCCCACGTCTTGCGCAGGTCCATCACCCGGCCGTGGAAGGACTCCTTCACCGAATCAGTGGTGAAGTAGTGCTCGCTGATCCAGTCCTCGCCGACGACGATGGAGTCGAAAGAAGGCATGGTCATCGATCCTTTTCCGGGACGATCACCAGCAGCGGGCGTACCAGCTGCTGGGTGGGGGCGAGGGATTCGGCCAGCCGCTGCTCCTCGGCGATACGGCGGGAAAGCTTGTCCACCTTCGACTTCTGGTTACCGAATAGCTCGAGCTGATCGGCGGCGGCATACCAGCGGTCGGCGCGGGCACGCCAGGCGGCGAGCCGCTCGGTGGCCGAACTCTCCTGTTGATCCAGCACGAGCCGCATCGCCTGCGCCGCCTGCCCGACGGCGCGCGGGATGAGCGGACGCAGGGCGCCGGTGTCGTCGAGAGGGCCCGGATTGGGGGTGCCGGGGCGCAAACCGGTGTCGGTGAGCAGGAACCCGAGATCCTGGTGGGTCTCCACGAGCGAAAACGACGGGTTGCCCGGATTCGGGAAGACGACCGTGGCGAACACGCGGGAGACGAGCTGGCCACGCCGGTTCATCAGAGTGCCCATCAACAGCACGGTCGGCGCGGGCAGCGCGCCGCGGATCGCGAAGACTTGATTGCGGCCCAGCGCGCTCAGCGCGCGGTCACTGGCCCAATCGAGCACCGGGTGCAGCGGGCCCAGGAAATGCGCCTCTGGCCAGGTGCTGTTGTCGACGCCTTTGCCCTGCTTGGCGGCACGCAACTGAGCGTCGCCGACCTGCGGCGTGGTCGCGAGTTTCAGGCGTTCGAGCACCCGGCCGTGCTCGAGGTAATTCTGCGGCAGTTGGTTCAGGCGCTGGCGCAAATCGCGCGGCGGAATCAGTTCGGCGATGCCGTGATTGGCGTGCACGGTCCAGCCGACCCCGCCCGCGGCCGGTTCGGCGTGGGGGACGTCGTCGAAGGCAGCGCGCAGCGCCTCGTCGAGGAAGGTGACGTCGTCGGGGTAGAGGCTCTGGCGGGGGAGTTCGGGCAGCTCGGGGGTGTCGTCGTCGAGCATGTCGAGCTGGGCGAAGAAGGCGTCGATGTCCTCGCCGCCGATCACCTCCTCGACGGTGCGGACCTGCTCCTCCAGGCTGGTCTTGCGGGCCAGCACGTCGCGGATGGCCGACTCCTCCTCACTGACGCTGTGCCTGCCCATCAGGGAGGCCGCGTCGCCGAGCGCGGAATGCGCCTGATTCTCCTTCTCCAATAAGCGGGAAAGCACCCGCAGATCGCCGGAGAACTCCGAGTCGGAGGGCTCGAGGATCAGCGAGGAGATGACCGGTGGGCGGCGCTGGCCATAGCGGTCGATGCGGCCGTTGCGCTGCTCGATTCGGATCAGTGACCAAGGGATATCGAAGTGAATCAGGTTGTGGCACTGCGCATGCAGGTTCACGCCCTCAGAAGCGACGTCGCCGGTGACCAGCACGCGGATCGGGGAGGTCGCCAACTTGAAGCTGTCCACGATCTCCTGCTGCTCCACATCCGAAAGCCCGCCGTGCAGCATCACGACGTTCTCCTGCTGCAGCCCCAGCGCGGGTGGCAGCAGTTCGGTGAGCCACTTCAAAGTGGCGATGCGTTCGGCGAAGACGACCGCGCGCATGTCCGACTTCGGTCCGACGCCGATCTCGGTCAACCGTTGCACCAGAGCCGCCTGCTTGCCCGCCGCCTCGGTGAATGCCTTGTCGTTGAGATCGGAAAGCGTGTCCAGGGCGGTCAATTCGGTGCGCGCCTCGGGGAAGTGCGGGCCGCCGTTGGCGGTGAGCTTGGCGCGGCGAAGATCGATCGACTCGCGCAGCGCGGCGGGGGAGGAGAGGAACGCCTTGGCCAGCGTCCACGGGAACAGCGCCTTGGTCTCGCCGGAATACGGCGACGAGCCGGTGGGCGGATGCAGCCACACTTCGGATAGCTCGCGAGCCACCGCGTCCTCCGCGGCGGAGGGCCGCACCAGCCGATGCACCGGCTCGGCGCGCTCGGCCCAGTCGCTGCCGACCTCGGCGGCCACCTCGTCGTGATGGCGGTGCCTGCGGATCAGCAGGGACTGTACGTCGGCCTTCGCGAAGGAGCCGTCGGCGGCCACCGCGGTCGGGTCCAGCAGGCGCAGCAGCTCGGCGAAAGACTCCTCGCGGCCGTTGTGAGGAGTGGCCGACGCCAGAATCAGCGCCTCCGTGTTCGGGGCCAGCACGCGCGCCAGCTCGTTGTTCTGCGTGCCGGTGTTGGTGAGATTGTGGGACTCGTCGATCACCACCGCATCCCAGTACTGCCGCTCCAAATGCGCCTTGTAGCGGGGGCTTTTGAGGGTGTCGATGGAGATGATCGCGCGCTTGTAGTAAGTGAATGGGTTGCGGGTGGCGGGCAGCTTCTGGCGCACCTTCTGGATGCCCGCCGAATCCAAGCGCACGAACGGCAGCGCGAAACGGCACCACAGTTCGTGCTGCATCTGCTCGAGGACGTGACGCGGGGTGACGATGAGGATGCGTTCGCCCCGGCCGCGGCGGACCAGCTCGGACAGGATCATGCCGATCTCGAGCGACTTGCCCAGTCCCACCGCGTCAGCCAGCAGGATGCGTGGGCGGATCAGGCGAGGATCGAGCGCCTTGGCGACAGCGGCCCGCTGGTAGCCGAGCGAATCGGCGAGCATGCGGGTGGAGACGGTGAGGGTCTGGTCGCCGTAGGGGAAAGGGGTCTTGCGCAGCAGCGCCTCCAACCACAGACGCGAATCCCGGTACCCAGATGAACCATCCGCGACGATCTCGGCCTCGGCCGGGTCCTGCACGGTGATGTCGTCCAGGCTCTCGTAGAACGTGGCGGTGGTGTCGGCGACCAGCTCCGACAGTCCCCGCACCCGCAGCAACCAACCGTCGGAGCCCTGCTCGGCGGAGGTGACCAACCATTCTTCGTCGCGGACCACGACGATCGAGCCGGGGGCGACATTGAGGTCGGCACGCGGGTGCGCGGAGGTCATCGAGAATGCTCCTGGCGGTGTAGACGATCAAACAACCAACTTAATACCGCTCAAGGGCGGCAAGGTGTTTCGCCTAAGTCGGATGAGGAGTCCCCTGTGCTCCAGTCTGCGGGGCGAACGCATCGTGTGCGGCGATTCCCGCGTACTCCAGCGCACAGCCGCTCCGATCGACCCGATCGGAGCGCGACCGGTCGCGGACTTTGTGCACCGGGCGGGATGGACAACCGACGAGAGCGTCGACCCGAATGCGCGCCGAGGCGGAACTCGTGCGGTGACACCGGACTCGTTGATCGCCATCCACCGGGGCGTGCGTGCCGCGGTCGGCCGGGCTGCTCACGTGAGGCGGGGTGACCGGACACCCTGGCGCTCAAATCGCCTATTACGCATGTTTTTTCGGGCTGCTGCGTAAGCTTGAGGAGAGCTGGCGGCGTCTCGCCGAGTTCGAGCAACTGGCTCGCACCAGATCGGCCACGGTGATTTGCGCGGTGGAAACCCCTCGGGCAGTGCGTGATTCGAAACTCATGGAGGCAACTGGTGCAGGTCGTCGGGCACCGTTACGACCTCATCCGTCAGGTCGGCGCCGGTGGCATGGGACAGGTATTCGAGGGATTCGATCGCAATCTCAAACGCCGTGTCGCGGTGAAGGTGGCCCACGCGAATCTCGAGTCGGCCCCCGAGTGGACCAGACGCTTTCTGCGGGAAGCGGAGCTGATGGCCACCGTCAGCCATCCGGGGACACCCGCGATCTACGACGCCGGCCTCACCGACACCGCGCCGTACCGGCCTTATCTCGTCATGGAATTCGTCGACGGCCTCACTCTCGACGATGTGCTCGCCCGCCGGGGACCCTTGCCGATCGGCATCGTCGCCGCACTCGGCGCGCAGGCCGCCGCCGTGCTGGCGGCCACGCACCGGCACCGCATCTATCACCGCGATCTCAAACCGTCCAACCTGATGCTCTGCGACAACGGAACGCTCAAAGTGCTGGACTTCGGGCTGGCGATCGCCCTCGACGCCGACCGCAGCCGCTACACCTCGACCGGGCAGACCATCGGCACCCCCGCCTTCACGGCGCCCGAGCAGATCGAATCCCGCGACGTCACCCCGCAAACCGACCTGTACGCACTCGGACTCATCCTGCACGAGCTGCTCACCGGAGCCCGCGTCGTCACCGGCACCAACGCGTTCAGCGTGTGGTCGCGGCAGATGTCCACCTCCGCGCCCGACATCCGGGTCGAAAGGCCGGAGGTTCCGGCGGATATGGCGGGCCTGATCATGTGCATGCTCGAGAAGAAGCCGGAAAGCCGACCCGCGAGCGCGGTGGCCGTGCACGCCGTGCTCATGCGCCACGCGACCGACCTCGCGGAGTTGGTGGACGACAAGAACAGCCCGGCCCGCATGTACGCGCTCGCAGTCAGCGCGCCCACACGATCACCCGTGGCCGCCATGGTGATCGGATCCGCCCGCGACGCCCATGAGCCCATACCGGATCCCGGAGCAGTGGTACCGACCGACGACCTCAGCCGCGGCGACCTACATCGCGCCATCGAGAGAGCGCGCCGCCTCGCCGACGAGTCCCGATATCATCCCGCCCTCCGGCATCTCCGCACGGCCGTCCACGCCGCGATCCCGCTTCTGGGCACACGGGACGCCGACGTCGTGGACGCCAGAATCCAGCTGGCCGGACTGCGTTTCGAGTCCGGTGGCCATGCCGAGGCCGCCGAACTCTATCGCGCCCTTATCGACGACCTCACCGCCGACCGCGGGCCCTACGACGACCAGGTCACGTACTGCCAGCGCCGGCTGGCCGAGTGCACGCTCCACCTCGGTCACACGAGCGAGGCCGTCGACCGGTTCCTGCGATTGAAAGCGCAGCTGGAGGCACGGTATGGCCGATCGGACCGCGAACTGGGTCGGCAACAAATGGAACCACAAGACCAACCCACGGCTGCGCTGGCTCATGCGTACCGTGCCGGGTCTGGCCCGTGCCCAGCACAATCTGGAGTGGCTGTGGTACGAATCGCGAGTCCCCATCATCTTCAATGAGTTCGACCCGCTGCGGGCAGGCCTGCACGCCTGGCTGCGGTACAAGATCCGTCGCGAAATCCGTGACTCGGAACTGCGCCGCAAGGTGACACCCGACTACAAGGTGGGCTGCAACCGCGTGCTGCTGTCCAACCAGTGGTACCCGACCCTGGACCGCGACCACGTCAGCGTCCATACCGACGGCGTTGCCCGCGTCCAGGAATCAGGCCTGATTCTCACCGACGGCGCCGCGGTCGACGCCGACGTCATTGTGTGGTGCACCGGCTTCACCGCCACCGAGTACCTCGCCCCCATCGATATCACCGGCCGCGACGGCCGCAAACTGCATATCGAATGGAAAGCGGGTCCCGAAGCGTACTTGGGCATCACGGTGTCCGGTTACCCGAACCTGTTCATGATCTACGGCCCCAACACTGGTTCGCTGACCAACACGATCATCTTCCTGCTGGAGAAACAGGCCCGCTACGCCCGCCTGGCGATCGCGCACAGCGCCCGCACCGGCACCTGGCTCGACGTCCGCCGCGACGTGCAGGACGCCTTCAACCGCAACCTGCAACGCCGCCTCGCTGGAACTGTCTTCACCAGCGGCTGCCCCGGCTGGTACCACACCACCGACGGCAAAGTCGTCGCCGTCTGGCCCGGCTCACACATCGCCTACGCCCGCGCCACCGCCGAACTCGACCTCGACGCCTACGAAACCGGCAACCGGCACCCCCGCCACCGAATAACAGTCCGCCCGCCAAGGGATCAATAGATGCCGGTCACACCGGCCTGCGAGAGGAAACCAGGCGCTCGACCGAAGCGACGATGGCGGCCCAGAATGCTCAACGTGAAAACTGATCACTGCGTGGCAAGGCCAGATGGTCAAATATGCGACCACGCTGCGTTTGGGCACCGCCGAATCGGAATCCATCCTTCGGCGCTTCACCCGCAGCGGCCCGAAACACCCACCTACCAGGCATTGGAGGAGTTGGGTCGGGCCTTCGCACGATCTTCGCCTGCGAATATCTGGCGTCGGAGGACATCAGAAGAGAGATCAACAGCGGGTTGCAGGTGGTGGAAAACTGGAACTCGGCCAACACGGTCGTCTTCTACGGCAAGGATTCCCAGCTCACCGGTGCCGACCGCGAGCACGCCGAGGTGTCGATGCTCGCGTTGCACCTGCTGCAATCGGCGTTGGTGCACATCAATACCCTGCTGCTCCAAGCGGTTTTGGAAGATCCCGAGTTCCACGATCTCGTCGGCGACACTGAACGCCGTGCGATGTCGCCGCTGTTCTGGTCGAATGTTAACCCCTACGGCCGGTTCCGGCTCGACATGACCACCCGTCTGGATCTACGTCGCGAACGGGTCGCTGGCTGAGGCTTGGCGTGGCGATGCGTGGCTGCATTCGATGCCCGACATCCTGGTGTTGCGGGATCTGTGCGCGGTCAAGTCCGGGTTCGCGGCGACGGCGTCGCCCCCGTCGCCGTGTCGACCTTCCTCGATCAGGCCAGCGTTGGGTACAGGACGAGGGCTGGATCTCCGTCTTCCCCAAACGTGGTGCACTGGCACCGACTTGTAGCCGGTTAACGTGGCCGAGATTGCCCCGGGCTCTGCCCGGCAACATGGTTGGTCCAGTTCGGCAGCGACGCAGTCCTGACCATCGTTCCCGGCCTCGTGCTGGGCGGAGCACCCACCTCTGCAGATAGAAGCGACTTATGTCAGCGCGTGGCCCAGCCAGGTCAACATCAGTCTTTGGGAAGCGGATGTGGATATAGACTCTCTGTATGACTGAGCGGGTCAGCGTCGAGAGTTTGCGATATGTGCTGACGGTAGCGGAGACCGGCAGTTTCAGTGCGGCCGCACGCGCGTACGGGGTTACCCAACCGGCGTTGTCCAATGGTGTCGCCAAGCTGGAGGAACGCCTGGGGGAGCGCCTGTTCGAGCGGTCACCGCGCGGGGTCACCCAGACCGCTTTCGGTGTTCACATCATTCCGCTCATCGAGCGGGCACTGACCGCGCTGGACGGTATCGAGGCTGCGGCATCGCGCTGGAAGTCCGCAGGTGATGAGGTGATTCGCATGGGCGTCTCACCGTTGATAGATCCAAAGCTGGTCGCTGGTGCCTACACGGCGGTCTGCTGCCTGTCCGCACTTCCCGGCCCGCGGCACCTGGTGCTTCGTGAGGCGAATATGGCGGAGCTGCAGCAGGCCCTGGGCGCCGGTGAGCTCGACTTCATCCTGATTCCGTCGGTCGCGCCGATGCCTCGCCTCGAACATCGCATCATCGCCTCGGAACCGATGGTGGTCGTGGAATCGGTGGTAGGGGGTGAGCGGCCGATCATGCTGGACGAACTGGCCGACAAACAACTCATCTTGATGCCGGACACCTGCGGGTTGACGGCATTCACCCGCGACCTGTTCCGCTCGCGAGGTCTCACCGAGCGTACTTACGCCGGCGAAGCCGTCAGCTATCGGGTGCTCGAGGAGTGGTCGAACCTGGGCCTGGGGTCAGCGGTGATCCCGCGGTCGAAACTGGCCGGCCCGAACACCCGGTATAGACCACTGATGGACGACGGGATGGAAGTCGAGATCTTCTACGAGGCCGTGTGGGATCCACACTCTCCCATTGCCGCGGACCTCGAGGTATTGGCCGATCGGATGGCGGAACAGCCCTAGCCATTCACTCGCGTTATATCCCCATTCCTGATCGAGGTCTACTGCGTCTCGTGCGTAGGTCATAACTTCGTGTTGTGGCAGAAACACTGCCGAACGATCACGATACGGAGGATGGCGATGGCTTATCTGGAGATCACTCTGAAGGTCGACGAGGCAGACCGCCCCGCCGCCGCGGCGGTGTACCAGAAGTACAAGCAGCCGTTCCTGGCGACGGTTCCCGGCGCGACGAGCAAGGACCTGCTGGTTCGCGAGGAGGACGTGCAGGTGCTGCACGGGTTCGACACCACCGCGCAAGCGCGTGACTACCTGTCGAGCGAGCTGTTCACCAAAGACGTCGTCGCCGGGCTCGCTCCGCTGCTGAAGGCGGAGCCCGACATCCGAGTCTACGAGACCGCCTGAAGGAGTAACCGACGATGGATGCCGAGAACACGAACTTCACCGGCCGCAAGCTGATCGTCATAGGCGGCAGCAGCGGCATGGGCTACGCGACCGCTGATACTGTCGCCAGCGAAGGGGGCGAGATTCTAGTCGTAGGACGCAACGAGAACAAACTCGCCGCCGCCGCGCAGTCTCTTGCGGCCCACGGCGGGAAGGTACACACCCTGGCTGTGGACCTGAACGACATCTCCGCGGTCGAACAGTTGCGCAAGCAGCTCAGCGCCGAACACGCGGACGCGACGCTATTGCTGAATGCGGCGGGGGTGTTCGCGCCCAAGCCGTTCCTCGAGCACACTCTCGCTGACTACGACCGCTACCTCGACCTGAACCGCTCGACTTTCTTCATCACCCAGACCGTCGCCGCGAACATGGTCGCGGCCGGAAAGGGCGGGGCGATCGTCAACCTGGGATCGATGTGGGCGCACCAGGCCGTCGCCGCCACGCCGTCCTCGGCGTACTCGATGGCCAAGGCCGGCCTGCACTCGCTGACCCAGCACCTGGGAATGGAGTTGGCGCCGTACAAGATTCGCGTGAACGCGATCGCCCCGGCGGTTGTGCGCACCCCCATCTACGAGGGATTCATCCCCAAGGACGAGATCGACCAGGCTGTGAGCGGCTTCGACTCGTTCCATCCGATCGGCCGGGTCGGTACCCCGGAGGAGATTGCCGAGATCGCCGCGTTCCTGCTCTCCGATCACACCGGATGGGTCACCGGCGCGGTGTGGAATGCCGACGGCGGCGTCATGGCCGGACGAAACTGACCAACGCCGCTACCCCGCAAGCGACCTCGGTCACGCCCTGCCACCCGACCTGGACACCAGCCGAATCACTCGCCTGGACGGCTATCTCATCCTCGACCCGCTGGGTTGAGTGCGACAGCCACGGGCTGCCTACCGACCACCGATGAACACCAGGAGCTTCACATGACCTACCACGAGCACACCGACTACAAGTACGCCCGCAATATCCGCAACGGTGCACCCGAAGCGTTCAAGGCGTTCACGGAATGGGACGCGCAGGTCATGCGCGGCAGCAACAACGCGATTCCGCCCAAGTACGCCGAGCTCATGGCCGTCGCGGTGGCGTTGACCACACAGTGCGCCTACTGCATCGAGGCCCACACCAAGGCCGCGCACGCTGCGGGCGACACCGAGCAGGAGATCGCGGAAAGCACCATGATCGCTGCCGCGTTGCGTGCCGGTGGCAGCTACGCGCACGGGTTCATGGCCATGAAGTTCTTCGCCCAGGCCGAGGAAGCCGCAAAGAACTGAATCTACGAACCCCGCAACGCATACGGAGGAAAGAGGAAACCTCATGTCAGATACTGCCGTGACCATGGTCGTGACCGAGCCCCGGGGTCCTCTGCACCCCTCCACAGCCGAGACAACCTCGCCGACGGGCAACTGGGTCCGCGTGTCGGTTATCGCGAGCGGCGTGTGCAACGCCGACATCGGAACCGCCGCGGCCAGCGGCCGTGGCGTCTCCTTCCCCGTGACCCCGGGGCACGAGGTCGCCGGTGTCATCGCGGAACTGGGCGAGCTGGCCGAGGGCTGGTCGGTCGGCGACCGGGTGGCGGTCGGCTGGTTTGGCGGCAGCTGCGGGCATTGTGCGTTCTGCCGGGCAGGCGATGTCGTGCACTGCCCCGAACGCAAGGTGCCCGGCCTGTCGTACCCAGGCGGCTGGGCGCAGAGCATCACCGTGCCCGCCGACGCGCTCGCCCGCATCCCCGCCGAGTTCGACCTGTTCGACGCGGCCCCGTTCGGCTGTGCCGGGGTGACGACGTTCAACGCCGTGCGCAAGGCCGGCATCCGCGCGGGCGGACGCGTCGCGGTGTTCGGGATCGGCGGCCTGGGGCACCTGACCGTCCAGTTCGCGGCCAAGCTCGGTTACGAGACGGTCGCCATCGCCCGGGGTGGTGACCGCGAGAAGGTCGCTCGCGAGCTCGGCGCCCACCACTACATCGACAGCGATGCCCAGGCTCCCGGTGCTGCCCTGAAGCAACTCGGCGGCGCCGACCTCATCGTCTACACCGCGTCCTCGACCGCTCCGGTGGATGAGCTGCTCACCGGTCTGAACGTGCACGGGCAGCTCACTCTCGTCGGTGTCGACGCCGGGTCGGTTACGGTTCCGGCGGCCCAGCTCGTCATGAACGGCCACACCCTCACCGGACACCTCACCGGCAGTTCGCGCGAGACCCAAGAAGCCTTGGAATTCGCCGCCACCTTCGGCATCCGCCCCATGATCGAGCGCATGCTACTGGCGCAGGCCGACGATGCTGTGACCCGGCTGCGTTCCGGAGCTCCCCGTTTCCGCATCGTCCTCGACGCCACCGGCGGCGAGTAAGCCAGGCCCCTACTGGCCCACCGGAGGCCGAAACACCATCAGGAACAGCGCGATTCGTCCTGATCAGAAAGGAAAGCCGCACATGACTTCTCGGGAAAGTCACGAGTTGATCTGCCGATCACCGAGCACGCGACAGATACCCATGGGGTCACCCTGGTGAACTTCGCGCTGTTCGATCTTCTCGGGATGCAGCTGTCCCCGCGCATCCGGGACCTGGGGAAGATCACCCTCTACCGGCCAGGGCCACGCGCCGACGCCGAATCGCGGTTCCCGCACGCGGGTCCTCTGCTGACGCGGAAGCTGAATCTGGACCTGATTGCCGAGCACTATGACGACCTGCTGCGGCTGGCCGGGTCGTTGAAGTTCGGGCACGCTACCGCGTCGCTGCTGGTGGGCAAGCTGTCGGCGTCGGGTCGGCAGAACGCACTCGCTGCGGCGCTGAAGGAATACGGCGCTATGCGCCGTACGGTCTATGCAGCCCGTTATCTGTCGGATCCGGACTATCGGCGCAAGATCTCGCGCCAGCTCAACAAGGGCGAGTCCATCCATGCCCTCAAACGCGGCCGCATCTACGCCCACGAGGGCGCCTTTCGTGCACGGCATCTGGAAGCCCAGACCGAACAGGCCTGGTGTCTCACCCTCGCCACGAACGCGGTGATCGCCTGGACGACAGAGTATTTCGGGCTCGCGGTCGATCAGATGCGTCGTCAGGGTCGCCGCATCGACGATGAGGTGCTGGCCCACATTTCCCCGGCCCACAGTGAGAACATCAACTTCTTCGGCGCGATCGAGGTCGATATTGATGCCGAGCTGGCCCAGCTGGGGCCGACCGGCTACCGGCCACTGCGAGTCCGCGACACCCTGTTCTGACCAGTTCCGCCCAGCCAATCGCCCAGTGTCCGAGGGACTGTGCCGGTGCGTGATCAGGGGGTGGACAGGGCGAGCAGGGCGGTGCTGTGGTCCCAGAGCTGGCGTGCCAGAGCAGGGTCGCGCGCCTGATCGGAGGAGGCTGCGGGCTTGCGCTTCTCGTAGTAGGCGCCGCGCTGCCAGTCGGTGCCCGGTGCGGTGGTGGCGAGCCAGACGAGCTGGTCGGCACCCTTGTCGGCGCTTATGGTGAACAGGTTCTTGACCAGCGGGGTGTGGTAGAGGTACCGCATGAAGTGGGTGGTGTCGGACGCGAAGCTCGAGCGCACGACACCGGGGTGGAAGGCGACCGCTGAGATGCCCTGGTCACGGTAGCGGCGGTCCAGCTCCCGGGTGAACAGGATGTTGGCGAGCTTGCCGTTGCCGTAAGCCTTCTCGGGCCGGTAGTCATTCGCGTTCTGCAGGTCGTCGACGTCGAACCTGCCGTACATGGCCGCTGCCGCGCTGGCGGTCTGGATGACCACGGCGTTGCTGGCGGTCAAGATGGGTAGCAGCAGGGTGGTGAGCAGGAACGGGGCGAGGTGGTTGACCTGGAAGGTCTTCTCGAACCCGTCGCCGGTGAGTGTGCGCTCGCCCATGATGCCGCCGGCGTTGTTGGCCAGTACATCGATGCGCGGATAGCGCGCCTGCAAGGTCGCGGCCAGCTCTCGAACCTGGGCCAGGTCGGCAAAGTCGGCTACGTGGTAGGGCGCGTTGCCGATCGCTCGGGCGACCTCGGCGGTCTTGGCCGGTGAGCGGCCGACGAGCACCAGGTTGTGGCCCTGGGCGTGCAGCTGCCGGGCGGCTGCGGCGCCGATGCCGTCGCTGGCACCGGTGAGGACGATGGTCCGATTCGTCATGAGAAGTCCTTCCTCGAAGTGGGGTTGGGGCACACGGCCCACGGTCGAACCGAACGGTTCGGTTTGACAGTACGCTCGAACTCCTCGCCGGTCAAACCAAACAGTTTGGTTTGATACCCTGGGTGGATGAGTCCCGCTTCCGCGCCGACCGAAGCCACCCGCGATCGCATCGTGGCCGCGGCCAAGAACGAGTTCGCCCGCCACGGCATCGCCGGAGCGCGGGTCGATCGGATCGCGCGCGAGGCGAAGACCAGCAAGGAACGCGTGTACGCCTACTTCCGTAGCAAGGAGAACCTCTACGGGTTCGTCGCAGGCGAGGAACTGGCCGCGGTCGCCGAGGCCACCCGCATGGATCCCACTGACCTGCCCGGCTACGCCGGGCGGGTGCACGATTACTTCGCAACCCACCCGGACAATTACCGGCTGATGATGTGGGGACAGCTCGAACTCGCCGACGCCGCGCCCGAACCCGACGACCCCGTCCAGGAGACAGTGCGCCGCAAGGTCACCCAGCTACGACAAGCGCAGCAGGCCGGCCAGCTCGACCCATCCTGGGATCCCCTCGACATCCTGGTTTTCCTCAACCAGCTCGCCGCCTCCTGGGCCATCCCGCCCAGCCCGATCGACTCATTGCAGCGCGAGACCTTCCTCGCCGACCGTCGCGCGGCCATCGTCGCGGCCGTACAGCGACTGTTCCCCGCCGCCACACAACCACCGACGCAGAAGTAACGGCCACCGGTGTCGTCGCGCGCCCAGCGCACCCGATTTTCGATCCGCCGGTGCCCGCGCAACAATCCGGCGATCTGCTCCGGTGCGACGAGCCCAATCAACCCGCAGGCCTCACGGCTGTCTTTCTCGCCATTCCGTTAGCCGAACGCCCACCGGAACACCTCCGCACATGGATTCGACCCCAGGTCACGGGTGTTCCGTAGAGGTTTTCCACGAACCGTCCCGGTCAACCCCCCGCTATCTGGAACACTTTTCGGGGGTCGAGGAGTAAATCCGCCCAATCCGGCGCTAAGGGTTTATGGCAGATAGTTGGCATACTATCTGCCATAAACTGCGAGTCGTCCTGGCGCGACGGCGCGTTTGCGACGGGTCGGCTGAGGAAACTATCTGCCGTAGCGCGGAAGGCGGTCGAAATTGGGCACGGTACGGACGCTGCCGACAGTGGCGGCCGGGGGTGCGGTTGGCGAACGCGGTGAAGATGTTTCTGGGCACGATCGCCGTCGACAACACCCGCCGAGGCTACGGGGCGGCGTTGGACCGGCTCGTGCGCGATTTCGGCGCGGACACCGATGTGGCGCTGCTGGACCCGGACCGGGTGTCGGGGTGGTTCGTGTTCGTGTGGGGCGCGAAGTCGCCGAAGACGTTCAACCTCCGGTTGACCGCGTTGGCGTCGGCGTGCGCCTGGTGGCGCAAGCAGGACTGGCTCACCGAAGATCCGTTGGTGCGGTTGCAGGCGCGTCCGGCCCCGCCGGACAACAGCCGGGCCATGACCCACGATGAAGTCGCCGAGCTGCTCGACTCGGACGCGCCGTTGCGGGAGCGCACGTTGTGGACGATGCTGTACGAGACCGCGGCGAGGGCCGAAGAGATCCTGGCGCTCGACGTCGAGGATCTCGACACCGTGAACCGTTGCGCGACCGTGGTTCGCAAGGGCGGCGCCCGCGATGTCATCTATTGGCAGACCGGCACCGCGCGGCTGCTGCCCCATCTGATCGCCGGCCGCAAGCGCGGGCCGTTGTTTCTCACCGGCCGCAAAGCGAAACCGTCTGTGGCGCTAAAGGACATCGACCCGACTACGCGGCACGCCCGGTTGTCATACCGGCGCGCGGCGACGCTGTTCGAGGAACACACAACGGTGATGAAGCGCGGCCCGTTTACGCTGCATCAGCTCAGACACAGCAAGCTCACACATGCCGCCGAGACCGGCGCGTCCACGCCGATGCTGATGGCGCTGTCCGGGCACTCCTCGGTGCGTAGCCTCGCGAAATACACCAGGGTGTCGGCCGAGGCGCTGGGGCGGTGGCAGGCCGAGACCGACCCGGCCTCCAAACGCCGCCGATAGCTATCAGTATCCTGCGCCAGGAATTCGGTGAAGATGCCGAAACGCTGTGGGGGCGAGGCCGAGCTCGCACCGATAGGGCGGATCAAACCGGGCAGCAGCAAGCGGTTCGTCTACAGGAATTGACGCACCGCAAAAACATCGAACACTCATCTACCTGCTTCGGCAGGTCAAACCTGTCCTGCGGGATGGTGCGACTACGCCGCCGATTCCGGCCGAAACAACCGGCGCCTGCACGGCCTCCTCGATCACACCCGGCCCGAGGAGTTCGAAGCCGCCTACTACGCTCAGATCGCGACGTCCCAGCCGGCGATGTCTCAGCCATAAAGCCGGCATCGAACTCGGGGACGGTTCAAAGAACGGAGACCTCGTGGGTACAGCGCACGTCATCCTCACCGCCATCGCGATCATGGGAACCGCCGTCATCTACGGGTCCGACACCTTCGCCGCCACCGTACTTCGCCCCGCGTTGACCCACCTCGACGATCGCGCTCTTGGCGCCGTGAGCGGGTTCATACATCTCTACGGCGACAAAAGACTCGTGATACCAGGCATAGGAGGCACAGTCGCGGCGGGAGCGGCCACGCTGGTGGCCATCATGCAGGGCGACCGAGAGACGATCGTGCTCGACAGCGTGGCTCTCACCGCTCTACTGGCTTGGCTCGGCATCTACCTGCGGATCAATGCCCCCATCAACCGTGCGATGATCGAAGCGGCTCTGCGGGGCGAGACCCTCGACGCCATCAGAATGCTCCAACGGAAGTGGGAGAGCGTCTCCATCCCCCGCGCGACCCTGCAGGCCGTCGCCGTCGGGTGCCTCTTCGCCGCCGCTGTAGCGAGCTGAACTCCCGCCTGCGCTGCTGGTTGCGTTCACTCGTCGTCGCGGGCGTCGGGATCACGTAACTTCCGGTGGGTGCCACCGAGGTCGGGCAGGTGGAAGGCATAGTGGCCGTCGATACCGATGTGGGCGCGGATGAACGCCGACAACCGCTGCGCGTCCTCATCGCGCACTGGACAGCCTTGGGCGCGTAGCCAGCGTGACGAGTTGGCCGCTGCCCTCTTCGATGGTCTGCCGACCGAGCAGGTGCGGGCATTTCTCGGCACACTGGACGTGGTCATCACCCGGCTGAGTCCGGGTGAGGCGGAACCGGTACCGGGCTGCTGACGCGCCTTCGGGCAGGCAGGGGAAAGCTGATCACCCGCGTGCACGCCGGAGGTGGACGGTCCCTGCGGGCGGCGGCGGTCATTATTCTCCCGGTAGCGGAAATGAACGGCGGGCAGGCGCCCCTGTGTCATCGGCCGCCGCTGTGACGAGCGCGGTGACCGCGGTCTGGATGTCTTCGGGTGTACTCATGCGGCCCAGCGACAGCCGCAACGCGCCCAACGCCCGAACGGGGGCGATACTCATCGCCTCCAGCACGGGGGAAGCGGTGTGCGTGCCGCTATGGCAGGCCGAGCCGGTGGACGCGGCGATATCGGGTGCGGCGCCCAGGATTTCGTGGCCGAGCGTGCCGTCGATGCTGATGTTGAGGGTGTTGGGCAGCCGCTGATGGGCAGGGCCGTTGAGGTGGACCCGGCCGGGCAGCGCCGCGTCCAGCCGCTGGTGCAACTCGTCGCGCAGCCGTGCCAGCCGGGCGGGCTCGCCGGTGGCGAGGTCGTCGGCGGCGAGTGTGGCGGCGACGCCGAATCCGGCTGCGAAAGCGACGTTTTCGGTACCGGCGCGCAGTCCGCGTTCCTGGCCGCCGCCGTAGACCACGGGTTCGAGGTTCACTCCATCGCGCATGTACAGTGCGCCGATTCCTTTGGGCGCGTACATCTTGTGCCCGACCACCGTGAGCAGATCCACACCGAGCGTGTCGACGTCGACGGGGATCTTGCCCGCGGCCTGCGCGGCGTCGCAATGAAACAGGGCACCGTGGCGGTGCGCGAGCGCTGCCAGCTCGCGGATCGGTTGCAGGGCACCGGTTTCGTTGTTGGCGGCCATCACCGACACCAGCGTCGCCTCGTCCTCGCGCAGGGCGGCCGCCAACGTGGCGGGGGACAGGCGACCGTCGGCGTCGACGGGCAACGCCGTGACTCGTAGGCCGTGCAGCCGAGTCAGCGCCCGGCAGGTCTGCAGCACCGACGGATGTTCGGTGGTCTGTGTGATGATGTGGGAGCCGGGCCGGGCCGCGGCCAGTGCCGCACCGCGCAAGGCAAGCAGATTCGCCTCCGATCCCGAGGCGGTGAACACGATCTCGTGCGGTCGGGCCTCGACCAACGCGGCGACTTGGGCGCGGGCGTGTTCAAGCGCGGACCTCGGTTCCGCGCCATACGCATGGCCGCTGGAAGGGTTGCCGAAGGACTCGGTGAGATAGGGCAGCATCGCCGCGAGAACGCGGGGATCGATCGGGGTGGTCGCGTTGTAGTCCAGATACACCGGCCCGTCGGCAGGGCCGGGCCGTCCACGCGCGGGCATGCTCACGCCATACGCGCAGCGTCGACGGGCAACTCGGCCAGCCGCCACTCGAGCATGCCGTCGTGCAGGCGCACCGCACGGCGGCCGCGGTCGCGCAGCAGCCGAACCGCGTCATAGGCCAGCACGCAATATTCGCCGCGGCAGTACACCACGATCTCGGTGTCGCCGGGCAGCTCCCCGACGCGCTCGGCCAGCTGCCCGACTGGGATGCTCACCGCGCCGGGGATGTGCCCGGCCTCGTACTCCAGCGCCGGCCGCACATCCAGCACGACCACCTCTCCGGCCGCCGCGCGGTCGAGCAGTTCCTCGCGGGTCATCTCCTGGCCGCCGTCGGGGCCGAGGTAGTTGTCGCGGGCGAGTGGTACGGCGGCCTGGTGAGCTTCAGCGACCTTGCGCAGCAGCGCGAAAAGCTGCGCCACGTCTTCACCGGCCAGCCGGTAGTGGATCCGCACCCCGTCGCGGCGGGTGGCGACGAATCCGGCCTGCTTGAGCGTCTGCAAATGCGCCGACGCGGTGGTCAGGTTCAGCCCCGCCGCCGTCGCCAGCGCTTCCACAGTCCGCTCGCCCTGGGCCAGCAGGTCCAGCAGCTCCAACCGTTTACCGCTGGCCAGCGCCTTGCCGCTGGCCGCGAACGCTTCATACAGCGCCGCCTTCGCAGCGGGCTTCTCAGCACCCATCAGATACTCCATTCATCCTTGGAATAGGGTAGCTCGGCTGCGGTGGGACGCAAGCCGCGGCTTGCTGCGCCTCCCGATCGCGACCTGGGTTCCGACCAACGGGTTGCTCTTCCATGGTTTGATGGAATAGGCTTTCGCCAATATTCCATGGTTGATTGGAATAATGGTCTGGCCTGCGGGCCGGTGACACAGGAGTTACGCGATGCCGACTGATTTCACGCTTGTTCCCGTCATCGATGAGGGGCTGGGCAACTCGACCTATCTGCTGGATCTGGGTGATGGCCGGGCGCTGGTTATCGACCCCGAACGCGATCTGCGGCAGGTGCGCGCCGAGGCGCAGCGGCGCGGTCTGCAGATCGCCTACGCGGTGGAGACTCACCTGCACGCAGACTTCATCTCCGGCGTGCGTGAGCTGGGCGAGACCGAAGGCGCGACGGTCATCGCTCCCGAGGTCGGCCCGCGCGGATTCACCGTCACCACGATGGCGGACGGCGACACCCTCACCATCGGCGCGCTCACCCTGCAAGCGTGGGCAACACCCGGGCATTCTCCGGAACACCTGTCGTATCTGCTGCACGACGACGACCAGCTGCTCGGGGTGTTCACTGGCGGGTCGCTGATGGTCGGCACTGCCGGGCGCACCGATCTGGTCAGTCCTGATCAGACGATTCCGCTGGCACGGGACCAATACCGCTCGCTGCAACGGTTGATGACCTTGCCCGACGACACTCCGGTATGGCCGACGCACGGCGCGGGCTCGTTCTGCTCGTCCTCGCTCGGAGGTGATCGGGTGAGCACCATCGGTCAGGAGCGTGCGACGAATCCGCTGTTGCAAGTCGACGGCGAGGACGCCTTCGTCGAGGCCCTGCTGGGGTCGATGGGCAGCTTCCCCGACTACTTTCTGCGGCTGGGCGAGATCAACCACAAGGGCCCGGCCGTGCTCGGTTCCGCCCCGGCGCTGGCGCCGCTGACCGCCACCGAAGTCGATGATCTGATCGCCGACGGCGCCCAAATCGTCGATGTGCGCCCCCCGGCCGACTTCGCCGCCAGGCACATCCCCGGCGCACTCGCCATCACCTTGCGCCCGGTGTTCGCGACCTGGCTGGGCTGGCTGGCCGATGCGAAACGCCCAGTCGTCATCGTCCGCGACCCCGCACAGAATCCCGACGACATCGCGTGGGAGGCAGCCAAAGTCGGTTTCGATACCCTCGCCGGAGAACTGCACGGCGGCATGACGGCCTGGACCGGCCCGGTCGACACCGATGCACTGAACCTGCTCGACGCCGATCAGTTCAGCGCCCTCACCCCGGCGATCGTTCTCGACATCCGCCAGCACGGCGAATTCACCGCCGGACATGTTCCCGGTGCCCGCAACATCGAACTCGGCACCTTGGCGGAAAATCTGGTGCAGATCCCGGCCGGACCGGTGGTGGTCATGTGCGGCCACGGTGAGCGTGCCATGACTGCCGCCAGCATCCTCCAACGCGCCGGACACAGCGATATCCAGGTGTTGGAAGGCGGGCCCGCCGATTACGCCCGCACCATCGGACAGCACCTGCAGGTCGGATCATGAGCCTGCGCACCGGGTCGAGGACCCCGGTCCTCGGGCTGCGGGAGAATGCTGCCCAGTTCACGCTGCTCGTGGCGGTCAACGCGCTGGTCGGCGGGATGGTCGGCCAGCAGCAGACCGTGCTGCCGCTACTGGCCGAATCCGAATTCGGGCTCACGGGCTACACTTTCATCTTCACCTACGTCGCGGCCTTCGGGATCACCAAGGCCATCGCGAACTACTTCGCCGGCACCTTCTCCGACCGCTACGGCCGCAAACCGGTGCTGCTGGTGGGGTGGCTGTTCGCGGTGCCCGTACCGCTGATGCTCATCGCCGCCCCGAACTGGTGGTGGGTCGTGGCGGCCAATCTACTGCTGGGTATCAATCAGGGCCTGACCTGGTCGACCACCGTCGTGATGAAAATCGACCTGGTCGGGCCCACCCGCCGCGGTCTGGCCATGGGCCTCAACGAAGCCGCCGGTTACGGAGCTGTCGCGATCAGCTCCCTGCTTGCGGGCTACCTCGCCGAACACTACGGGCTGCGGCCGGCACCGTTTTTGCTCGGCCTGGCCTACACCGCCCTGGCCCTGCTGCTGTCCGGGGTTTTCATCCGCGAAACCCGAGGCCACGCTCACCTGGAAGCAGGCCGGCACATCCCGCGCGCCGACGGACTGCACGACCACCTGCATGCCGAGCTGACCGACCGGCAAATCGCGCTGCAGACCAGCCTGAAAGAACCCGCCCTGTCCTCGGCCAGCATCGCCGGGCTGGTCAACAACCTCAACTTCGGCCTGTCCTGGGGGCTGTTCCCGCTGCTGTTCGCCACCGCCGACCTCAGCGTCGGGCAGATCGGGTTGCTGTTCGCCCTCTACCCCGGTGTCTGGGGAGCCGGGCAGTTGGTCACCGGGGCGTTGTCGGACCGCATCGGCCGCAAACACCTCGTTACCGCGGGCATGGCCACCCAAGCCGCTGCTCTCTCGGTGATCGCGGCCTCCGACGAATTCGCCGGATGGGCAATCGGCGCGATCGTGCTCGGCGCAGGCACGGCAATGGTCTACCCCACCCTGCTCGCGGTGATCGGCGATGTCGCCCACCCCGTCTGGCGCGGCCGCGCCGTCGGCGTCTACCGCGTGTGGCGAGACCTCGGCTACGCCGCCGGTGCGGCACTCGGCGGCATCGTCGCCGACCTGATGGGCTTGCACGCCGCCGTCTGGGCAGCTGCAGCCGTCAGTGCCGCCTCGGCGCTGGCCGTGGGCCTGCGAATGTACGAAACCCATCAGTCATCAGCGTAAGACGTTTTGTATCAAGCCGTTTGGCCGGTTCGCTCGAGAGGGGTGAGGCGTAATACCGCGTTGTGCCTGGGGACGGTGGTGATGTTGCGAACGTATGGCTGCTCGCGTTCTCGCGTCGCGGCCAGCTCCCAGCGGGTGATTATCTCCGACAGGATGATCGTTCCCTCGGTGAAGGCGAACCCGGCGCCCAGGCAGTGCCGGACGCCGCCGCCGAACGGCAGCCAGGTGTTGTGCGGCGGATTGGCGCCGAGGAATCGGTCGGGGCGGAACTCGTCGGGCTGCGGGTGATTGCGAGGGTCGTTGTGCGCCAGCAGGATCGAGGTATTGATGACGGTGCCTTCAGGGAGCCGGTGGCCGCCGATGACGGCGGGCTCGGTGAGCTTGCGGGCGGTCGACACGATGACGGTGTGGCGGCGCATGCCTTCCTCGGGAACGGCTTCGAGGTACTTCTCGTCGTTGGAGAGCGCGGCGGTGCGCGCCGCTGCCTGCAGTTCGAGGTGGCGCGGGTGGGATGTTGATGATCGCGTCGAGCCGACGGACGAGTTCGGCTTTCGTCTCCGGTTCGGTCACGCCGAACACGACGCCGATGCTGGGTCAGCCGATTAATCGGTTCACCACGCCGTGCTGCGCGGCTTCGCCGCCCACGGCCACGCCCCGGTCGTCGCGGATCTGGCCGCGGCGAACAGCCAGGACTGCTTTTCCGTGCAGCGGATCCTCGCCCGTCTGCACCGAGCAGCTCGGCATCCACATCTTCGGAAACCAATTCCGCTCCTGACCAGCGCGCCCAACAAAACGCGCGCTCGTTCTCGCTTCGCAAACATGACCTGTCAACCTGACCGCGAAGACGTCCTGTCGCTGCCGGCGAACCGGAGCGCGACTCGCGGACGAAACTCGGACGGGACAGAGGTCTTGTCGAGATTTCGTTGACGAAGTCCAGATGTAGTTGGCGAGGGGGTGGCGGAGTCCACGTGTGAGCGGCGAGGCGGCGTGTCATAGCGTCTGGAACGCGTAGACCAGCGCGGTCGCGACCCTTCGGTGGAAGCTCGGAATGATTCGCCATGTTGAACTAAGAATTTAGGTATGCCAAACTTTGCGAATGATGAGGGTTACGCGTAATACGGGCATGCCGGGGTGCAGTGATGTCGTCTAGGCGCCGGTTCCTGGCAGGTGGCGCGGTTGCCGGTTCGGCGGGTCTGGCACTGAGCGTCGGGCGGTTGGCCGTGCCCGCGTCGGCCGAACAGACGGGGACCCATGCGGGCGCGCACGGTGGCGGGGTAGCGGGACCGACGTTCCGGCTCGGCTCCATGGTCGATCCGAACACCAACGGTTTCGACCCCTCGAAGGTGTTGCGCGATTTCGACTACGGGACGGTGTCGCGGCTGCCCGGCGGCCGGACGCTACGCGAGTGGGAGATAGCCAGCAGCGACAAGGAGCTGGAGATCGCTCCGGGGGTGCGCTATCCGGCCTGGACATTCAACGGGCGGATTCCCGGGCCGACCTTGCGCTGCACCGAGGGTGACCTGCTGCGGGTGAAGTTCACCAACTCCTCCGCGCATCCACACACCATGCACTTCCACGGACTGCACCCGGCGGACATGGACGGCGTTCCGGGCATCGGCCGCGGTGTGATCGAGCCGGGTGAGTCGTTCACCTACGAGTTCGACGCCTCGCCGTTCGGGCTGCACCTGTATCACTGTCATGTCAGCCCGCTGGCCGAGCACATCGCGCGAGGACTGTACGGAACCTTCATCGTCGATCCGCCCCGCCCGCGACCGCCCGCCGACGAGATGGTCATGGTGATGCACGGCTTCAACACCACCTTCGACGGCGAGGGCAACCAGCTGTACGCGGTCAACGGCATCCCGTTCCACTACATGCACCACCCGGTCCGGGTGAAACGCAACGAGCTGGTGCGGATCTACCTGGTGAACGTGCTCGAGTACGACCCGATCAACAGCTTCCACATCCACGGCAACTTCTTCGACTACTACCCGACCGGGACCCGGCTCGAGCCGTCGGAATTCACCGACACCATCGTGCAGGCACAGGGACAACGCGGCATCTGCGAGCTGCGCTTCCCGTACCCGGGGCAGTACATGTTCCACGCCCACAAGACCGAGTTCGCCGAACTCGGCTGGATGGGTTTCTTCGAGGTCGGTGAGTGATGTCAGAATCTGTTGCCGCGCAGTCCAATTCGCGCCTTCCTTCCTGGATGTCGTGGGTGAGTGTGGTGTTGGTGGCGATCGCCGCGCTGGCGGCGCTCGGCGTGCTCGGTTCGAAGGCGCTGCCCGAGCGCAAAGGCCCGCCGGTCGAGACGGTCGCCGTCGAGAAGACCGTGCTGAGACCAGGTGAGATCGCGCTGACCGTGCGTAACACCGGTCCCGATCCGGTCACTGTGGCTCAGGTGTTCGTCAACGACGCCTACGTCGACCTGCGCGGCGGAGAAGCCCCGATCACCCGCATGGACACGGTCACGTTGACCTTGCGATACCCGTGGGTGGAGGGACAGCCCTACAAGGTGTCGATGCTGACATCGACCGGCCTGGTGATCGAGCACGATGTCGAAGTCGCCGTCGAGACACCGCGCCCAGGAACCGATTTCTTCGGGTTGATGCTTCTGCTGGGCACCTACGTCGGGGTCATCCCCGTGCTACTCGGCATGCTGTTCCTGCCGTCGGTGCGCAGACTCGGCGCGACCGCGCTGCGCGCGTTGCTCGCGCTGACCGTCGGGCTGCTGGTGTTCCTCGCAGTGGACGGCACCAAGGAAGGATTGGAGTTGGCATCCGCGTCCGGTGGCGCGTTCGGCGGCGTGGAGCTGGTGATACTGGGTGCTGCCGTGTCCTATCTCGCTCTCACCGCGCTGGATCGGTACCTGCGTGCGCGTCGCGAGCACTCCGCCGAGCAGGGTGGTTCCGGATTGCGGCTGGCGACGATGATCGCGGGCGGTATCGGACTGCACAACCTCGGCGAGGGCCTGGCCATCGGGTCCGCATACGCTGTGGGCGAATTGGCGCTTGGCGCCTTCCTGGTCATCGGTTTCGCCTTACACAACACCACCGAGGGCATCGCGGTAGTCGCCCCGCTCGTCAAGGCACGCCCAGGTATTCCGGTGCTGCTCGGGCTCGGCCTGCTCGCGGGCGCCCCCGCCATCCTCGGCGCGGTGCTCGGCGCGAGCGTCAACAGCGCCGAACTGTCGGCGCTGTTACTCGGCGTGGGAGTCGGCGCGATCGTCCAGGTCGTGGTGCAGATCGCCCCGTCGCTGCGGCCGGAGGGCAGCGACCGGCTCGACGTACCTGCCATCATCGGCGTCATCGCCGGGATCGCCCTCATGTACTCGACCGGCCTGCTGGTCGCCGCGTGAACGGCCGCGCTGACGTGCCCGACGAACGCCTACCCATTGCGTCACGCCGGACCGTTCTCGGTGGCGCTTGCGCGCTCGCCGCGGCCGCCGCGACCGGATGTGGCTCCGGACAGGCTGCTCAGAACACCGCTGAGCCGTTCACCGTCTCTGTCACAGACGTTCCAGTTGGTGGTGGCAAGATCTTCGATGACCGGAACACGGTGGTGACCCAGCCCAACCCGGGTGAATTCCACGCGTTTTCAGCAATCTGCCCGCACAGGGGATGCGCCGTCAAGCGGATTGGGGACGGGCGAGTCATCTGTCCCTGCCACGGCAGCGCCTTCCGAATCACCGACGGTTCGGTCGCGACCGGACCGGCCGAACAGCCACTGGCACGCCGCTCGATCACTGTCACCCCCACCGAACTGCACATCTCCTGAACAGCGGGCAGTGCTCCGCCGTGTGTGTGGGCGCCGGTGATGAGGTAGTCGCCGTGGTTGAGAGCCTCGCGCACCAGCCGGGGGAGGTGGCCATCACGGATGCGGTAGGTCATCCGACGGCCGCGGATGTCGACCAGCCCGGTGAAGCGCGATGCGTCACATCATGGGACAGCAGCCCATCATGTCGCACATCCCAGCGCAGATCATCTGCAACGGGTTTATTTGTCCTGCTCTCCACCGTCGGCCATCACGTGCTCGATCACCTCGCGCAACCAGCGCCGGGCGGATGAGTGCGGCCCGAACCTGCGGCGTTTCTCGAAGCGCGACCTGCAGCAACGAACTCACACAGCGGCGAGAGTGAGCTGTTGGCGATGGTGGTCGTAGTGGCGGCCGGGATAGGCGTAGATGTCGGCAAGGGTCATGTAGTCGGCGAAGTAGGGATCCCACCGGCTCGGATAGTGCATACCGAGCCGGAAGTCGCTGTCGCGCTCACGCTGCAATGACCGCTGCAGCGAGCCGATCACACGATCGAGCTTGGCTCCCATGCGGCGGCGGTTGTAGATCCGTGCCGCCCAGCACGAACCGTGATAGTTGATTACATCGAAGGGGGTGGTCGCCGCGTCGAGCGCGCGAGCGAAACCGCGACCGAGCACATCCGGCAGCCGTCCGAACAGCCGGACCAGGACCAGGAGCCTGCGCACGACCATGTAGCCGAACAGCATGTGGAACATCAGCTGCTCGTTGGTCCATCTCGTGCCCGAGGAAGGTTTTGCCCAGTCGTTCTCGTCGGCGACGGTCAGCAGGTGATGGAAGTCCACCCTGGCCCGTTCCAAGCCCGCGGCCAACGCGGCCCGGTCGATAGTCGGTTCACACATGGTGCGCCTCGTTCAGGCTGATGAGTGGATTGGTCGTGTCGGTTGCGTTCTCATCGTCGTTGCCGGCATTACTGCTCGGCCTCAACACATCCGGTGGTTATCCCTCTTCAAGGCACCTCGCCGGTTCCGCGCGTGCGGCCGGCCTCGGGTGGCTGGCTCCCAGCGTAATGGGTGTGTCGGTCGCGTTCGGTTGCCATACCGCAGCAGTCGCATCCGCCGGTGGTGGCTTGTTCGGTGGCGGTGGGCGGGCTCGCGAGCAGCTTCACCATCGGGGTATTGCGGGGTGCCGCCACCACGGTGGAATGGGCCGGAGTTGGAGCACAGCAGGGGTCGTCGGGGGTGTGGACCTGCGGGACGGTGATGTGGTGGCGGTCGGTGTGGATCGTCGTGGTGGTGAGCCCGGGTTGGGCGACGGTGCGGGCGGCGCGGATGGCGTTGAGGATGACGAGCACTTCGGCGGCTTCGTGGATGAGCACTACGGTGGCCAGGCCGAGCATGCCGGCGGCGGCGAGGGGGATGAGGACGCCGATGATGATCATGGCCAGGGTGATGTTCTGGATCATGATGCGGCGGGCGCGGCGGGCGTGGGCGAGGACCTGGGGGAGGTGGCGGAGGTCTTCGCCCATGAGGGCGACGTCGGCGGTTTCGATGGCGACGTCGGTGCCCATGGCGCCCATGGCGATACCGACGTCGGCGGTGGCCAGGGCGGGGGCGTCGTTGACGCCGTCGCCGACCATGGCGATCGCGCGTCCGCGGCCGAGGTCGGTGACCAGTGCTGCTTTGCCTTCGGGCAGTAGTTCGGCGTGGACGGTGGCGATGCCGGCCTGCTCGGCCAGGGCGGTAGCGGTGCGTGCGTTGTCGCCGGTGAGCATGGCCACGTCGATACCGAGCCCGGTGAGCCGCAGGACGGCTTCGGCCGCTTCGGGCCGCAGTTCGTCTCGGACGGCGACGGCGCCGATGACGGTGTCGTCGCGTTCGATGAGGACCACGGTCGCGCCGTCGCTCTGCAGTCCGGCGATGCCCTCGGCAAGGGCGCCGGTGTCGATCCAGCCGGGTTTGCCGAGGCGCAGTTTCGCCGACCCGAGACTGCCGTGCAGGCCGTGGCCGGGGACTGCGGTGACGTCCTCGGCGATCGGGATGTCGTCGGGCGCGGCGGCGAGGATCGCTTGGGCGAGAGGGTGTTCGCTGCGGGCTTCCAGCGCCGCGGCGGCGGCAAGGACATCGTTCTCGGTCACCGCGGGGGCGGGGATTACGGCGATGACCTGGGGGGTGTTGCGAGTCAGGGTGCCGGTCTTGTCGAGAGCGACGACGCGGATGCGGCCGAGTTGTTCGAGTGCGGCGCCGCCTTTGACCAGCGCACCTTGGCGGCTGGCGGCGCCGACGGCGGCGACCACGGTCAGCGGGACCGCGATGGCCAGTGCGCATGGTGAGGCCGCGACGAGCACCACCAGTGCTCGTTCGATCCACAGCATCGGATCGCCGAACAGCGCGCCGAGCCCGGCGACGAGGACGGCTAAGACCATGATGGCCGGTACCAGGGGTCGAGCAATGGTGTCGGCGAGGCGTTGCGCGCTGCCTTTGCGGTCCTGGGCTTCTTCGACGATGTGCACGATGCGCGCCAGGGAACTGTCGGATGCCGGTGCGGTGACCTGTACTTCGATGGCGCCGCCGCCGTTGATGGCTCCGGCGTGAACGGTGTGGCCGGGACCCGCCTCGACAGGGACCGATTCCCCGGTGATGGCCGAGAGGTCGAGGCTGGTGCGGCCGGTGCGGATCACCCCGTCGGTGGCGGCGCGTTCGCCGGGCCGCAGCACCATCACGTCGCCGAGGAGCAGATCGTCGGGGGCCAGCTTCACTTCTGTGCCGTCGCGGAACACCGAGGCGGTCGGCGGAACCAAGGCCAGCAGTGCGCGGAGCCCACGTCGGGTCTTGGCCACCGCGAAGTGTTCGAGTCCTTCGGCGATGGAGAACAAGATCCCCAGCATCGCCGCCTCGCTGAACTGGCCGAGTGCGACGGCGCCGACCGCGGCGATGGTCATCAGCGTCCCGACGCCGATGCGGCGGTGGCGCAGATTTCGGATCGCCGAGGGAACGAAGGACAGTCCGGCGATGACGGCGGCGAGGATTTCCAGTGCGGTGACCGCGCTGTCGCCGCCACTTCTGCCGATCAGCCAACCGAATCCGAGTAGCACCACGGCGATGGCCGCGTACTGTAGTTCACGCACCTGCCACAGCCGTTCCGGCCCGTGTCCGGTGTCGCCATGGTCATCGGTGCGCTCGTCCTGCGGACCGCAGCACGCCTCAGCCATTGTGGACCTCCTCGCTCGGCACCGCGACAGTGGCGGCGGTCAGCTCGTCGCCGAGGACCGTGGCGACCAGACGCTGTCCTCGTGGAGTCAGCGCGTACATCACCAACCGACCCTGACGCCGCGACGACACCAGCCCACCGATCTTGAGTTGACGCAGGTGATGGGAAACCAGGTTCTGGGCTTGGCCCACGACCCAGGCCATGTCGCACACGCACAACTCCCCACCGGTATGCAGGGCCGCGGCGATGGTCAGCCGGGTCGGGTCGGCCAGAGCGCGTGCGGCGGCCGCCGACTGCTCAACAGCTCCGAGCGGGGGAAGTTCGGCGCGTATGCGTTCGGCATGAGGCAGATCCAGGCACAACAGGTCACAGATGTCGGCACGATCCTCGGTCATATCAACATTCTAACAACCATTGATATAAAGCTGGCAAGCCAGCCACTAAGATCATCTCAACGCTGGTTAGTATGTCGATATGTTCGACGTTGAGCGAGACCACCCTCGGTACGGGTCGCTGAGGCGGGTCATGTGGTGACCCGCAATCTGAAGATCTCATTGGCCTTGGTCGTCGTCTTCGTAATCGGCGTGGCCGCGGCGCTGCTAATAGCGAGAGCCGACCGGGACGACGCGGCAGCCACCGACAAGGGTGCGATCGCGGGGGTGATACGGCCCGACAGCCACCGGTTATCGAATGTCCCTGACGGGAAGGTGACGTTCGTGGAGTTCCTCGACTTCGAATGCGAAGCCTGCGGCGCATTCTTCCCGCTGGTCGAACAGCTCCGCGGCACATACGGCGACCGGGTCAGTTTCGTGGTCCGCTACTTTCCGCTGCCGTCGCACTACAACTCCGAGCGCGCAGCGCGCGCGGTCGAAGCCGCAGCGCAACAGGGCCGGTTCGAGCAGATGTATCAGAAGATGTATCAGACGCAAGCCGAATGGGGCGAGCAACGGGTGCCCAAGGACGATGTCTTCCGTGGCTACGCCGTCGAACTCGGGCTCGACCTGGCCAGATACGACACCGACTACAACGCGCAGGCCACTGTCGAACGTGTCCGCGCCGATGTGGCCGACGGGCGTGCGCTCGGCGTACAGGGGACCCCGACGTTCTTCCTGAACGGCAAACGACTCTCGCCCCGCAGCTATGACGAGCTGACCCGTGCCTTCGACGACGCGCTGCGCTGACTCGCCGACCGAGGAGGCATCGGCGGCCGAACCGGATCGGCCGGAACATCCGTTTTCCCGGACACTGCCGTGGATTCTGCTGATCGGAGGCATTGTCGGCGCCGTCGCGTCCTTCGTGCTCACGGTCGAGAAGTTCACACTCGCCACCGACTCCTCCTACATTCCGTCGTGCAGCGTCAGTCCGGTGCTCAACTGCGGATCGGTGATGGCGACTCCGCAGGCGGAGGTATTCGGGTTCCCGAATTCACTGCTCGGTATCGCGGGATTCGCCGTCGTCGCGACCATCGGCGCGGCGCTGCTGGCGAATGCGCGCTTCCGGCAATGGTTCTGGCACAGCCTGCAGCTCGGCGTCACCGCCGCAGTGGTATTCGTGCACTGGCTCATCACTCAGAGCTTGTACAGCATCGGTGCGTTGTGCCCCTACTGCATGATCGTGTGGGCGGTCACCGTGCCGATCTTCTGGTACGTCACCCTACGTAACCTCGGTCAACTGCGCTCGAGTAAGCGACCCGCGATCCTGGCCGTTGTTCTCGCCAACCATTCTGTGCCACTGACTTTCTGGGCACTGACGATCATCGGGCTGATCACCCATCGGTTCTGGTGGTACTGGTCCGGCCTGCTGTGACCCACCGTTCCGCTCCCCGCATGCCGCTTCGGCGCACGGGTGCGGTTCACCAGGTGGTATCGCGGCAGTGGCTGCGGTCTCGGTCGGGTTCGATCTGCACGGTGGCGTGTGAGAGGTCGAAGGTGTGTTTCAGCAGGGTCTGGGCGGCGTCGAGGACTTCGGCGGGGTCGACGTCGGGATGGATGGTCAGGTGGACCGACGCGACTTCCATTCCGCTGGTCAAGGTCCAGACGTGCAGATCGTGTGCGTCGTCTACCCCGGGCAGCGCGGTGAGCGCGGGGATGATCGCGCGGACGTCGAGGTCGGCCGGGGCCTGCTGGAGCAGAATGCGCAGCGCATGCCGACCCAGGTTGAACGCGCGGGGAAGAACGAACACGGCGATCGCGACACCGACGACCGGGTCGGCGTAGCGCCAGCCGAACAGCACCGTCACCAGACCGCTGACGAGCACTCCGATCGAGCCGAGCATGTCGGCCATCACCTCGAGGTACGCACCACGGACGTTGAGGCTCTCCTCGGCACCTGATCGCAGCAGCAGGAACGCGGCGACGTTCATGATCAACCCGACGATGGCCACGATGGTGACCGGCCATCCCGGGACCTCCGGCGGTGCCGCCATTCGGTCGATCGCCTCGTAGAGCACCCAACCTGCGACCGCGAACAGCAGCAATGAGTTGAGCAGTGCGGCGAAGACTTCGGTCCGGTGCAGGCCGAACGTGCGATCGGGACGGACGCCGGCACGGCGGGCGAGGGTGATCGCGGCCACCGCCATCAGCACTCCGAAGACATCGGTGAACACGTGCGCGGAATCCGAGAGCAGCGCCAGCGATGATGTCGTCAGGCCTACCACCACCTGGGTGACGAACGTGACCAGGCCCAGTACAGCGGCCAGCCACAACCGGCCGACATATCGGCTCGAAGCACTGATCGGCTCAGCCGTCGGCAGATGGTGGTGTTCGTGGCCTCGACTCATGACAATCTCCCGAAACAATTATATTGCCATATGCGCATGTGAGCAACCGGAACGCGCCCAGGTTGTTCGGTCGGAGTGTCGCGATGATTGGGCAGAACCACGACCGGCCGCACAGGTTGCCGTCGGCGGCGGCGATCGTTGGTGTCTACGAGTCGCCGGAATGGATTCGGTGTTCGGCGGGCTGCGGATTTCACCGCGAGGCGCGGCGGCACGTCTTTCAAACCTCCGCTGGCGAATCTGTCGCAGTTGTCAGTTCAGGGAGGGGATTGGTGTTGCGTTGACTCAGTAGTCCACCCAGTGTCTGAGCCTCGGTAGGCGACGCTCTGGTTACCGCGGACGTGCTGGCCTGCCGGATAATCCGCGCCGGTCGCCTTGGCCGTGGTCACGATCTTCGCCATCCGCTGGCAGTTCAGGACATCCCAAAAAGATCTTGGAAGGAGCGAATACCCTGAATACGAACACAACCACGGAGACACGCTCGCGCGGACTGCTCGCAAAGATTGTCGTGATCGGATCGCTGGCAGCGTTGCCCTTTGCCTTCGCCGCCCCGACGCTCGCCTGTCCGGATGACTCCGTGGAGCATTCGTGGCAACAAGATTGCGACCACACAGGTAACTGGCGGTGGCAGCAGAACCGCGGACAATGGCAAATCGGTGACTGCGATGAGGCCGGTGGGCATTGGAAGTTTCACGACGACCAATGGCGGTGGCACCGCTACGACCATGACGAGTAAGAGGCCGACCACCTCCACGGCTGAGAGGCACCTACCCAGCTGGTAGTGCATCTCTCCGAGCAGCGGGCGGTAGCGGCCCGCATGGGGCATGCAGGGCCTCGAGGAGATCTCTACGGCGGCGAATCCGTCGGGAGCCCCGGCGCTAGGCCGCTTCCCCGGCTCGCGTGTCCTAGACGAGTAAGTCCGAAGCTCGGTCAGTGATCGTAGGCGGTCAGTGACCGGGTGATCGGTGCGCCGATGGTGTGGTTGTGCCAGATCGCGGCG
>NZ_JBFAYO010000033.1:0-79302 GCF_040681325.1 Nocardia sp. NPDC051787
AGCACGGAAGCCCGTGCGCCGTAGACGGTTCGGGCGTAGATGTCGCATCCCTGCTTGTCGAAGCCGAAGGGGTGGCCCGCGCTGCGCGGGTCTCGCTGTTCATAGAAAGTGTCGGCCGGGTGGGGAGGGAGCCAACACCAAACATTGGGAGGGATCAGGACCAGAAGAGAGAGACCGTAAGGGAGGACCACAAGGAAGGGGTGGGTGGGTGGTTGCGTCAGGTGCGGAAGTTGCGTCTTGAGCTGCGCCACCTGCGGTGGCGTGTTCGCGCGTCAGGACGCGCTCAGTGCGGTGGCGAGTTGGGTCTCGCCGCAATGGTTGGCACGGGACAGCTCCGATGCAACGGCTGCCAGTGCATGCGGTTAGCCTCGGCCAATCACGCCTATTGAGCTGAAGATGGTCCTGAAATGGCAAAAGTGGCTCTGAGCTGCGGTGATGCGACTTGTACAAGGTTGAATCAGCAGTATCGAGGAGCACCTTTCTGGTGAGGGAGTCTATGTCGTGGTACCCGTCGCTGAAAATTGACGGGGACGGATCGCAGGTGGTGTCGCAGGCCGGGGCGGTGGCGCTGCTGCGGACTGCGGCGAGGGTGGGGTTGGATCGGGCGTTGTCGCAGGTGCTGGCGCCGTGGCGGAAACCCCTCGCGATTCATGATCCGGGGAAGATCCTGCTGGACTTGGCCGTGACGGTCGCCGTCGGCGGCGACTGCGCCGCCGACCTGGCGTTGCTACGCGGTGAACCGGGCGTGTTCGGTGCCGTGGCGTCGGACCCGACGGTGTCCCGGCTGATCACGACACTGGCCGCCGACGCGCCGCAGGTGTTGGCCGCCATCGCATCTGCCCGTGCCACCGCCCGCTCGGCGGCCTGGCGGGCTGCTGGCGACCAGGCACCGGATCACTCGATCACCGCCGCGAATCCGCTGACCATCGATCTGGATGCGACGTTGCTCGATGCGCACTCCGAGAAGGAATGCGCGGCAACGACATTCAAGAAGGGATATGGTTTCCACCCGTTGCTGGCGTTCGCCGATCACGGCCCGGACGGCACCGGTGAACCGGTCGCCGAACTGCTGCGGGCGGGCAACGCTGGCGCCAATACCGCCGCCGACCACAAGCAGGTCCTGGCCGCCGCGATCGCGCAGCTGCCGTGGCAGCCGGGCTACCGGATCGGCCGCAAAGTACTGGTGCGCACGGATTCCGGTGGCGGCACCCACGATTTCGTCGACTACTGCACCGCGCGGCGGGTCCAGTATTCGCTGGGTTTCACCCTCACCGACACCATTGTCGAGGCGGTCGACCGGATCCCGAAACACGTATGGACTCCCGCCTACGACGCCGACGGCGAGGTCCGTGAAGGAGCCTGGGTCGCCGAGCTCACCGGCATGCTCGACCTGACCGGCTGGCCGGACAGTATGCGCCTTATCGTGCGGAAAGAACGCCCGCATCCCGGCGCTCAGCTGCGGTTCACCGACGTCGACGGCCTCAGGTTGACCGCGTTCGTCACCAACACTCGCCGCGGTCAGCTCCCTGACCTGGAACTACGTCACCGCCGCCGCGCCCGCGCCGAGGACCGCATCCGAGCCGCGAAAGACACCGGACTGCGCAACCTGCCGTTCAAAGGGTGCAACGCCAACCGGATCTGGGTCGCGATCGTCGCGCGCGCGCTCGATCTGACCGCTTGGCTGCAGACCCTCGGCCTGCACGACCATCCAGCCCGCCGCTGGGAACCGAAAACACTTCGCCTGCAACTATTCTCGATCCCAGCCCGGGTCGCACACCACGCCCGCCGTGTCCATCTGCGCTTATCCCGTCACCACCGCGGCACCGGCCTGCTACTCACCGCACTGAACTGCCTGCACCCAGGCTGACCAGCCCGAACCGCACCAACGACCACTGAAAGGACCGCCATCCGGGCCCGTGGAACCCGGTAGCCACCCCGCTGACCGGGCTACCCCGCATTGCCCACCGGTCGCTGATCAGCGACCGGAAACCAATCCGAACCCGATCACGCAGGGGAGGCCCGACGAAAGGTCGAGGTTAGTCTGACCTGCGGGCAAGGCGAAAGCAGCAGTACCCCAATGGGTTTGAAGCGGAAAATCGATCCTAGACTGCTCCCGATCCCGAGATCTCTTGCTAGGCTTTTCAGCCTGTCGCTTCTAGATGCTGCGGCAGTCTTCGGACGGTCCGGTCCAGTTGAGGACAGGAGGGGGTCAGTGTTGGTGCGTCGGGAGGATTTCGGGCTGACCTTGGGTACCAGCACGTTGTGTCCGAATTGCCTACGGGTGCGTTCGGGGTTCGTGGCACGAGCAGGAACAAAGCTGACGAAATAAGTAGGGGAACGTGCAAAACGTTGAACAGGCTGATCCAATCCTGCGTTGGGCAGGCGGAAAACGTTGGCTGCTGCCGACGATTAGAACCATCATCGGTGAGGAGCGGATCATAAACTACCATGAGCCATTTTTGGGTGGCGCGGCGGTATTCCTAGGGCTCACATACGCTGGCAAAGCTTTTCTAGCCGATACAAACTCAGATCTTATCGAAGTATACGAGTGCATTCGAGACGAATATCGTGCCCTGCACGAGCTGCTATCCGAGCATGTCAACACTTCTCAGCATTACTATGCAGTGCGTAGTGAAATACCGGAATTGGCCATCGAACGAGCGGCTAGATTCATCTACATGAACCATACATCATATAATGGAATATACAGGGTTAACCTCAATGGCCAGTACAACGTACCATACGGTCGTCGCGAGAACCCGAGAATGCCGACACTCGAAGCTTTAAAAACCGTCTCGCAGAGGCTGCAAAATTCTTCTTTAGATGCGCGCGATTTCGAGTCGTGCCTCGATAGTGTCGGTCCTGGAGATCTGGTATTTTTGGACCCGCCCTATACGGTCGCCCATAACAATAATGGATTTGTCAAATACAATCAAAAACTTTTTTCATGGGAAGATCAGCGCAGGCTAAGCAACGTCGTCGACGAAATTAAGAAGGCAGGAGCATACTACATTCTGTCTAATGCTGCTCACGATTCAATTGCAGAACTGTTTGATAAGGGCGACCGCCTCGTAGTCACGAAGCGCAGAAACGCGGTAGGTGGTTCTGCATCAGCGAGGGGATCGGCATCCGAGTATCTCTTCACTAACGTGGGTGTGCTGTGACCCGATTTGAATCAGACAACCAGGAATATCTGGTACCGCCTAGAAGTATTCCCGCAGAGATCCGCAGACGGTTCGCAGTCGCTCATTTTAAGACAGTGTCATTCTCTGCCGTTGCTGAATATGAGCAGAACGGCTGGTTCGTTGAAAAGCGGATGAAAACTGGTGTAAGGATGAGGAAGCCGAAGGATGTCCATGAACGATTTCGAGATCGTGCCTGGGCAGCCTTTGCAAAGCTCGGATTCGCCCACATGAACAATGAACAAGGCACTCTTCCATGGGTGCCGATTTCGGATAGCTCGCGTAGCGTAGAGATATTCGCAGCAGACGAAGAAGTTGCGCTAATCGCACTCTGTCGGTCATTCGATGACAATAAGAACCAGAGTTTCAAAGAAGATATTGCATTCATAGAAGATAACCGAGACAAGTTAATAGCTAGAGTCCGAGCTGCCTTTCCGGGAAGGAAGATTCGCTTCCTTCTTGTCACCAACAATTGTGAGGTCACTCCACAGACTGAGCGTCTGTTGGGAAGTGCCCAGATTGCTCATATGGACCATGACACTATAGAGTATTATATTGAGCTTGCGGAGCATTTAGGCAAGGCTGCCAAATATCAAATCCTTGGAAGCCTGTTTGCGAATCAGAAGATTCCCGAGCTGGATCCTCGTGTTGCTGCAATAGAGGCGCGCATGGGTGGGCACACGTACTATTCGTTTGTTATTGAGCCTGAGCGTCTACTAAAAGTGGCATATATTCTCCATCGGACTAGGGCCAACAGGGATCTGATGCCCACATATCAGCGCCTTATTAAGCGTCCAAGACTCAAGGTAATATCCAAGTTCGTAGAGGACGGCGGGTTCTTCCCTAACTGCCTGATACTGAATATAGATTCGGGCGGGCGCCGCGTGAAATTCGACCTGCTTGGTGGTCAGTTACAAGGAGCTGTGAGTCGCGTGGGAATATTGCATCTTCCGCAGAAGTACCGCGCCGCCTTTGTCATCGATGGCCAACATCGGCTATATGGATATGCCAATTCGAAGCGAGCCGGATCGGATCTTATCCCTGTTGTCGCATTTGTAGATCTGAAGCGCTCTGACCAGGTTCGCTTATTTATGGAGATAAACGAGTATCAACAAGCTGTGCCGAAGGCCCTTCGGCTTACGCTTAACGCAGATCTCCTTTCGGACTCGCCAGATCTTAGTGAGCGGGTGCGCTCACTAATTCTGCAGATTGCTCAGCATCTTGGAGAATCGAGAAATTCGGTGTTGTGTGGCCGGATTCTCATAGGAGAGAGCACCAAGTCGCCGACTCGATGCATAACGATCGATGCTGTTCGCCGCGGTATTGAGCGCGCAAACTATCTGGGCACATTTAGCAAGACTCAGGTGCTCCATGCTGGGACATTTTATAGGGGATCCAACGATCAGTCCTTCGGCCCACTAGCTAATTTCATTGAGAAGTGTCTCATGTATGTTCGTGATGGTGTAAGGGGGCAATGGGATCTGGGGAGCTCTGAAGGTGGGTTTATATTTATCAATAACGGCGTCGAAGCGATGCTTAGAATATTCAGTGACGCTGTCGATCATGTGGTCGCTGGTCGTGATTCTTCTCCGTTCTCACGAGATCCAGATAGAGTCTTCGAAGAGGTGAAGCCTCTACTGGATCCGATGATAACTCATCTACATGGACTCTCTCCTGAAGAGCGTTTAACGTATCGGAAACAATATGGATCGGGAGGGGCAATCCGATATTGGCGACGCTTGCAGATAGCGATCCACGAGTCGGTTCCCGATTTCAAGCCTCCTGGCCTTGAAGAGTATATTGCTAACGAGACTAAGCAATTTAATAAAGACTCCGTCGTCATGGTTAGAGAACTTGAGGATTTTCTTAAGAGTGACGTCCGCAAACGACTTGAGGGCGAGTATGGTAACAAGTGGTTCAAGCTGGGAGTTCCGGCCGTGGTGCGTACGAGCGCTGGGAAGCTGGCGGTGGAGAAGAATGCTGAACTCGACCTTGACGAAGAGGTAGAGGAATGGGACTGCTTGTACCTGGTCGATTATCAAAAGATACTTGTACAAAACAATGAGCTGTGGAAGAAGCTATTCGAGAAGAGGTACACCAAGCCGGGAGATGAACATAAGCGCGGGTCGTGGAAAGAGCGTACAAACTGGATTGGTCGACTCAACAAAATCAGAAATGACATCGTCCATGGGGGATCTGTCCGGGAAGATGATTATGAATTTCTGGTTACCTTGAAAACTTGGCTTGTAGAGGGTAAGGCGGACAACTACCTGTAATCATAATTACTGCTGACATCCGGATGGACGTGTCTTCGATGCGGCCCAGCCGGTCCGCCGGTTAGATGGCGCGGAACCCAAGTAGCGAATGCTCTGGCGGATGCAGAGGCTCACCGGACCGTGAAATGGGAACAAGTGCTTTTTAGGTTCCCCGGATCCGATCGCCGCTGCGCGTCGGTGGCACATGGCGGTGTATGACTTCAGCTTCATGGCGCTGGAGGGGGAGCCCTGAGCACGAGGAGGTTTGAGGCATTTCAGGATTTTGGGGACTCTTCGTGATGACTTCTATTCATCCGCGTGTACTGATCTGGGGGTGCGGGGAGCCACCCATCGCGGCGACGGCGACAACTGGCTTCCCCCGTACGTCAACTTGCGTGTCTCCAACATTGCAAGGGAAGGCGACGAAGAGGTGAGCGGAACTGTTCCGGGCGGAACGTAGGGAGTATAGACCAATAGATTATAGGAACCAGGTCTCTAACCAGCAGGTTCTTGCTGGCCGGCACATAGCTGACTGTAATTGAACTCATAATCTGGAGTTCAACAAGGAGCTTCGTGGACCTGAGCCTGCTATGGGTCGGCGACGGGTCGTGGGGCGGATCAACAACCCGCCGCCGGAGGTGCCCTTCGATGGAATTGGTGACGCGCAGACCGTCTGTGCACCGGTATATTTGGCGGTTGTGGATATTGTTGCGTGCATGGTCTGCGGCGCGAGCGAGGGGGCGCGGGAAAGACCTGTGCCGCTTCGTACGGTCGCCTGCGATGAGTGCTGGGACAAGGCGGTGCAGTTTCCCGACCGCGAACCACAGCGTCCCGATGTTGAACTGGTGGCTGAGCAAATCCGTACCGGGCCGACGGTTGATCCGAGGGAGGGTACGCCCAGCTAATGCAAGTACTGCGGTGCCGAATGTTCTTGGCACCGGACTTTGAACGGGCGTTGGCTGCTGCTGGAGCCTGGCGACTACCCACTTTCGAAGATACCACCGGGTAAGCGCTGGCGCGTTGCTGGTGACGGCACAGCAGTGAACTTGGGGTCAGCCAACCCGACTGACGAATGCCGGATCACCCACTTTGACGTCTTCCCGGCGAAACGAGCACCCGAAGACGGCACGCTGTTGCTGGCTGTGTGGCGGGGGAATCGGCGAGACTGGATGGCTAGAGAGAATCAGTAACAACATCGCCCCACTGGCGAGCGTCGGTCGACTCGAGTTGGTTGACTCACTGGGGGCGGGTTTTCATGTCGAGTAGCTGGACTCGGGGACCCACTTCGTCTCTGCAACCAAGATCGATAGAACGTGCTTCGACAGCAATGTATTTCGTCGGTATGGTCCTTACTTACGTGTGTATTGCCTGGTCAGGACAGTGTTCGGAGTGTTTGATCTCATAATCCATTGGTCGCGGGTTCGAGCCCCGCCCGCCCCACAAACGAGCCCGTCAACGGGCTTGGCGTCGAGGTGCGGACTGGGCTCCACGCGATTGTCCTCTGGGTGCGTGGGGTTCATGCGGTCCGGCAGTAGGTGCCCGTGTCGTCGGGCGGCCGGTCACCGTTCGGGCCGAGGGCGCACGGAGCCGGTGCTCGAGTTCCATTCGGGACCGACCTCGCGGGGGGTTTGCCAGGTGGGATTTCCACCCACAACAAAGAGTAGATTTTGCCCAGTGTCCCCAGTCGGAATGCGGCCTATCCGGAATGTCTCGATACCGCGCGTGTGAAAACCCTTACGCAACACGGGGACCGGGCGTATTCCGTTCTGCCGCAACGGTTCGGACTCGATTTTGAATCGTCGGGCCCGGCTCCCGGATCGACGATCCGGGCTGTGTTCTGTATCTGCATTTCAATGGAGCGGAAGGAAATCGCTCAACATGATCGATATCGGACACTCGGCGAACATGACATCGCTATACTGGCGACAGGACATCGCACCGGCTGCACTCGAGGGCATTATCCGCGAACTCTACCGAGCCGCCAGGAGGAAGCTTGATGTTCGAGCTGCCGGACGTTCCATTCAGTCGACAACTGTCAAGGCCGATCGCACTACTGGGGCTACGGCCGCCGATACTGCCCCCGGCGCTCAACCAGTTTCTGCCGAATGTGATCGAACCGCTGGGTAAAGTACCCGCCCTGCGGCGCGAGTTGAGCCGGTTTTTCGTCAACTACTACGGCTACGCGACCTCACCGCGGCCACGCCCGCTGACACTCGGTCGCGACTACACGACCTGGCGGACGCTCACCGACCGTACGTACACCGGGCGCCACCTACCGCCGGCTCCCCCGGAGCAGCAGGAGAAATGGCCCAATCAGGCCGATGTGGTCGCACTGTTCCGGCGAGATCAGGAAATCAAGTCCACTGACACCAGTGTAATGTTCATGTTCTTTGCTCAGTGGTTCACCGATAGTTTTCTGCGTACGAGTCACGGTACGGGTCCCGAAGATTATCAACGTAACACGTCCAATCATGAAATAGACTTGTGTCAGATCTACGGGCTCACCGAGGAAAAGACCTCCATGCTGCGCTCGAAGACCGGCGGCCGACTGAAGACCCAGTACATCGGCGACGAGGAATTTCCGGAATTTCTTTTCGAGCGTCGGCAGCCGGGAGCATCGCTCGTCGTCAAGCCGGAATTCAAGGGCCTCCACGACGAGGAGTTCCTCATAAAATTCATACTCGACGGTGCCCCAGAAGAGCACAAGGACACGATGTTCGCCGTCGGACTCGAGCACGGCAACTCGACCATCGGCCAGACGATGTTGAATACCGTCTTCTATCGTGAACACAACCGGATCGCACGAATACTCGAGCAGGAGTACCCGAAATGGGACGATGACCGGTGGTTCGATACCACTCGCAACGTCATGATCGTCATACTGCTGAAGCTGGTGATCGAGCAATACATCAGACACATTGCGCCTTTCGGCTTCCCGATCGAGACAGTCCCATTTTTGGCAGAAGGGGAACGCTGGAACCGCTCGAACTGGTGTGCCATCGAGTTCAACTTGCTATACCGATGGCACTCGCTCGTGCCGAACAGCATTGGCAGCGGCGCCGACCGGATGGAACCGTCCGAATTCCGCAACAATAACCCGTTGCTGTTGCGTCGGGGAATCGAGGCGCTGATGGCGCAGTGCTCGTGGGAGCGAGCAGGAAAGATCGGACTTCGCAACACCCCACACTTTCTTGTCGACCGGTCTCGACCAGAAGATCCCTCCACCGAGGAACGGACGGTCGCATTGATGAGAAAGGCGCAGTTGCGTTCCTACAACGAATACCGGGAAGCTTTCGGGCTCCGGCGATTGTCGAGCTTCGAGCAGCTCACCCGCGACCCGGAATTGCGCCGTAGGATCGAGGAACTCTACAAGAACATCGATGATCTCGAGTGGTATGTCGGGATTTTTGCCGAGGACTACCCCGATTACCTCATGATGGGTGAGTTGTTGACGACGATGGTGGCACACGACGCGTTCACTCAAGCCTTCACCAACCCGCTGCTGGCTCGCAACGTCTTCAACGAGGAGACATTCTCACGCATCGGCCTTGAAATCATAGAGGAGACCAACTCGCTCGGACAGATCGTCGCCCGCAATTCCACCTCGCCTGACAAGGTGGTGGTCGAGTTCAGCTGCTGAACTCAGCCCTCGAAACCGCGCGGACTGCTGCCTCCTGCACTTGTCCAGCACCGCCGGGAACGCGGCAGCCGTCGGAACCAGATGGACGACGTTATCGCCAACATCAAACCGCCGCAGGTGGGTGCAAGGTCACGCAGCTTGTCGCCTGCCAGGCTGAAGGGTTCTGGCGCGGGAAGCGTGATCATTTCGCCATAAGTTTGCTCACGGTGGGGTGGGTGAGTAGAAGGCGCTTGCGTATCAAGTCCAGCTTCGCCCGTCCGAAGCATTGGCGTTTCTGATGCTTCAGTTTGTTGACGGTGCCCTCGGTGGGCCCATTGCTCCATTCCAGAGTGAGTCCTGCGGTGACGGCGGCGAAGTCGTGTTCCAGGCCGGTGGCGAAAGAGTGCAGCGCGGGCAGGTCCTCGGCGCGGACCTGCGCGATCCAGTCCGGCAGGCGATCACCGTGTCGGTCGCGCATCATGACCGCGAAGGCGCCGACGTGGCGGCGGACAGCTGCCAGTTGGGAACAGCAGTCCAGGATCGCGGTCAGTTGTTGGGCGTCGTCGCCGGTGAGGGTGTCCGGGTCTCGCATGATCCAGGCGGTGACGGCACGGATTTTCGGTTTCGCTGGTGGAATTGCCGCTGGGCGAGGGGTTTTCCTGTCACTGCGGTAGGGCTGCAGGTAGCGGTAGACGGTGCGCTGGCTGCCGCGGTAGCCGAGCTGGTGCAGTTCGGCGGTGAGGACGGCGATGTCGGTGCAGCCGGCGTTCCAGCGGGTGAGTAGGTGTCCGGCGTACTCGTCCAGCAGCGCCGCCCGGGACGTGGCGGCAGCGATCACGTCGTCGGGGCTGGATGCGGCGGCGAATCGGCGGGCGGTTTTCCGGTCGATGTCGAGCTGTTTGGCGATCGTGCGCAGCCCGACGCCCTGGTCGAGCAGTTCGTGCACGGCGTGGTAGCGCTCGGCGGTGCGTGCCCGCAGCTGCGCATACCGATCGCCGGGATCCGCCGCCGGCACCGGCGGCAGTGTGCCCGCCGGACTGGATGCTTCCGTGGTTGCAGGCTGGTCAGCTACCGTGGAATCGGTTGCCGCCGTGGATGCTTCGCGCAGGCAGTTGCGATGGGCGACAACGGTTTTCTCCACCGCCTGGCCCAGGTTGTGCCACAGATGCCATCGGTCCGCGCACTGGATGGCCTGCGGTGCGCCGCGGCGCGCGCCGTCAGCGTAGGCTCCGGCTCGGTCTCGAGTGATCACCTCGACCCCTGGATGCGCGGACAGCCATTCGGCCAGGGTGTCGGCTTCCCGGTCGTCGAGGATGTCGATGGGCCGATGCGTCGACATGTCCAGCAGGACCGTGCCATAGGTGCGGCCGCGGCGAACGGCGAAATCGTCGACGCCGAGCACCGTGACGGTGCCCACCGGCGGATCCGGGACCGCACGGACCAGCCGCAACAGCGTGTCGCGGCTGGCGGCCAGACCCAGCCGCCGCGCCAGCCGCGCACCAGCGCGTCCGGCCAGCTCCAGCCCGATCGTGGTCAGCATCGACGTCAGCTGATTCGTCCGCCGCGACCTCCGCGTGGTCAGCCCATCCACCTGCTCGGCGAAAGTCTTCGCCGCACACCCAGTATTGCCGCAGAAGAACCGTCGCACGATCAGCACCAGAACCATCGCGCGCCCTGCGACAGCGGCGTCGCTCAACGTTCGCCGGTACCGGGAATGCACACGCCCGGAGGCGGTTCCGCACTCCGGGCACTGGGCCATAGCCGTGGCAGCAGCAGCTTCGACGATCACCGCATCACCATCACTGCGAATCCCGCCGATGACGACGGAACCCAAGTGCGGCAACAATTTTCGAACCAGATCACCAGCGCACGCCCGTCATCACTACCAGCAGCAGGCCGCCCACGGCAAGCCGCCGACCAGCGGCGTCACGCTTCCTGCGCCAGAACCTGAATATGGGACCGGGTTGGTTCCGGTCGCGTGGCCTGATGCTGATGGTGGCCGAGTGTGGGGTGGTTGGTCGATCCCGGGCTGGGTGTCAGGGGTGTGGCCAGTCGGTCTCGGGTCCGCCGGGCGGGCAGTGCCAGCGTTCGTCGGGAAGGTAGGCTGCCCAGGCTTCGTAGCGTTCCTGTGGCGGGCAGAGGATGTGTGCGCCGGTGTCGAAGGTGAGGGTGAGTTCCCAGTCCCGGACCTTCGCGGTAGTGAGTCGATGGTTCAGCAAGCCCAGGGCCGGACCTGCGGTGAGCGGATCGTCCTCGACTCGGACTTCCCGCTTCTTGTTCGCCGCGTCGGTGAACTGAAAGTCGGTCAGGTCCAGGTAAACACCGGGCTGATCGGGTGCTCCGAGATCGAAGACCAGGCGCAGACACGATTTCCAGACCCAGATCTGTTCGATCTCGAGTCCGGTCAACGCGGTGAACTCACCCATGGCCACGACCAGAGCGTAACGAAGACACCCGATGCGTGCGGACGATCGAGTGTCGGCGAGAGTGCTGCTGGTCAGCTCGTTTCGCCGGGATGGGCCGGTTTGCCGCGACGCGGCTTCTGGCGTTGCCGGTAGGACTCGCCCTCGATGACGAGTTCGTAGGCGGCCGATTGCAGCCGGTCCATCGCCGACTGCGCCATAGCGGGTCGGCCATCATGGTCAGAATCTCGGGGGCTTCCCGGATCAGCAGGTCGACGCGGTGCAGTTTGCGCATCTCGTCTTCGTAGCTGCCGTCCAACCTTCACCACGCAACCATTTGAACAGTTTGTCGGCGCGTTCGGTGTGAACGGTATGGTGGCGGCGGACGGCGATGTGTCCTAATACGTTGGCCAGGAAAGTTTTTCCGACCACGACTGGTCCCATCACCAGGACGTTGTAGGCGTCGGCGAGGAATCGTAGTGAAGTCAGTTCGGCCCAGAGTTCGCGGTCGAAGGTGACCGCGGTCGAATCGTCCCATGCCGCCAGGCGCATCTGCGGGTCCAGGTGGGCGGTTTTGGCGTGGCGTTGCTCGGATTGCCGGTCACGGCGGGCGACCTCGTCGGCGAACAGCATCTCCAGGAAGTGTGATGCGGCAGCCGGTTCGACCGCGCTAGAGCGAGGCGTTCGGGCAGAGTGTCCAGGAGTTGGCCGAGCTCGAGCCTGCGTATCAGCGACTTCAGCTCCGGGGTGACCTCGATCGGTTTGGCCGCTGGGGCGGCGGCGGGACGGCGAGTGGTGCTCATGAGGGCCTTCTGACCGCGAAATCGGTGGTGGAACAGACGAACCGGGACGGTGCCGGTGCGGCAGCAGGGTCAGCTGCTGGCCGGTAGTGCCGCGAGTGAGCATGCGGTCGATGACGCCGACGTCGACGACCTCGACGTCCAGGGCGCGGCGACAGGCGTCATCGACGGCGTCGGCGCTGTGGCGGCGCACCAACCCGAGCAGCCGGTAGACCTGCCGCATCTTCGTCCAGGGCAGTGGATGCTCGAGCACCGCCGCCGCATAAGCACCGACATGCGGGCCATCGGCTTCTGCATAGCGGTTGTTCGCGATCGGCTGGAACAGGATCGGCGCCGCAGCGTCGCTCGAGCCGACGCAGGTCAATGGCTACCCGGCTCTCACCCCTCGGGCTCGATTCAAGGATTCGGGTAAGCGGGGAAGTTGGTCGGGAAGGTCGGGGTCGGGAAGCTGGGGGGGAAAGTCGGGATTGGGAAGGTGGTCGGGAATGTCGGGGTTGGGAAGGTGGTTGGGAAGGTTGGGGTCGGGTAGGTGGGGAAGGTCGGGGTCGGGAAGTTGGTCGGGAAGGTCGGGAAGTTGGTTGGGAAGGTCGGGGCCGGGAAATTGGTCGTGTAGGTCGGGAAGGTGAAGGTGGGGAAGTTTGTCGTGTACGTCGGGAAGGTCGGGATCGGGTACTGGTCGAAAGGCTGGGCGACCAGACGCGCAGCCTCGGCGTCGGCTTCGGTGGCTTCGACGTAGGACGCGGCATCTGCCGCGGGGCCGGGTTCGGCGTCGTAGGCGGCCAGCGTGGCGACACCGGACAGGAGTGCGGCGGCGGACAGAACCGGGGCGAGGAGCGTTACGGGAGACAGCACGAATTTCCCTTCTCGAATCCTGGCCGATCAGCGTCGGCGACGGGTCGGGCAGCGGGTCAACCTCTGGAAAGCGTGCGGTCAGCAGGTTAGTGGCAGTGGCGATTGCTATCGGGAAACCACGCCGCGCCAATCTTCTCGATGGCTTCTCGGCATCGGGCGCCCTGCTCGAGTGTGGTTCTGCGTCGATGCAGCGGACACTGCACTCGTTATGGAAGGAATGTCGCGGGACGGTTTCATTTCGAGCACACTGGACTCCCGCTCCGGAGTGTTGCTGATAGTTTGCTGACGGTGGCCTCTAATGCAGGCCTGCTGATCGACGAATGGCCCGGACTACCAGTGGAGGTCAAGGTCGTGACTCGTCTGTTTCCTCGTTTCCTACGCAGCTGGCGTAGCGGTTCACCCAGAATCCTCGGTCCGCTCGCCGGTATGGCGGTCGGGCTGCTGCTAGCGGTGTCGGCAACCGCCGAGCCGTTGTATCCGCGGCCTCATCCGGACCCGTTCTTTGCTCCACCAGCGGATCTGGCGGCGCACCGACCCGGTGATGTGCTCGACGTGCGGGCACTGCCGCCGCTGCCCCTGTTTCCCGGCGCGTCGGTCACACTGGTCGAATTCCGGTCCACCGACTCGCATGGCGGGCCGATCGCGGCGACGACCACGATCCTCACGCCCGCCAACCATCCACCCAACGGGCCGCTGCTGTCGTATCAGCACTTCATCAATGCGCTCGGTACCGACTGCGCGGTATCGCACCTGCTCTACGCCGGCGATACGAATCTGAACACGACGACGCCGCTTTTGAACGTGCTGCTGCAGCAGGGCTGGAGTATCGCGCTGCCGGATCATCTCGGACCGAACTTCGCCTTCGGCGCCGCGCGCTTGGGTGGCCAGATCACGTTGGACGGCATCCGTGCGGCGCAACAGCTGCCCCCGCTCGGCTTGCAGCACAGCCCAGTGGTGATGACCGGCTACTCCGGCGGCGGCATGGCCACCGCATGGGCGGCTGCGCTGCAGCCCTCGTATGCACCTGACCTGCGGATCGCGGGCGCGGCCATCGGCGGCGCGCCGATGAACCTCCTGACGATGGCGGAGGCGCTGGGCTTGGAGCCACATCCGGCCTTCGGGCTGGCCATGGCGGCGGCGATCGGCCTGGAGCGGGAGTACCCGGACCGGGTGCAGACCAGCGCGCATCTCAACGCGCGCGGTCTCGAGATCCGTGACGCCATGGCCAACAGCTGCACCAACGACATCCTGGCCGTCGGCGCCGGCGGCAGCGCTCGGGAGTTCGTCACCACCACCTCGATCTTCGAGCGGAGCGAGGCCAGGGCGGTGGTGGAGGAGAACAGCGTGGAACTCTACGCCGGGGCGCCGGAAATGCCGATCTTCGAATGGCATTCGCCGGACGATCCGCTGATTCCGGTCGCCGCCATCGACAACACCAACGGCCGCTGGTGCGCGGCCGGGGTGCGGTTGCAGACACTGCGGGTGCCCGGTGTCGAGCATCTGTCCGCGGCGTTACTGGGCGCGCCCACGGTACTGCCGTGGCTCCAGGCCCGGGTTCGCGGAGAGCCTGCGCCCGTCACCTGCTGACGCATCGGTCACGCGAACCGCTCAGGCTGAAGTGCTGCTGCGGTTCGCGTGCCCGGTGCGGGAGTCACTGAGCGGGTCGCGCTGAGCAGGGCGGCCGCCAGAACGACGCCAACGACGTCATCAACCGGACGACGCCGAGGAGCACGATGCCGCAGCCGAGGACCCACAGTGGCCGGGTCAGCCACCAGGTATGCGGATCGCGCGGCAGGAGCAGCGCGGGCGCCGAAAGGGCGGCTCCGGTGACTGCCGCGATGACCGGGATGTGCCAGAGGTAGATGGTCATGAGGCGGGCGGACACGTAGTCGATGACACGACCTGCGCTTCCGCGTCGCTCCCAGGTGCGCATTCGTCGATCGGCGAAGGTGAATACCGCCAGCTGGATCACGGCGAGAATGGAGATAGCGGCGGTCGGGGGAGCCAAGTTGGATACGGCGGCGGCGGCTACTCCGTACATGGTCGGCGGATACGGTCCCGCCAGCACCATTGCCACGAGTGCGGCGATACCGATCGCGACGATCGCGAGCAGTCCGGCATCCGGGACCGGGTGCAGCGTTCGGCGAGCGTGCAGCACGCCGAGTTGATGACAGAACAACCATACGAACAGCAGATTCCATTCGGCGTAACCCGAACCCGTGAACCGCAGTGCATCGATCGTCAGTGACGCTGCGAGCAAACCGGCCACCGATCGATGACGAGGGTGTTAGCGAAGCCACCGGCGAGAAAAAAACAGCGGCATCACCTGCAGCACCCAGCTCAATGCCCATATCGGTCTGCTGTGCAGGGTGAGATCACCCCGAACGGCGCCCCCACCGCCGGTGACTCGCACCGAGATCCAATGCACGACCACGACCACAGCGATGGCGAACGCCCGGACGACGTCGACGTTCCAGTTCCGCGGTGTGGTCCTGCTGCGCGTCGCGAGTGTGCCGACCTCCGGTGGCTCCATGCAGCTCTTACCTGCGGTTGTCCGTAGACGCGGTACTCGGACGTGTTCGGCGGTGGGCGTCGACTCGGCCTACGGTGTCGCCGTAGACGTGCGGCGATCGGTCGCACTCGGCGATGAAGTCGCCGGGGAAACCGAGTTCGAACGGGACTGCCGCCTCGAGGGCGCTCACCGCGTCCTCCGGCAGCGTGAGGCTCGCGGCGCCGAGATTCTCCGTGAGCTGGGCGGCGGTGCTGACGCCGATGATCGGCAGCACGGTGGGCGAGCGGTGCCGGGTCCAGGCGATAGCCACATGTGCCGGTGGCACGCCGAGTTCGGTTGCGACGGTGTCGACGGCCGCGGCTGCGGCGCGTTCCCGTTCGGTGTGCTGGGCGGGGTCGGCGCGTCGTCCTGCGGCGCCGGAAAGGATTCCGCGGGCCAGGGGTGCCCAGGTTGTGACGCTCATGCCGAACGCCTCTGCCATCGGCAGCAGTTCCCGCTCGATATCGCGCTGCAGCAGGTTGTAGGGCACCTGCAGGCCGGAGAAGGGTGTCCGGTCTCGGCACTGGGCGAGGGTGTTCGCCTGGGCGACCACCCACGCGGGAGCATCGGAGATGCCGATGTGGAGCACCTTGCCCGCGCGAACCACGTCGTCGAGCGCGCACAATGTCTCCTCGATCGGGGTGTGCCGGTCCCATACGTGCACCCAGTACACGTCGATGTAGTCGGTGCGCAGCCGTCGCAGGCTCTGCTCGAGCGAGCGGATCAGGTTCTTGCGGTGATTGCCGGAGGCGTTCGGGTCGCTTGCGTCGCGGGTCAGTGTGTACTTGGTGGCGATGACGAACCGGTCGCGGTGGTCGAGCACCGTGCCGAGCATCTCCTCGCTCGCACCGTAGGCCGAGGCGGTGTCGATGACGTTGCCTCCGGCGTCGGCGAAAACATGCAGTATCCGCCGGTATTCGTCGACATCGTTGATCACCATGGTGCCGAGCACGAGTTCGGACACACGCAGACCGGTTCGGCCGAACAGCCGGTATCGCATCATGAGAGCAGTCTGCGATGCACACTCGCCCATAGGCAGGCCGTGTCAGGGCTAGTACTGATGGGCTTGCGCCACTGCCACGCCGCGCGGGGTGATCGACCAGCGCGCATCGTACGGCGTCGCCATGATGAGGCCGCGCGATTCGAGTTGGCCGATCGCCCGGCGGGCAATCCACTCGGTCAGTTGCGCGTCCCGGGTGATCTGGTCGGCGGTCAACATGCCGCCCGGCGCGAGTACGGCGAGCACCGCCGTTTCCGCCAGCGTGCCGATCCCCATCGCTTCCCCCTTGGCCGGATTGTCGTTTGGTGCACCCGCCGCTGGGGACGAACGGCGTGCACGGGCTCATGTCCGGCCGTGCCGATACGCCGGCATCCACCCGGTGGCGGGGTGGAATCACGTTACGCGGACATGATGTCGCGCGGATGAATTCGCCGTCTACAAGCGTTTCAGCATCTCGGCTATGCCGCGCGCCTGATGGACGGCAAGAAGACCTTGGCCGAGCATCGACGGCTACTCGTCGCGGTCGGTTGGCTGTCGCTGCTGGCGAGCAGATGCCATATCGACCTGGGAGAGCGGTCAGCGGCCGCGGCGCGCGGGCATTCGGCATGGGAAGTCGCGACCGAAGCCGAGCACGCGGAGATCGCCGCGTGGTGCTTGGAAACGCGAGCGTGGGAACAAGTGACAGACGGGAAGTTCGCGGTGGCGGCCGAGTTTTCACGCGACGACGCTGGCATGGCTCGGTGATCCGGCCGCCGAGTCATACGCGCGGCACGTCCTCGCGGGCCTCGCCGGCGCCGCGTCCGTCCGGCCGCGCCGGATCGCCTCGGCAAACCTGGATCTGGGTCTGGCGCTCGTCGCGGCCGACAAGCCGGGCGAGGCCGCGCACGCCGCCCTGACGGCCGTCACGTCCGGCCGACTGGTCCCGTCCAACTACTGGCGCGTCACCGAAGTGGTCGCCGGTATCGAGCACCGTGATGGGGCAGACGCTGCCACCGTGCGGGAAGCGTTCCGCGACATGTATTCGACGTAGGCCGCTCCTGGCAGCTGTTCGGGGAATCGCGGCAACACGTGTATCGAACCGCCGAGCAGTGAGAACTGCATAGTGGCTCGGGAATACCAGTTCACGTGGGCGGTGCCGCAGTCAGCAGGCCCCTGGTAGCGGCGCTGGACAGACCACAGAGCGTAGAAGGTCACGTTGCATCATTTTCTCGGCACAATCGGCTCTGTCCGGCGTGTCGCTGGGAGTTTGCCGGTGCTGTCGCATTTGAATTCATGCTGGCTGGTCGACGAAATGCCGCGTACTACCCGTGGAGGTCAAGGCCTGTGACCCGGCAGTTTCTTCTTTTTCTCAGCAGCAGACGCAGCGGTTCGGCCCAGGCCCTCGGTGCTGTCTGCGGTGTGGCACTCGCGCTGCTGCTCGCGGTGACGGCAACCGCGGAACCGTTGTATCCGCGGCCGGATCCCGACCCGTTCTACGCCGCCCCGCCGGATCTGGCGGCGCACCGACCCGGTGATGTGCTCGACGCGCGCCCGATGCCGCCGGTGGCGATCTTCCCCGGCGCCACCGTCACGCTGGTCAAATTCCGGTCCACCAACTCACACGGCGCGCCGATCGCGGCGACCACCACGGTGCTCACCCCCTTCGGCCAGGGGCCCGGTGCGCCGCTGCTGTCGTATCAGCATTTCATCAACTCGCTCGGCACCCAGTGCGCGGTATCGCACGCGCTGTACCGCGGCGATCGGAATGTGACGGTGACGATGCCGATTTTGAACGCGGTGCTGGCGCAGGGCTGGACTGTCGCGCTGCCGGATCATCTCGGACCGTACTTTGCGTTCGGAGCGGCGCGTTTGGGTGGTCAGATCGTGTTGGACGGTATCCGTGCGGTGAAACAGCTGTCCGCACTCGGCGTGCAGCACAGCCCAGCGGCGCTGGCCGGCTACTCCGGCGGCGGGCTTGCCACCGCATGGGCGGCCGCGCTGCAGCCGTCGTACGCACCTGACCTGGAGCTCGCGGGTGCGGCCTTCGGCGGCGCCCCGATGAACATGGTGACGATGGCGGAGGCGCTGGGCTTAGGTCCGCATCGGTCCTTCGGGCTGGCCATGGCGGCGGCGATCGGCCTGGAGCGGGAGTACCCGGACCGGCTGCCGATCAGCTCGTATCTCAACCCGCGCGGCCTCGAAGTCGGTGCGGAGATGGCCAACAGCTGCGCCGATGAGATCCTCACCGCAGGCATCGGCGGCAGCGCCGGCGAGTACGTCACCGACACCTCGATCTTCGACAGCCGCGAAGCCCGGTCGGTGGTGGAGGAGAACAGCCTGGAACTCTACGCCGGGGTACCGGAAACCCCGATCTTCGAATGGCATTCGCCGGACGACAACCCGATTCTGGTCGATGCCACCGAGAACACCCTCCGTCGCTGGTGCGCGGCGGGGGTACGGGTGCAGACGCTGCGGGTTCCCGCGGGTAGACAGATGCCCGAAGTCGAGCATCTGACCGCGGCGGTAGTGGGCACACCCCAGGCACTGCTGTGGCTCCAAGCAAGGGTCCGCGGCGAGCCTGCCCCCACTACCTGCTGACGAAGCGGTTGGTAGACGCGCCACAGGGTGCACCCGGCGGCCATGCGCATTCGGCGTCGCTCGCTCTAGTGACTATCGATTCCAACTCAGCGGGGAAGGGATTCCGGTGCGTTGCTCTGTGCGCGCAGTTGCGCGCGGATTTCGGGTTTGAGCACCTTGCCGATCTTCGAGCGGGGGAGGTCGGCCCAGATCTCCACTTGTTTCGGGGTTTTCACGCCGCCGAGCCGTGTCTTGGCGAATTCGCGCAGTTCAGCGGCGGTGGCGGTGCGGCCGGTGTGGAACTGGACGACGGCGGTGACGCGCTCACCCCATTTGTCGTCGGGCAGGCCGACCACGGCGCAGTCCTGGACGGCGGGATGGGCCAGCAGGGCCTGCTCGACTTCGGCGGAATAGACGTTGAAGCCGCCGGTGATGATCATGTCCTTGGCGCGATCGACGACGTAGAGGTAGTTGTCGGCGTCGAGGTAGCCGATATCGCCGGTGTGGTGCCAGCCGTATCGCGACGCTTCGGCGGTCGCCTCCGGATTCTTGTGGTAACCGGCCATCACCAGTGGTCCGCGCACCACGATCTCGCCGCGTTCGCCGGTGGGCAGCAGCCGGCCTCCGCCATCCATGATCGCCACCTGGGTCAGGGGAGTGGGACGGCCAGCGGAGGACAGCCGCTCGGTCGCGATGGAACCGTCCGGCCGGAAATGCTCCTTCGGCGCCAGGGTGGAGACCATCATCGGGGCTTCGGACTGCCCGAACAGCTGTCCCATGACCGGCCCGATCCGATGCAGCGCCTGCTCGAGCCGAGCGGTCGACATCGGCGCCGCGCCGTACCAAAGACATTGCAGCGAACCGAGATCGGTGCCCGGCAGGTCGGGATGGTCCAGCAGCATGTAGATCAGCGTGGGTGGGAGGAAGGTGTGCGTGACGCGGTGACGCTCCAGCAGTGCGAGGAATTCGGCCAAGTCGGGGGAGGGCATCACGACGATCTCACCGCCGAGGGTCATGATCGGGAAACACAGCACGCCCGCCGCGTGGGTGAGCGGCGCGAGAGCCAGGTAGCGCGGCCGTCCCTCGAACGGGTAGCTCATCAGCGTGAGCGCCGTCATCGCTTCGACGTTGTGCCCGGTGAGCCGGACGCCCTTGGGCCGCCCCGTGGTTCCGCCGGTGCCGACCAGCATGATGACGTCGTCCACCGGTTCGGCCTGCCACTCGGTTGCCGGACAGTCGCGGATCCACTCGTCGAAACGCATTGCTCCGGACACGTTCGCGTCCAGGCAGATCAGGGTCGTCAACGCGGGCAGCCGCGGTGCGATGGCGTCCACCAGCGGCGCGAAAGCGGAGTGGAAGATCAGGCATGTGCAATCGAAAAGATCCAGCAATTCCCCGTTTTCGGCGGCTTCGTTGCGCGGGTTCATCGGGCACCACACCGCACCGGCGCGGGCGATGCCGAAGACGCAGGCGAAGGCGAGTGCGTCGTTCGCCGACAGGATCGCGACCTTGTCGCCCGGGCGCACTCCTGAATCGTGCATGGCGCGGGCGACCTGCCAGGACAATAGCTGGACCTGCTGATAGGTCAGCGTGTTCCCGTTCATGGTCAGGCAGGGCGCGGTCGCGCCCAGGGAGGCGCCCTTGTCGAGATAGTCGGTCAGACGCACGGTCGTTCCTTCGAAAAGCGAAGCGGGTGGAATGGAAAATCCCGGCCTGTCGGCATGCGGCACCGGATGCCGACAGGCCGGGGCGCGATCAGCGGTGCACGGTGAGGACCGGTTCGGCGACCAGCCCGAAACCGCGCAGCACCCCGAGCAGTTCCCGGTGGCCGAACGCCTGGCAGGCCGAGGCGAACCCGACCTGTTTCGGCGGCGCCTGCAACAGCCAGTTCGCGGCGAACGCCTGCAGCAGACCGGTCTGCTTGTAGTTGCAGTTTCCGTAGATCACGCAGTGGGCGCGCGCCAGCGGACCCGACGCGTGGACCGAGTCCAGCGAGGTGTTGACGCGCGGATTCTCCCGCGGCGGCATCTCGCTGCGCACGGCCGACGCCTGCTCGGTGAGCACCCGGTATTTCTCTTCCACCGGAAGGTCTTTCACCTGCTCGATGACGGCCTGCACGATCTGCGGAACGCCCAGCATCAGCGGCCGGTTGAAGACACCGCCGAGCACCTTCACGTTCGCGACGCGTGGATCGCGTTTGAACCAGACCGGATGCGAGGTGCCGCCCCACGGCAGGGCGAGCCCGATTTCGTGCTGGCCGGGCACGACGACGTCGTAGAGTCCGCCGTCGGCGGGCCACTCGACGTACTGATTCTGCTCGAGGTAATAGGCCTTGGACAGTGCAGCGTTGACCAGGATCGTCTTCGTCGAGGCGACGGTCGGGAAGCCCTTCCAGAAGACCTGGATGTCCAAGGTGTCCAGGCCGGGCGTCTCGAGGCAGAGGTTGGCGGCGATCTCGCCGGTGGTGTACATCTGCGCGATGCCCGGCGACAGCAGCAGTCCGCGTTCGGCCATGTCGGTGCCGTATTGCTCATCGCAGTCGATGAGCCAATCCTGTTCGCCGGTGGTGTCGAGATAGTGCGTCCCTGCCGCGAGACAGGCTTGCACGACCTCGTGGCCGTATTGCGAGAACGGCCCGACGGTGTTGCAGACGACGGAGGCGCCGCGGAACAGTTCGGTCAGCGGTCCCACGTCGTGGGCGACCTCGACGATCTCGTGCTCGACGGTGTCGATGCCGGGGATCTTCTCGATCGCTTCCTGGAGGCGGGACTTGTCCCGGCCCGCGGCGATGAACGGAATGTTGAATTCGCGCAGGTATTCACAGACCAGTCGGCCGGTATAGCCGGAGGCGCCGTAGACGACGACGGGCTTGTCGGTACTCATGAGATCTCAGACCTTTCGATGTTGTTCGGTGCTCACATGCCCATGCCGCCGTCGACCGGCAGGCCGGCCCCGGTGATGAAGCGGGCGGCGTCGGAAGCGAGGAAGACCACCGCGTCGGCCATATCGGCGACCTCGCCGAGCCGTCCCTGTGGTGTCTGCTCGATCACGGCGCCGACGGCGGCCTCCGCGCTGGGGAACAGACCGATCTCGGCCACATCGCTGGCCAGCCGCGCGCCCATCTCGGTCGGGACGAGCCCGGGGTAGACGCAGTTCACCCGGACGCCGTAACCGAGCTTGCCGGACTCCATCGCGGCGACCCGGGTGAGCCGATCGACCGCGGACTTGGTCGACGAGTACACCCCGATGCCGGGGAACGCGATGGTCGCGGCCACCGATGCGATGTTCACGATCGCGCCACCGCGGCCCGCCGCCCCACCGGGACGCATCGCGCGGAAGGCGTGTTTGATGCCCAGCGCCGTGCCGAGCACGTTCACCTCCAGCATCCGGCGCGCCTCGGACGGATCGAGATCGGCCAGCAGACCGGTGATTTCGATACCGGCGTTGTTGACGACGATGTCCAGACCGCCGAGCGCGGCCACGGTGTCGGCGACCGCCTGCTCCCAGCGCGCATCGTCGGTGACATCGAGCGGAACGAATTCGGCGACGGCGCCGGAGGTGCGCAACGCCTCCACGGTGTCCTTGCCGAGATCCTCGCGGACGTCGCCGATCGCGACGGCGGCTCCGGCGCGGGCCAGCGCCTCTGCCATACCGGCACCCAATCCCCGTGCTCCACCGGTTACCAGCGCCCGGCGCCCGGTCAGGTCGTACCCACTCATCCGGCATCTCCTCCTCGAGATGGCTTGTGCGGCGCGGGCGCCCGATGCGGCGCTCCGTCCGACTGCGACGTGGATCACACTACTGGGAAATTTTGACAGTCGTCAAGATTTTCTTTGACGACTGTCAAGGTGATGCGGTCCGGTATCGATCGGCCGCGTTAGACTGAGCGGGTTCGCAGGGTGCGGACGCGTGGACGGAGAGAAGTCACGGTGACCGAGATCGTCGAGACCAGACGGGATCGCATCGCGCGCAGGCAGGTGGACAAGTTCGCCGAACGGCGCGCGCAGTTGGCCGCCGCCGCGCTGCACACCCTCGCCGAACTCGGCTACGCCCGGACCAGCCTGCGGGAGATCGCGCAGAAATCCGAGTTCACCCACGGCGTGCTGCACTACTACTTCAACGACAAGGTCGAGCTGATCACCCACGCGGTGCGGCAGTACGAGGCGGTGTGCGTCACCCGCTACGACGACATCGTCGCCACCGCGACCACGGCCGAGGGCCTGCGCCGCGACTTCGGCGCCGCCATGGCCACCACCGTGGACACCGATGCTCCGCTGCACCGGCTGTGGTACGACTTGCGCAATCAGAGCCTGTTCGAGGAGTCCTTCCGCGACGACGTCATCGAAATCGACGGGCGTCGCGAGCAGATGATCCACAACGTCGTGCGGCGCTACGCGGAGTTGTCCGGCAAACCTCTGCTGGTGCCGTCGAAAACGGCGTACGCCCTCTTCGACGGCCTGTTCCAGCAAGCGCTGCTGCACAAGCTCTCCGGACGCGCCGACGCCGTGGACAAATTGCGCGCCGACGCCGCCCATCTCCTGGACCTGGTGACCGGCGACGGCCGCCCCTGACTCGCCACGCTTGTGGCGCTGGTGCGCACCGCGACAGCTGCTGTCCGCCGCCTATACCTCCATACGGGAGTCCATGCTGACGGTGTGTTCGGGCGGTAATCCGAAATGCTCGGCGGCGTCGGCGGTGATGGAGGAGGTGGCGATGAACAGCCGCTTACGCCACGGTGCCATGGTGGGCGCGGTCCCGCGCCGAAGCTCGATCTTCGACGGTCGGCCCCAGCCTGGCACGAGCAGGAAGAACGGGCTGCTGATATTCCTCGGATCGTCGAGGATCAGCGCGCCTTGCCCGAGGTGGCTGACACGCAGGCGGGGAACACGAGGAACAGCCAGGCACGGGTGATCGCGCGGCGACCGAAGTGCCCCATGTCGGCGTAGAGCGCCTCGGCTCCGGTGACCGCGAGCACGCCCGCGGCCAAGGCGAAGAACGCGATGTGGAAATGGCCGGTCAGTCCGCCGTTAGAAACGATCATCCGGGGTACCCCTGAGCTTGGGTCTCAATCGAGAAGAGGTGAAAAACGATGATGACCTTGGATCAGGTGATGGCGATGGCACGCGAGTGGTGGAATCGGATGTTTCCCGGTATGCCGATGATGATGTGACGATTCCCCCGCAGACCCGCATTCAGCAGCGCTGATCTGAGTCCGGTTTGCCGCAGGCGGCTCGGCGGTCGTTGGACTCGGACGACCGTCTGGTCGGTCGTCAAATCGATGACCCCGAGTTCGTGGTGGTCTGCGGGCCGGGCATGGTGCCGAATGCCTGCGCCGCTGGCAGCGATGGCGCGCTCTGCTGGTCGTTGTCTCCCGGATCAGCAGGGCTGGGGATCGAGCGATCGGGTGCGTCCCACGCGGAGGACCAGCAGCAGTGCGACGGTCAGATAGACCGCGGCGATGATCAGGTTGATGGTTCCCTGGGGGGATTCGCCGTGGTCGAAGCGGTCGAGGGCGGCGACGGTGATGACGCCGGAGCCGAAGAAGTAGCCGGCGGTGAGGGCCGGGATCGCGAAGCGCCAGGGGAGGAAGGCGGCAATCAGCAGGACGAGGGAGAACGTGAAGTCGGGGGCGGCGAAGATATTGTCGGCTCGATAGTCGGCATTGAGGATGAGCGCGGTGATCAGCCACAGACTGACCGGAATGGCGCATACTCGCGCGACTGCGTTCAACGACATAGCGAACTTCCTTGCGGATCAGTTTGATTCGGGACGGCTGGACTGCCGGCCGTGCTCTGCTTGCGCGAGGATCGAGGCGACCAGACCAGGGAAGCGTGTGTCGAGCTCGGTGAGCCGCAGGGTGTTCATGCGCTGGCGGCCCTGGTCGAACTGGCGGATCAATCCGGCGTTGCGTAGTGCTTTGAAGTGGTGGCTGAGGGTGGACGGGGGGATCCCGAGGCCGAAGGTGCCGCACGGCCGGTCGCCCTGGTCGATGAGCATGCGCACGATTCTCCGGCGAGTCGGGTCAGCGAGAGCGTGCAGGACGGCATCGATCGACACGGCATCGATCTCGGGGTGATCGGCGGACTTCCAGCGCCCGAGTGGCATCGCACCTCCGCTTCGTCGCATCTTTTCTAGAAGCCTCGAAGAGATGGTAGCGCGCGCGGCGTCTATTCCGCACTGCCGGAAGAGAATTCAGTACGACACGCGAGTCATGCGGATTTCGGAGATCGACATGCCCCGGCGACGGCGGAACAGCCCGCGGAGGGTGCCCGCGTTGAGGTAGCCGACCTTCGCGGCGACCGCGTCCACGGTGAGGGGCGTGGTGCGCAACAGGTGCATCGCGCGTTCCAGGCGGATGTCGTGGACGAATTCGGTGGGCGACATGCCCAGTTCGGCATGGGTGGCGCGTTGCAGGCTGCGTTCGGTGACGCCGATGGCCTTGGCCGCCTGCGAGATTCGGAAGTTGTCGGCGAGATGGTCGCGGACCCACCGTTCGAAGGCGGCGGTGACGGAATCGCCCCTGGCGATGACCTCGGGAATGATGAAATCCCGCTGTGGTCTTCCCGCGCCGACCGCCAGATAGCGCATGGCGCGCTCGGCCAACGCGGGGCTCTTGGTGGCGATCAGCGACAGCGCGAGATCCATATGCGACAGTGCGGCGCCCGCGGTGGTGACGCCGTGCCCGCGGCACAGGGTGCGGCCTTCGTCCAGCTGGACGCGGGGGTAGCGATGCCGGAAGCTGGGGCCGAGCCACCAGCTCGTAGTGGCGGGGGAGCCGTCCAGCACACCGGCCTCGGCCAGGTAGAACGTTCCGGTGCACGCGCCGGCGAGATGTACCCCTCTTTCGCGCGCCGCGATCAGGCGGTCGAGCACGGGACGGCTGGCAGGGGCCGAGATGAGATCGATCAGCGCCTCGGCGGCGAGCACATTCACCGCGGGCACGATCATCAGCTCGAATTCGTCACCGAATTCGTCGAGCGGGACCGTCGGCACGGTGTTGCCGTTGCCCGAGCGGATGGTGGCGCCGAACGAGACACTGCGGACCCGCCAGGGCTGCGGCGGGTCGGTGAGCTCGGTCCGCACCGAGTTCGCGGTGTTGAAGGTCTCCAGCAGGGCGGCGTATCCGAAATCGGCCACACCATCCACGACGAAGACAGCGACGTCCATGTCGGAAACAGTACCGAAGATGTCGTTCACGACACTCTGTTCTGCCGGAATTCTGTCTTACTGTCATCCCGAGACGACTCGCCACCGGGGAGTCGGTCGAGCCCGCCCTACCTATTCACCTGGGGAGTTCGCGTGACCCTGATCGAAACGACCGGAACCCACCACATCCGGTTGACCGTGACCGACATCGTCCGGTCCCGTGCCTTCTACCGCGACGTTCTCGGCTTCCCCATCGCCGCCGAGTCGCCGGGCACTCCGGACGATCCTGCGGTGCGGACCGATCCGTTCCAGCTCTTCGGCGGAGTGGTATTCCAGGCCAACGGAATGCTGCTCGGCCTGCGCCCGGTGGCGCCCGCGACGGACCGCTTCGACTCCGATCGGGTGGGCTTGGACCATCTCAGCTTCACCGTCCCGGCGCGGGACGATCTGGCCGCCGCCGCCGCCCGGCTGAGCGAAGCGGGCATCGAACACGGTGAGATCATCGAAATGACCGACTTCGGTATCGCGATCCTGTCCTTTTCCGATCCGGATGGCATCCATCTGGAACTCACTGCGCCACTGTGACTTCGGCGCGCCACACCGCGCGACCGGCCCAGGCGTGACCGACCAGGAATGAACGTTGTCCTTATGAGTGCTCTGACGACCGGCCGCGGAATCGGTGTGGTTGTGCCGAGGAGGTAGGCCGATGCTCGTCCAGCGTGCGCGACTGCGAAAGGTGGCCGAGAGCTCGGTATTGCCGAGCCCGAGTACTCTGCTGTGCGCGCTGGGCGGTCAGCATGTGCACGGGCCGGTGAGCCGATGGGCGCGCGAACTCACCGAACTGCACCGCCGCCGCCGCGAAGTTCCGGGACTGCTGGTGGAGATCGATGGTCACCGTGCCGAACTGGTCGACCGGATCAACACCTGGGCGGCGGTGCACCTGCCGAGCGCGGCGGCCGGGGTTCGCTTGCACGAAGCGAGTCTGGGTGAAGTGATCGACCGGATGGCCGCCGTCGCGGAACGGGCATTCCATCTGTTGATGCACGACGATCCGGGCGGTGAACGCATGCACGCGGCATGGACCCGGCTGGCCGAATTGGAGATCGCCTACGCGGATCTGGTTCGCGAGGTCGGAGACGGCCGTCGTCGGCTCCCTCCGATACGATGGGGCGCGGATGGCTGAGCGGACGCCCGCCTGGGCGAGTCGAATACGCGCACCCGCGCATGGCGCGTCGAAACGATCGGGCAACAGGGCGTACGCTGGTCGCTCCTACGGACGGCGCGACTTCTGGAGTGGTGCATGAGCAAGGGTGACAGCATCGCGGAGCGATTCGATGAGGGGCGACGGCCGGAAGACGGGTGGACGGGGACTCCTCCCGCGACGACGCGGACCGGCGCGATCAGCGTGCGGGTGCCCGCGGAGTCCGAGCAGCTGGCGATGTTGCGTGCCTTGGCCGAGACCGTCGTGCTGATGGCCGATTTCGGCATCGATGAGGTGACCGATATCCGGCTGGCTCTCGACGAGGTCGCCAGCGCGCTGGTGCTGGACGCGGTGCCCGGCTCGGAGCTCGACTGCGCGTTCAGCTTCGACGGCGACGCCGTTGCCGTGCGCGTCAGCGCGCTCACGAGGTCGGACGCCACTCCGGATCAGGCCGGCTTCGGCTGGCACATCGTCGCGACGCTGACCGATTCGGTTTCCGCGTCCCAGGGCGCACACGACGCCGCCGCGGGCGGCTACCCGACTACCGTCGACTTCCGCTGGGTCCGCGGCGGCTCGGATGAGTAGCGAGTCGAATCGCAGCACGCCCAAGCGCAAGTCGGGGGGAGACAGTTACGACAATATCGAGCCGCTGTTCGCCGAACTCGCCGCGGTGGCGACCGACGACCCGCGCCGCGAGGCCCTGCGCGCGGAGCTGATCGACCGCTGCCTTCCACTTGCCGAACACATCGCGCGAAAGTTCAGCGGACGCGGCGAGAATTTCGAGGACCTGCTGCAGATCGCCCGGGTGGGTATGCTCGCCGCGGTCGATCGCTTCGATCCGGCACACGGCGCGACCTTTCTGTCGTTCGCGGTGCCGACGATCATGGGTGAGGTGCGCAGGCATTTCCGCGACCACGCCTGGTCGGTGCGAGTACCACGGCGGCTCAAGGAAATTCAGTCCACCATCGGCCCCGCGGTGGAGACCCTGTCGCAGCGGCTGGGCCGGATGCCGCGGGCACGGGAGATCGCCGAGGAACTGGGGGTCGACCTGAACGAGGTGACCCAGGCGCTCATCGCGCGCAACGCCTATCAGACCTCCTCGATCGACGCCGTCGCCGAGTCGGGCGACGCGGAGTCCGGCGGTCCCTCGCTGCTGGATTCGCTGGGCGCCGAGGACCCCGATTTCGGCACCGTGGAGAACTATCTGGCGGTGAAACCGCTGCTGGCCGCGTTACCGGAACGCGAGAAGCAGGTGCTCGTCATGCGCTTCTTCGATTCGCTGTCCCAGGAGCAGATCGCCAAGCGGATCGGCTGTTCCCAGATGCAGGTCTCACGCATTCTGTCGAAGACCTTGAAATCATTGCGCGAGCAGGCTTTACGAGACTGACCAGGTCGGCCGATGGTGCGGGCGGGGTGTCTCGCCTGCTCGAGGGCGAAGATCTGAGAGAGTTGCCGGGTGAGCGCTTGGGATCGCTACGCGTCGCTGGTGACCGCCCGCGGATCGTGGGTGCTGCTGCTCGTGCTCGCCGCGGCCTCGGTGGGACTGATCGGAGCCGTCGGGGAGAACGAGGCGGCCGGCCAGGCGCCCGACGCCCTGCCGCCGCCGGCGGACTCCGCCCGCGTCGAACAGGCTTTGGACGAGTTTCCGGACGCGGGCTGGGCGGCCGCGATCATCGTGGTCACCCGCGCCGACGGCGGCAACCTGACCGAGGACGACCGCAACGCCACGGCCGCGGCGGTGACCCGTGCCGCTGGGCGGTCGCCCGGGCCGGCCGACCTGATCATGTCGCCGGATCAGAAGGCGGCGATCGGACAGGTGCCGGTGCACGCCGACCTGAGCGGGTTCGCGCTGACCGACCGCATCGGGGACATCCGTTCCACCGCGGGTGACGGGCTGCCGGACGGGTTGATCCTGCAAGTCACCGGCGGTCCCGCGTTCGGCGCCGATATCGCCGATTCGTTCTCCGGCGCCAACGTCACCCTGCTCGCGGTGACCGCCATCGTGGTCGCGGTGCTGCTGATCGCGACGTACCGCTCCCCGGTCCTGTGGCTGGTCCCGCTGGCCGTGGTCGGCGCCGCCGACCGGGTCGCCACCAGCGCCGCAACCGCCCTGGCGCGTGTTACCCCGCTGGCCTTCGACGGCTCGACGTCCGGCGTCACCAGCGTGCTGGTGTTCGGCGCGGGCACCAACTACGCGTTGCTGCTGGTATCGCGCTACCGCGACGAACTGCACCGGGCATCGGATCACCGTGACGCGTTGCGGCAGGCAGTGCGGCGCGCCGGGCCCGCGATCCTGGCCAGCAACGTGACGGTGGTCGCCGCGCTGCTGGTACTGCTGCTGGCTTCGGTGCCGAGCACCCGCAGTCTCGGTGTGATGGCCGCGCTCGGGTTGCTGGTCGCGGTGGGGTTCGTCCTGCTCGCGCTGCCGGGCGCTCTCGCGCTGTGCGGGCGCAACGTGTTCTGGCCGTTCGTGCCCCGTGCCGACTACCGCGACACCGCCGGCCAGGGCGTCTGGCACACGATCGCCGCGCGTGTGGTGCGCAGGCCCGCGCTGGTCGCCGGGTGCGCGATCGCGGTGCTCGCCATCTGCGCGACCGGTTTGCTGACGGTGCGGGTGGGGCTTTCGCAGACCGAGCAGTTCCGGGTCCGCGCCGAATCGGTGGAGGGATTCGACACGCTCGCGCAGCATTTCCCGTCCGGTGCCTCCGACCCGGCGATCGTGCTCGCCCGCAGTGGCGCGGTCCCGGGGATCGATGCGGCGTTCCGCGCCACCGAGGGGGTGGTGATGACCTGGCAGACGGGGACCTCGCCGACCGGCCTCACTCGGTGGTCGGTGGTGATCGACGCGCCACCGGCTTCCGCGCGGGCCTTCGACACGATCGAGGCGTTACGAGCGTCGCTCGCCGAGGTGCCCGGAGCGGAAGCACTCGTCGGCGGCACCGACGCCCAGGTGCTGGACATCCAGACCGCCGCGGCCGAGGACCGCGAGGTGATCATTCCGCTGATCCTGGTCGTCGTGCTCGCGGTCCTGCTCGTGCTGCTGCGCGCGATACCCGCCGCGGTGCTCCTGGTCGCGGTCACCGTGCTCAGCGCGCTGGCCGCGCTCGGGCTGGGCAGCTGGATGAGTGAGCAAGTGTTCGGATTTCCCGCGCTGGATATCAGCGTTCCCTTGTTCGCGTTCCTGTTCCTGGTCGCGCTCGGCGTCGACTACACGATCTTCCTCGTGACCAGGGCGCGCGAGGAAACCCCTGGCCACGGCACCACACAGGGCATGGTGCGTGCGGTCTCGGTGACCGGCGCGGTGATCACCAGCGCCGGAATCGTGCTCGCCGCGGTGTTCTGTGTGCTCGGCGTGCTTCCACTGATCACCCTCACCCAGGTCGGCATCGTGGTCGGCCTCGGCATCCTGCTGGACACCTTCGTCGTGCGGACCGTCGTCATCCCGGCGTTGTTCAGCCTGATCGGCCCCACTATCTGGTGGCCGAGCGAACTACGCCTCGTGGCGGACGAAGGTGGCCAGAACACCGTCGCCGGTCCCAGGGGCGGAGATCAGTCACACGGGCAGCGGAAGAAATAGCTCGCCGCGGGCTCCGTCAGGACGCGTCAGAGCGGACGACCGCGCCGCGGCCATCCGCTCCAAGGGTCCTTTGCTACGTGCGGGGTCAGTGCCGGAAGGCGTCCTTGACCTTCTCGCCCGCGTCCTTGAGGTCGGACTTGACCTGATCGGTCCGGCCTTCGTCCCTCTTCTCCCGGTCATCGGCGGCCGTGCCGAACTTTTCCTTGGCTTGACCGGCGATTTTCTCGGCCTTGTTCTTCGCCTTGTCGGTGGTGCTCATGGGTAACCTCCTTGTGCGGCGACCGGCCTGTCGTATCCGCCGGTCCTCATCGCGATAACCGGTCACGGCCGAGCGAAACGTGCAGTGTTCCCTCGCGAACGAGAAGACCCGGCCGAAACCGGGTCTTCTTCGTAAATTCTGCGCGTATGAAATGGGTCAGGCGACTGGCGCGTAGTCCGATCCTGTTCCGCCGAGTATTGCCGGGAAGGTGGATCAGGAGGCCGGAACCGTGGGCGGGGTGAGCAGGCCCTGGGCGACGCCGACCCCGGCGCCGATGGCCGCGCCGAGAGCGATGGCCGGTGATGCGACGAACCCGTAGCCGACGGCGGCGCCGAAGCCCATAACCGCTACCGTCCCGGTGGGAAACATCGGAATACCGGCGATGGCGCCGCAGACCGCGCCGATGACCGCTCCGATCGAGGCCACGGGGGCGGCCACCATGCTGCCCACCGATGCGCCGATCGCGGTGGAGCCGATGATGTCCGCGGCGATACGGTCGGAGCGGGACGGCTCGAAGCCTGCCGAATCAAAGGTTTGCGCCATGCCCGCCTCCGGGCCCGCGATCGCGTCGTTGATCATTTTGCCCTGGTCGGGAGTCAGGAAATCAGGCCGCCCGATCACGACGGAACCGACGCGCAGCGTGCCGGGGGGCGCCTCGATCGGCGCGACCCTGGGGGCCGGAGCGCCGGGGAAGTGCAGGCGCTGTGGAACGACGGGAGCGAGCACGTTCGGGTCCGGCATCGGCCGGTTGGTGCTCAAGTCGTTGCGACCGGTGGAAAACGGCGCGGGAGCGGCGTCGGGCGGAACGGCGCCGGGGTCCGCAGGATCGGCGACCGGGGCTACAGCGGCGACGGCGGGTACCGGTGCGAACGGAATCTGGATGGAAATCTCGGGCACCAGTGGGTTCGCGGAGGCGGTCGCGGCGCCGACCACCGACAGCGGGATGGCACTCGCTACGACCAGTGTGGCGGCGCGGCGTAAGAAGGGGTGTGCTGGAATTTCCGGTGTTTCTATGCCCATGAAATTACCCACCTCATTCTGAAGAGGACATATACCTACCTTTCTAGTTCGATCCGGTAACCCTTTCGGATGCGTGAAAGTCGAACTTCAGTCGAGCAATCGGCTCGGGGAGGTGGTGGCGGATCGAGTCGCGGGCGACACCGAATAGTGGTAACCCCGCAGAGTATTTTGACTGAAATCACTAAAATTAGCCCGAAACGGGTCCTCGCCCCGTTGTTACCGCGCTCTACTGATTGAGGATCAGTAATTTCACCAGGCCCCGACCCGGATGTAGGAGGTGGTCTGCTAGTTGACGTCCTCCCCGCCTGAAGAAAGCCGGGGATTCCTGGCTGTCTGTGCGACAGTCAGGGGTTCCTGCTTCACAGACCGGCCGGTGCCGAGGTCTCCGCAGGCTGTCACCGCACGTCCTGCGGCGAGAATGTTCTTGGCCGCGTTCACATCCGCGTTCGCGCTGTATCCGCAGCTGGTGCACCGGTACACCGCTTGGCTCTCACGGCTCACCGGGTCCACACTGCCGCAGCGCGAACACGTTTGCGACGTACACGCGGCCGGGACCTTCACGATCCGGCAGCCCGTGTACCGGGCCACGTTGGTCAGCGCCTGTTCGAACCGGTACCAGCCCTTGCCGAGGATGGCGCGGTTCAACCCCGCCTTCTGTACGACGTTGCTACCGGGCTCGGCGAGGGTGCCCTTCGCGCTGGCGGTCATGTTCGTGATGGTGAGGTCCTCCAGCACCACCGCACTGTGGCGGGTGGCGAGCTGGTTGGCGACCTGGGCGGCGAAGTCGCCACGCCGATCCGCCTCACGCCGCTTCAACCGCCACATCGCGGCGATGGTTTTGCGCCGGTTGGCGCTGTGCTTCTGCTGCCGCGCGAGCTTCTGCTGCAACCTGCGGCAGCGGTTGCGTTCACCGGGGTGGTGAATGCGCGGTCGTGCATGCTGCCGTCCGAACAGGCGAGGGCGACCGCAACACCACGATCCACCCCCACCACGCTCGCGCTCGGGTGCTGTGCGGGTGTCTGTTTGCCGTCCTCGACCAGGAAGGACACATACCAGTGCGCGCCGTCACGCGACACCGTGGCCGACCGGATGACCCCGCCCAGGGGGCGGGACCACCGAAACCGCACCCACCCCAGCTTCGGCAGCTTCGCCCGGCCCCATCGGCGGCCCAGCCGCTGGATCTGGATCTTGTTGCCTTCGGGGAACCGGAATGACGGCCGCCAACGGCGCGCGGACCGCCACCGCACTTTCCAGGTGCCGCGTTCCCGGCACGCCCGGTCCAAGTCCATCAGAGTTTGCTGGAGGCAATGCCCGGGAGCGGCGCACAGCCACGGATGCTCGATCTTCGCGGCGGCCAGCTGCCCGGCTTGCTCGCGGTAGTTGATCCAGGCGTCCTGGCGGCGGTACTCGCGACGCTGTTCCAACCCGGTGTTCCATACCGCACGGCAGGTGTCGCCGATCAGCTCGGCATACCGGCCTTGAGTCTCATTGAGAGACAAGCGATAACGGCGACCGGTCAACACATCCCGGGACTTTGGCCTGGGGCACCGACATACGTGGCTCGATGCCGCTGCCTCACCATGAAGGGCAGGGTACGCAGACTGCGTTTCTCAGATCGGCAGCGCGCGGGCGTTCGTGGCGCCGTCCGGAATCTGTCCGACGTGGATCTGCTTCGTCTCGAAACTCCAGTCCGTGGACAGGTCGGGTTCGGTCATCGGGAAGGTCCTCCTTCGGGTGGACGATCGATGGGGTTGGAACAGCGGCTGATCCACGCTAGGGACGACGACGGGCGACGGCGAGAGTTACATTCGGACCGATTCCAACAATGGTGTGCGCGACGATCGCCGGCCGCCGCGGCTATTCGGTGGGTTCGGGTTCGCTGTCCGGGTCCGGCAGCGCGACCGTGGCCGCATCGATCTGCTCGCCGACGTAGCGCAGCACCACCGCCGCCATCGCGACAACCGGGACCGCAAGGAAGGCGCCGACGATCCCGTACAGCGAGCCGCCCGCCGTGACGGCCAGCAGCACGATCACCGCGTGCAGGTTCATCGTGCGGCTCTGCAAGATCGGTTGCAGCACATTGCCTTCCAGTTGCTGCACGGCGATGACGATGCCGAGCACGATCAGCGCCGTGACGAAGCCGTTGCCGACCAACGCGACCAGCACCGCGAGCGCGCCCGCGACGAATGCGCCCACCATCGGGACGAACCCGCCGAGGAAGGTGATCACCGCGAGCACCAGCGCCAGCGGCACCCCGAGAATCACCAGGCCCGCGCCGATCAGGACGGCGTCGATCAGGCTGACCAGCGCCTGCGTGCGGATGAACCCGCCGAGCACCACCCAGATCCGGCCCAGCACCTCTTCCAAGTGCCTGCCGCTGTGACTGCCGGACACGCTGTGCAGCCAGGGCAGGAACCGCGGCCCGTCCTTGACGAAGAAGAACGTGAGCACCAGCACGAGGAACAGGGTCACCAGCACCGACGTCGCGGTGCTCACGCCGCTGAACACGCCGGTGGCGATCTGCTCGGAACTGGATTGCAGCCGGGACACGATCGCGTCGACCGCCGAATCCAGTTCCTCGTCACGGAGTCTCAGCGGTGGGCCCTGCAACCACTTCCGCACCTGGTTGACGCCCTCGCTCGCCTTGTCCGCGAGTTCGGGTGCCTGGTTCACGACCGAGGGCACGATAAGCCCGATGACGCCGGCCAGCAGACCGATGAAGCCGAGCACGCCGATCGTTGCCGCGAGTGCTGGCCGCAGGCCGTGTGCGGTGAGCCAGCGCACCGGCGGCCACAGCACCGTCGCGACCACCACGGCCAGCGCCACCGGCAAGATCACCACCCACAGCCGGGCGATCAGGAATCCGAGCACCCACGCGCCCGCCGCGATCGCGACGATGCACACCGCCCACTTGGCCAGCCACAGAATGCCCGCGCCGATGACGTCACCACGATCCCGGGTCGTGTTGTCGTCCGGTCGCTGGTCCTTGTTCGCTTCGCTCACGACCGCACCTCGCTGGCGCTCGGCTCGGTCGTGCGCGAGGGCGCGCTGTGTTTCTGGTTCACTCGCTGACGCTCGATCACAGGCCCAGTCTGGCACGCGGACGCGGTGTCTAGGAGGGCCGGCGGAACCAGGGGTTATGGTCCGCGCGCATCCCGTGGTGGACCTACGCTGATCGCGGTAGCGATTTCGGCGCAACGGCTGGGAGTTTCGATGGGTGCCGCGTTGGTCAAAGGGCAGAACGGGGCACTGGACGCCGCCCGGCTGCTGGTATCGGTGCGGACCGAGGCCGCGGTCGACGTGTCGGCGCTGCTGGTGACCGAAGCGGGCCGGGTGCGTTCGGACGCGGACTTCGTGTTCTTCAACCAGCCGGATGGCCCCGGCGTGTCGCTTCGGCCGGGAACACCTGCCGCGCTGTCTGTTTCGCTTGCCGAGCTCCCTGCGGACATCGCGCAGCTGCGCGCGGTGCTCACGCTCGACGATCCCGCGGCGACCTTCGGCCGGTTCGCGCCGCCGGTCGCCACGGTCGCGGACGAGGCGGGCAACGTGCTGTACGAGTACCGCATCGAGGGGCTGGGCACCGAATCCGTGGTGATCGCGCTGGAGCTGTATCGCCGGAACGCGGCGTGGAAGGTGCGGGCGGTCGGGCAAGGCTATGCGGGCGGGTTCGCCGCGCTCGTCACCGATCATGGCGTGAGCGTGGACGACGACCCGGTGCCGGACCCGATCGCCGCGGGCTCGTCGTCTCCCGGCACCGCGGCGGTGGACGTCTTCACGGTGCCCGGTGAGGCCGAGTTGTCCTTCGAGAAGCGCGCCACGCTGGATGTGCGCAAGCGCGCGGTCGCGAAAGTCCTGATCGATGGGGACGCCTTCGGTATTCGCGCCCGCGTCGTGCTCGTTATCGACAAGACCGGCAGCATGAACCGGCAGTATCGCGACCAGGTGGTGCATCGCGTCGTGCAGCGGATGATTCCGGTGGCCACTCAGCTCGACGACGACGGCACCCTGGAGGCATACCTCTACGCCCTCTCGTTCGCCAAGCTGCCCGATATCACCGTCGAGCACGGCGAGGCGTGGGCACAGACCTATCTGCATCTCGGCGGAACCCACGGGGGTATCGACTACGACAAGCTCGGTGGCCGCAACGACGAACTGCCGATCATGCGCACCATCATCGACTCGCTGCGTCCAGGCGACCGCCCCACGCTCGTGCTGTTCTTCACCGACGGCGGCTTCGCCAAGAAGCGCGAGATCGCGGCCCTCATGCGCGAAGCCTCGCTGCTCCCGGCCTTCTGGCAGTTCGTCGGCCTCGGCCGGGCCAACTACGGCCTGCTGCGGACCTTGGACGAGTTGTCCGACCGGGCGGTGGACAACGCCGGCTTCTTCGCCCTCGACGACATCGATCAGGTCGACGACGCCCAGCTCTACACGCGCCTGCTCGGCGAGTTCCCGGACTGGCTGCGCGCCGCGCGTGCCGCGGGCATCCTGCGTTGATCGGCCGTCACGGACCGCGCAGCGGCACGCTTGCGGCGCACAGCGCGAAGCCTGGCCGCGCGGCCGGGCTCGTGTTATAGCGAGACGCTATGTCCGAGTGTGACTTCGGGACGGGTTCCGCGGTCAGCCGATGACGGCGTTCATGATGGTGCCCGCGCTGGTGGCGATCACGCCGCCGATCATGGCTCCCGCCACCATCTTCGGCGACTCGAGTCCGCCGCCGGTCCACTTCTCCCAGGCGAAGCGGCCACCGGCGTAGATGATGCCGCAGATGCCCGACAGGAGAACGAACCACGTCAGGTAGCGGACCAGTTGGAGGAACTTGTCGGAGATCGGCGGTGCTTCTGGGGTCGGGTTGCCGATCTGCGCCAGGGTGTCAAAAGCGGCGGCCAAAATCATCGTCGTTCGCTCATTCTGGATTCGGGACAGGGGATAGTGATTCGCTGTGAAGATCGTATCCGTTCGCTCGCCGTGATGCAGTCAGGTCGGTGCAGCACAGGGAAGTTCGCGTCTTCCCGCCTTGCCGGGCCGGCCATCGCTCTGGACGAAGGGGTAGGTGCGCCAGCGTCGGCCGGTGTTCCGCACAGCGCGCACACAGGTGCCGCCCAGGGCCGTATCCTCATCTATGACCGAATTGATCGGTGGCCGAACAGCTTTCGCAGCAGTTCGGCGGGCGGCAGGATTGTAATCGAACATAGGGAGTAGACGGTGAGCATCATTCTGACGTCGGTCGATTCGTTCACGACATTGGCGCAGATCGGCGACCCGACCCCGGAGGCGCCGCCCTTGGCGGACAAGCTCTTACGGTTCGTCCGCTACTTCACCTGGTTCGCGCTGCTGTCCGGCATCGTCAGCATCATTTACGCGGGCGGTCGCTTCGCCTGGGAGAAGTGGAGTGGCAGCGGGTTGCAGTCGCCGAAGATGATCGCAGGGGCGATGCTCGGTGGCGTGGTGGCCACCAGTGCGGGCACCATCATGAACACCATCCTGGAGATCTGACCGCAAGCCCGGGTGCGATGCGCGTACATGTGTGGCGGCGGCGCGCCCGGCACGAACGGCGGCCCGTCGATCGTGGCAGCCGAGGGGCGAGCGCGGCGGAAGTCCGGTGTGGATCGAACGTTGCGTGCCGCTTGCACGACATTCCGGCAACCGGCGGGCCGCGGGTGCCGGTCGGCGCCGCGCTCGCATCGCCTGACCGAGCGCGCGTCGCCGCGGCCACTGGTACGCGTCCGACGCGCCGATGATTCCGCCGTCCGGCGCGCCTGTTCCGCCATCAAGGCGCTGACCTGCGATTTTCGCGACCGAGGGCCGCTATACTCCGGTGCGGATCTCGCGGTGTCCGATAGGATCGGAGGCGGAGCAGGATCATGGACCACAGGACCGACGGCAAGGTGATGTTGTCACGGCGCTCGGCGCTCGGCCTTGCGGCGACATCGGTGGCCGCACTCGGATTGGCGGCGTGCGGCGGATCCGAGGACGAGGACTCCGCCGTGCCCGGCGACGCCGTCGAGATTGCCAGGGACGCGTACATTTTCGGCTTCCCCCTCGTGCTGATGGACCTGACACGCGCAACGGCCGAGGTGGCTGTCCCCGCCAACCGGTTCCGCCACACCACCTCGTTCGTCGCCCCCGAGCAACGTGAGCTGGTACGACCGGACCTGGATACGCTGGACTCGTCCGCATGGCTCGATCTGACACACGAGCCGATGGTGCTGCAGGTCCCCGCAATGGACCGTCGGCGCTTCTGGCTGGCGCAACTCCTGGACGCCTGGTCGAATATCGTGCACAACCCCAGCAGCATGCGCCCGCAGGCGAAGTCGGCGGCACCGCCGTACACCTATGCGGTAACCGGGCCCGGCTGGTCCGGTGCGCTGCCGGAGGGGGTCACCCCGCTGCCGATGCCGACGCCGACGGTCTGGCTGCTCAACCGGATTCAGGTCGACAGCCCCCGCGACCTGCCCACGGTCCGCGCTATCCAGCAGGATATGAAGCTCGCTCCGCTGAGTGCGTGGATCGCGGGAGTGGACGTGCCCGCGCCGGCGGTGCCGCCGACCCGGCCGACGGCGCCCCCGGCCGCGCAACTCGCGGAGATGGCCCCGCGCGCCTTCTTCGACCGGATGTGCGCGGTGATGGAGGTCAATCCGCCCGCACCTGAGGACGCTCCCGCGATGCGGCGCTTCGCGAGCATCGGCATCGAGCCGGGCGGCGCGGTCAAGAGCCTTTCCGACGACGAACTCGCCACGGCGGTTGCCACCGCACGGCAGCGGATCCCGGTGTATGTCGGGGAGACGACGATCATCGAGAACGGCTGGATCTACGACCCCGGTACCGGCCGGTACGGCGCTGACTACCTATTGCGCGCCGATATCGCCTGGAACGGTCTCGGCGCCGCTCTGCCCGAGGACGTGATCTACCCCACCCTGTTCGCCACGGCGGACGCCAGCGGTGGCCAGAATCGCTTTCGGCTGCATTTCGCGCCGGGTCAGTTGCCGCCGGTCGACGCCTTCTGGTCGCTGACCGCCTACACCGCCGACCTCTCTCTGGTGCCCAACCCAGCCGAGATCTACGCGGTCGGCCACCATGTCCCGGTGGTGCTCAATTCCGATGGCTCCCTGGATCTCACCCTCCAGTGGGCTGATCCGGGCGGGAGCGTTCCCACCGGAAACTGGTTGCCCATTCCCGAATCTGGCCAATTCTCGGTGACGTTGCGCCTGTTCGCCCCGAAGGCCCAGGCGATAAAAGGGATTTGGCGTCCGCCGCCGCTCACGCCGTTACGGTGAGCTGATCGTCGCGCGCCCACGCGGCACCTCGTGGATCGGATGCAGTTCCTCGTCGCTGGTCGCGTGCGAGTTCTGCTGCGCCCATTCGCGCTCCCGAAGGCAACGTGCTCGTAGACGGCCGTGCGGAAGTCCTTGCGTCCAGCAGCAGGGTCCTGGAACGCACAATGAGCGTGGCGCGAACGGCCCGCCGGTCGAGACGGGCCGCGGCGAGCGCGGTGGACACAGCCGCTGCGTGGATTCGAATCGCTGGCACCCAGCCGCCGCGCCACGGCCCCGCGCTCGGATCTGTCCCTTATCACGGCGCTGACCTGCGATTTTCGCCGCCATGGGTGGCTATACTCCGGTGCGGATCTCGCGGGCCCGATAGGATCGGACGCGGAGCAGGATCATGGACACAGGACCGACGGCAAGGTCACGATGTCGCGGCGCACTGCGCTCGGTATGGCGGCGACATCGGTGGCCGCGCTCGGATTGGCGGCGTGCGGCGGATCCGACGACGAGAACCCCGCCGTGCCGGGCGACGCCGCCACGATCGCAAGGGACGCCTACATATTCGGCTATCCGTTGGTGTTGATGGATCTCACCCGCGTGGCGGCGGAGACGGCCGCACCCGCCAACCGATTCCAGCACGCCGCCGCGTTGCCCACCCCGGCCCAGCGAGACGTTGTACGGCTGGACCGGGACACCCTGCGTTCGACCGCCTGGCTCGATCTGCAGGCCGAGCCGATGGTGCTGCAAGTTCCCGCGATGGGCGCTCGGCGGTTCTGGTTGGTGCAACTGCTCGACGCCTGGACAAACAACGTGCACAACCCGAGTAGCGTTCGGCCCCAGGCGGAATCGGCGGCGCTGGCGTACACCTACGTGGTGACCGGTCCGGGTTGGTCGGGTGTCTTGCCCGGCGGCCTCACCTCGATGCCGATGCCGACGCCGACGGTATGGCTGATCGCCCGGATCCAGCTCGACGGAGACGACGACATGCCGGTCGTTCGCGCGCTGCAGCAGCAGCTGAAACTGGTTCCGCTGAGCGTGTGGACGAACGCCAGGGAGCCGCGCGCCGCGCCGCCAGGCGGGCTGTCGACGGCGCAGCCGCCCTCTGAGCAGATCGCGGAGATGAACGCGCGCGACTTCTTCGACCGGATGTGCGCGGTGATGTCGACAAATCCGCCCGCGCCGGAGGACGCGCCCGCCATGCGACACTTCGCGACCATCGGGATCCGGCCGGGCGGAAAGGTCCACGGACTCTCCGATACCGAACTCACCGCCGCGGTGGAGACCGCCCAGTGTTCGCGTCGGCGGACGCCCGCGGCAGCATGGGTCGTTTCCGGCTGCATTTCGCACCCGGCCGGCTACCACCGGCCGATGCGTTCTGGTCGCTGACCGCCTACGACGTCGACAGCCAGCTGGTGCCCAACCCGGCGGGGATCTACTCGGTGGGCCACCAGGTCCCGGTGGTGCTCAATCCCGATGGCTCCCTGGATATCGCCGTTCAGTACGTAGATCCTGGACCGAGTGTTCCTGCCGGAAACTGGCTGCCCATTCCGGATTCGGGCCAATTCTCGCTGACGTTTCGCCTGTTCTCGCCGAAAACCGAGGCGGTGCAGGGGCATTGGCAACCTCCGCCGCTCACACCGCTGCGGTCGAGTTAGTCGTCGCGCGCCCAGGTCCAGCGTGGCACCTCGCGGATCGGGTGCAGTTCCGCGTCGCTGGTCGCGTGCGAGTTCTGCTGGGCCACCTGTGCTCCGAAGGCCACGTGCTCGTAGACGGCCTTGCGGAACTCTTCGTCGTCCAGCAGCTCGGCTTCCTCGAACGTGTGCATGTAGACCTCGACGAAGCGCTCCCGCTGCTCGTCGGTGATCTTCAGGTTCCGGTGCACCGCGATGATGTGGTCGAAACCCAGCTCGCGGGTGAATCGCTCGGGGCCGCTGAAGGATTCGGCGGTGAACCAGGTGAGACGGTCGACGTGGTGCGGCAGTCGTTCGGTGAACAACGTCTTCAGCACCGGGTCGGCCAGTGCCTTGTCGTAGAACGCCGCTTCGACACGATGGAGCACATCGTCGCCGCCGACGTGCTCGTAGAGGCTGGGCATGGAACCTCCCGCAGGGAGAGTGGGCTGGGGCCCTCATTACAGGCAGACAGTTCAGCCGGTGTCCAGGTGAGTCGGGGGTTGTCCGATATCGGCCAGCGGGCGGACCGACCGGTCGCGTCGATGGTCGTCGAAAAAAGTGAACGGGTTTTACTAAACACTGTTCACGGACGTCCGTTCTGTGGTTGCATCTCCTTGGACCATGTTCCCCACAACGCCCGTGCGGTCCGCGCCCAGACCGGTAGGAGTTAGCCGTGCCCGTGACCACGCCCTCGATCCCCACAGGATTCGACTTCACCGACCCCGACCTGCTCGCCACCCGCCTGCCCATCGAGGAGTTCGCCGAGCTGCGCCGTACCGCCCCGGTGTGGTGGTGCGCCCAGCCCGACCGGGCCAGCGGCTTCGACGACGGCGGCTACTGGGTCGTCTCCAAGCTCGAGCACATCAAGGAGATCTCCAAGAACCCGGAGGTGTTCTCCTCCCAGCAGAACACCGCGATCATCCGGTTCAACGAGGAGACCACCCGCGAGCAGATCGACATGCTCGGCGACATGCTGCTGCTGAACCTCGATCCGCCCAAGCACACCAAGACCCGCCGCATCATCTCCAAGGGCTTCACGCCGCGCGCCGTGGAGAGCCTGCGCGTCGCGCTCACCGAACGCGCCGCAAGGATCGTGCACGAGGCCAAGAAAACCGGCGGCGGCGACTTCGTCGAGCAGGTCGCCTGCGAGCTGCCGCTGCAGGCCATCGCCGAGCTGATCGGCATCCCGCAGGAGGACCGGAAGAAGATCTTCGACTGGTCCAACCAGATGATCTCCTACGACGACCCGGAGTTCGAGGGCGACCACCACGCCGCGACCGCCGAGGTGATGGGCTACGCCTGGAACATGGCCGAGCAGCGGCGGTCCTGCCCGGCCGAGGACATCGTCACCCAGCTGGTCAACGCCGATATCGACGGCGAGCATCTCGGCTCGGACGAGTTCGCGTTCTTCGTCATCCTGCTGTCGGTGGCGGGCAACGAGACCACCCGGAACTCGATCACCCACGGCATGAAGGCGTTCGTGGACCACCCCGAGCAGTGGGAGATCTACCAGCAGCAGCGTCCGCGCACCGCGCCCGACGAGATCGTCCGGTGGGCCACCCCGGTCACCGCGTTCCAGCGCACCGCGACCCAGGAGACCGTGCTCGGTGGCCAGCAGATCAAGAAGGGCCAGCGGGTCGGATTGTTCTACAGCTCGGCGAATTTCGACGAGGACGCGTTCGCCGACCCGTTCACATTCGACGTGCTGCGCAATCCGAACCCGCACGTCGGTTTCGGCGGCACCGGCACACACTACTGCGTCGGCGCCAACTTGGCACGGCTGCAGATCGATCTGATGTTCAACGCCATCGCGGACGTGATGCCGAACCTGCGGCAGGTGTCCGAGCCGGAGCGGCTGCGCTCGGGCTGGCTGAACGGGATCAAGCGCTGGGACGTCGAATACGCTTGAATCGAGTGGTGCAACAGTCCAAACCACGAGGCCGTGCGCCGGTGGTGACCGACGGCGAGATCCGGAGGGTCGCCAGCGCGCTGCTGGTCGAGCACGGGCCCGGCGCGGTCACCCTGCGCGCCATCGCGCGTGAGCTCGGTGTCACCGCTCCCGCGCTGTACCGGTACTACAAGTCGCTGGAGGACCTGCTGGAGCGACTGCGGCTGGACTTCTGCGCCGACCTGGCCGAGGAGCTGACCGCCGAGATCGCCACGCTGCCCGACGACGGCGCGGTGCAGTTCTTCGCCATCTGCCGTGGCTTCCGGCGCTGGGCGCTGGCACATACCAGGGAGTTCACCCTGGTGTTCGCCTCGCCCGGCGCCGGGCAGGCCCGCCGCTTCGACGAGCCGTTCGGCCGGATCTTCCTCGCCGCGACGGGCCGGCTGCTGGCGAACTACGACATCGTCACGCCGCCCACCGACGTCATCCCGCCGGAACTGCGCGAGGATCTGGTGTACTTCCAGACCGAACTGCTGGCGGCGCTGTCGGAATCCGGTCAGAAGTTTCCCGCCGAGAAACTGGATCTCGGGGTGACGTATCTGATGATCCAGATCTGGGCGCGGCTCTATGGTCACGTCACGCTCGAGGTGTTCGGGAATTACCCGATCCCGCTGGACAATCCGGAGATCCTGTTCGACGCCATGCTCGCCGATCTCGGGCGGACGGCGGGCCTGCTCGTCGACTGAGCCGCGCTCTAGATGCGGGCGCCCTTGGCGCGATTGCACGAGCGGCACAGGATCTGGAGGTTGGCGGCGCTGGTCGCGCCGCCACGGCTGAGCGGGATGATGTGGTCGAACTCCAGGTAGTGCCCATCGCCGCATTCCACGCATTTGCCGCCGTCGCGCTGCCACACCTGCGCTTTCACCTCCTGCGGGATGCTGCGGGTGTCGCGCTGGCCCGGGGTGAGCACCAGTCGCTTGGCTACGCGCAGGGCGCCTTCCAGCGCGGCGGCGACGTAGTCCGGATCGGCGACGGCGAATCTCGCGCCACCGCGTGCCGAGGTGGCCGAGATCACCACGCAGCCTTGCTCGGCGTGCACGGAAACCACGCGTGACCACGGCATTTCGGTGCCCGCGCCGGCGCCGACGAAGCGCAGCTTCTTATTGCTGCTGATCAGCCTGCCCTCGGTGACTTTCGGCCCGCGGGCCAGCTGACGCACGTGCGTCGCGGGCAGATCCAGATGCACCGCCTCCTCGGGGTCCAGGTGCAGGCCCGGGGTGCGAACCACCGGCAGGTCGCCCGAGCGCAGCCGGTACAGCGTGTTGCCGCGGTGCATGCGCCTGCGCAGGTCCTCGATCAGCGGGCCGCCGAGCCCGAGTTCGGTCACCGCCTGCTCGAACAGTTCCAGTTCCGCCGCCCTGACCTCGCCATCGGCGAAGGCGAAAGTGACCAGGCGCTCCACATAACTTTGCGCCAGGTCACGCAGCACGAAACGGCCCGCGTCGGCATCGATGCGCTGATAACGCAACGACGCCCACAGCGCCGACCATTCGGGGCCACGTGGACCGTGCGTGGTGAGCACCCGCCACGCGCGCGCGTGCCAGTGGGTGAGGTACTCCTCGATCTCCGGCTCGCACCGGCCGCAGGGCGCGAGACCGCCGAACAGCTTGCGGCGCAGCGCGCTTCCGCAGCGTTCGCAGTGCCGACCGCCGGGCGGAGGACGCAGGTAGGCGTCGGCGGTCCACTCCGTACCGTCCCACCAGCGCATGCGCTGCGGGTTATCGGTATCCGGATGCCAGTCGGCGCGTTCGGGATTCGGCGGCGGCGGGGGAGCGATCGGTGCGGTTTCCGTGTTGTACCGGGTCAGATCGACCGGACGGTGGGTGGGCGTCCGGGGCATGACCGAAGTCTCCCGACGGTCGAGCAGGTCGGTGCGTGGCCATGCGGTTTCGCCGTAGCCGGGCTGCGTCGCCCGGCCGCGTTCGCCCTGTCCCGGGGGGATATCGGCAGGGCTGTGGTCCTCGGCGATCCGGAGCACCGGAGCGTCTTCCGAGACGCCGCTCGACCCATCCGGCCGCTCGAGCGGCGCCGTGGCGGACTCCTCGTTCCCGCGCGACGGGCCGGAGGGTAATTGCCCGCGCGGACGATGCCGAGCCGGAGCGAGATCGGGTGTTCCGGGTGCTGGCTCCAGCGTTCCGGGTAGGTTCGAGGGCCTTTCCTGCGCAGCTGAAGTGCGGGCGGGCCGGTGCACGCGGAACGGGTTGGCCGGATGGGTGGTGCGGGCAGGCTCGGACGGATCGTTGACCTGGACGCCGAACTCGGTGACCAATCCCGCCAGTCCGCTGGACCAGCCCTGCCCGATGGCGCGGAACCGCCACTGCCCGTCGCGGCGGTAGAACTCGCCGAACATCAGGGCGGGCACCGCGTCCACGTCGTCGATGTCGAACGTCACGACGGCCCCGTCGACGGCGTGCACGGCGACGGTCAACCCGTGGATGTCGCCGAAAGTCGCCCCGTCCACCGAGCCGCAGACGACGATGCGATCGACGTCGGCCTCGGTACGCGGCAGCGAGACGCTCAGCCGCGCGGTTCGCGGGGCGGGTTCCTGGTCGAGCGTGACCGCCTGGGAGACATGTCGCGGCGCGTTGTAGAACACCAGGTCCCGGTCCGAGCGAACCGCGCCGGAGGCATCCAGCAGCAAGGCGTGCGCGTCCACAGCATGGTCCGAGCGCCATGAAACAACCACGGCTAGAAGGGATGTCGGTACTGCTGCGTTCGCGCCCTTGCTGAGTTTCATGGTGCTCGAACTATGCCACGACCCTCCGACACGCCGATCGGGCGAGGGGATCTCATTCGGCGGGGCGAGTTCGCGCACCGAGGTCGAGTCGCGATCGCTCGGCCTGGGTACGGCGGCGTGCCGAGGCAATCGAGTCTGGACACAAACCGGCTGGTTCGGGCAATACCGCGCGCCGGCTGTCCGGTACGGCACAGTGTTCTCATGACGAACCCGAAATCTCCGGGTCGTAAGCCGTCGACCCCGAAGTTGTCCGGCGGGCGCGTGCCCGGACCCGCCGACGTCCTGAACGCCGCGCAGGCCGCGGTCGAAGCGGCCCAGACGGCGGCGGGCCAGGCGCTGGAAGCCGCGCAGCTGACCGCGTCATCGGCGTTCGACGCGGCGGTGCGGCTGCCGCCCGCCTCGGCCCAGCTGGCCGCGCAGCTGCCCGACCTGATCGAGAGGCTCTCGATCGCGGTCGAGCGGCTGAATTCCACGATCGATCGCCTCGACCGCACCCTGGCGCTCGCCGACCCGGCCTTCGCCGCCTACGACCGGCTGCTACCCAGGCTGGAGGCGATGATCTCGCTCGGCGAGGACGTGCTCGGGAAGCTGGCCAAGTTGCCGGGCATCGCACTGCTGGGCAAGCTGACCGGCCTCAGCGCGCCGGAGCAGCAGGAGCCCGAGCCGCCGCGGCGAAAGCCCACCAGGCGGCGCAAATAGCGACGGTGCCCAATATCAGCGGTGCGCGTGATCGGCGGCGGCCCGCAAAGTGGCGGCCGCCTTGAGCAGCACTTCGCGGTACTCGTCCGCGGGTTCCGAGTCGAGTACGATCGCGCCGCCCGCCCCGATCCGCCAGCAGCCGTCGTAGCGAACGGCGGTGCGGATCACGATGTTGAGGTCCGCGGTGCCGCCGAGCCCGAGGAAGCCGATGGTGCCCGAATAGACCCCGCGCGCTCCGGTTTCCAGCTCGTCGATGATCTCGCAGGTGCGCAGCTTCGGCGCGCCGGTCATCGAGCCACCGGGAAAACAGGCACGCAGGCAGTCGACCACGCCGACCTCCGGCCGCAGCCTGCCGCGCACCGTCGACACCAGCTGATGCACCGTCGCGTACTGCTCGGTGGCCATCAGCTTCGGCACGTACACGCTGCCGATCTCGCAGACCCGGCCGAGATCGTTGCGCAGCAGGTCGACGATCATCAGGTTCTCCGCCCTGGTCTTCGGGCTGTCGGCCAGCTCGCGGCGCAGGCGCTCGTCCTGTTCGGGCGTGGCGCCGCGCGGCGCGGTGCCTTTGATCGGCTTGCTCTCCACGACGCGGTGACGATTGATCTTCAGGAACCGCTCCGGTGACGAGCAGGCGATGTCGAGGTCGTCGAAGCGCAGGTAGGCGGCATACGGCGCCGGGTTGCAGCGGCGCAGCGTGCGATAGAAATCGAGCCCGTCGGCCGCGGCGGCGGGGATCGTCGCACTGTCGGTGAGGCAGATCTCGTAGGACTCGCCCGCGTGCAGACGCTCCTGGCATACCGCGATATCGGCGAGATAGCGCTCCCGGCCGCGGGTGAGCAGCGGTGCGACCGCGTCGCCATCCGGCGGCAGTTCGAGCGTCGGCGGATTCGACCAGGTCGGAAGGGTTTCCAAGGTCTCGCGGGTGTCGCGCAGCCAGTCCGCGCCGGACCGGGCGGTATCCGGTGTGTCGCTGAGAGCGAGCAGATGCGTCCGCCCGCCCACGTGGTCGACCACCACCAGCCGGTCGGCGAAGATCCACTGCGCGTCCGGGGTCGGCGCGCGATGGACCGCGGTCCCGCCGCAGTCGGCTTTGACTTCGTAGCCGAGGTAGCCGACGTATCCACCGGCGAAGTCGAACGGCAGATCGGGCAGTTCGAGCCGGCGCGTCCGCAGCTCGGCGGCCAGGAAGTCGAGGATGCCGCCGCGGACGGTGCGCCGATGCCCGTCGGACGTTTCCACGGTCACCTCGCCGTCACCGACGCGGTAGCGCAGCACTTCCGCCAGCGGACCGCTCGCGTCGCCCAGGAAGGAGAACCGATCCACTCCTGGTTCCACGTGCTCACTGTCCAGCCAGAACGCCGTGGGGGAGTTGCCGTACAGCCGTACGAAAGCGCTCTCGGTGTCGATGGCCCGCTCGATCACGTCCTGGTGGAGCCGGAAGGTCCGCCGCGGTGCAGGTTCGGTGCGCGTTCGCGCGGAGGATGTTTCGCGCGAGCGCTCGAATCCGGCCGCAGCGGCCGGAAACTGGGCGGGCGCCAGCGGAACGCGCGTCTCGGAGGAGGCTTGTGACGAGGGAGGCGGGAAGCCAACCGCCTCCGGCGCGACTTCGCGCTGCACCTCGACCGATCCGCGCGAATCCGGGAAGCGCGGCGCAATCCGATGTGCCGCCGTGAGCTTCGCGAAGTTGCGCAGCAGTGCCGCGCCGAACTCGCTGGCGATCGATTCCGGATGGAACTGCACCCCCCACTGCGGGCGCGTGCGGTGCCGCACGCCCATGACGACGCCGTCGGCGGCCACCGCGGTGACCTCCAGGTCGTCCGGCAGCGGCCGCAGCGCGCACAGCGAGTGATAACGCACGGCGGTGAAACCCTGCGGGATTCCGTCGAACAGATCCCGGTCGTCGTGCTCGATCCGATCGAGGTAGCCATGTCTGGCGGCGGGCGCCTCGGCGACCACACCGCCCGCCGCGACCACGATGCCCTGATGGCCCAGGCACACTCCGAGCAACGGGAGGCCGGTCTCCGCGATCACCGCCGCGGAGATCCCCACGTCCCGCGGTACGTCCGGCCGTCCCGGTCCCGGCGAGACGACCACGTTGTCGAAGCGTCCCAGACGGAGTTCGGCGACCGTGCGCGCCTCGTCGTTGCGCATGACCGTCGGCTCGACGCCGTTCACCGCACTGATCAGCTGATACAGGTTGTAGGTGAACGAGTCGTAATTGTCGATCAACAGCGTGTGCATGGTTCTCGAAACCCTACGCCGCGCCGGTCGGGGCAAACTGTTGTCATCTGCCTTCAGTTTGGCTCGGCAGGTGGTGCACAATGTGGAGCATGTCTGTTGCGCAACCGGTGGATGTGGATCCAGCTGTCGTCGACTTCGCCCTTGTCGACAAGTGGATGGATGAGCAGGATCTGCCGGCGGGGGATTTCGAGGACGTGACCGCGCTTGGCGGCGGCACGCAGAACATCATGCTCCGCTTCACCCGCGGTGGCCGGGCGTACGTGCTGCGCCGTGGGCCGAAGCACCTGCGGGCCAAGAGCAACGACGTGATCCGGCGCGAGGCCCGTCTGCTCGGCGCGCTGGGCGGCACCGAGGTGCGCGCACCCCGGGTGATCGCGGCCTGCCCCGACGAATCGGTGCTGGGTGCGGTCTTCTACCTGATGGAGCCGATCGACGGTTTCAACCCGCAGAACGAACTGCCCGAGCCGCACGCGAGCGATCCGGAGATTCGCAGGCAGATGGGTCTTTCCGCGGTCGAGGCCATCGCGCGGCTCGGCGCGCTGGACTACCAGGCGCTCGGCTTGGCCGATTACGGCAAGCCGGAGGGCTTCCTGGAACGTCAGGTGCCGCGCTGGCTGGGTGAACTGGAGTCGTACTCGGCAAACGAGGGCTACCCGGGCCCGGAGATTCCCGGCGTGGAATCGGTGGGCGATTGGCTGGACCGCAACCGTCCGGCCGAGTGGACGCCCGGCATCCTGCACGGCGACTGTCATCTGGCGAACGTGATGTTCTCCTTCGACGGCCCGCAGGTGGCGGCGATGGTGGACTGGGAGATGTCCACCATCGGTGACCCGCTGCTGGACCTCGGCTGGCAGATCGCCACCCGGCCGGAGCCGGGGACCACCGGCGCGGCGCTGGTCGGCAAGCTCGGCGCGGTCGGCGGGCTGCCGACGCCGGAGGAGATGATCGCGCACTACGGGCGGTGCTCCGACCGGGATCTGAGCGCCATGCCGTGGTACACGGTGCTGGCCTGCTTCAAGCTCGGCATCGTTCTGGAGGGCACGCACGCCCGCGCGTTCGCGGGCAAGGCGCCCGTGCAGGTCGGCGATTTCCTGCACGCGATCACGCTGGAGCTGTTCGAGCGGGCGCACCGGCTCATGGAGTGACTGTCGGGATGTTGCCGATAGTGCATCACATCACCAACACGACGTCCGCGGCTGACACGAACTGTAACGCGTTCGGGACTGGTGTCGCGCCATACGCCGGAAATTCCGCCGCGACACTAGAACGCGTTACATTTTTCTCGTACTGTGGGTGCAGTCACATATAAGCACGTGCATGCGAGAGGGTCGACAGGAATGAAGACGAAGGGCGCGATCCTGTGGGGGATCGACCAGCCGTGGTCGGTGGAGGAGATCGAGATCGGCGACCCGGTCGCCGGCGAGGTGCAGATCCGCATGGAGACCGCGGGCATGTGCCACTCCGACCACCACATCGTGACCGGCGCGACCCCGATGCCGTCCTTTCCCGTGATGGGCGGGCACGAGGGCGCGGGCGTGATCACCAAGCTCGGTCCGAACTGTCCGGCCGACCTGCAGGTCGGCGACCACGTGATCCTGTCGTTCATCCCCGCCTGCGGCCGCTGTCCGGCCTGCGTTGCCGGGCACATGGCGCTGTGTGACCTCGGCGCGGGACTGCTGCTCGGCCAGGCGATCAGCGACGGCACCTACCGCATCCAGGCCCGGGGCGAGAACGTCATCCCGATGTGCCTGCTGGGCACCTTCGCGCCGTACATGACGGTGCACCACACCTCGGTGGTGAAGATCGATCCGAGCATTCCGTTCGAAGTGGCCTGCCTGGTCGGCTGCGGTGTGCCGACCGGCTTCGGGTCGTCAACCCACGTCGCCCAGGTATCCCCCGGCGAGACCGTGGTGATCGCGGGCATCGGCGGCGTCGGCATGAGCGCGCTGCAAGGCGCTGTGCTATCGGGAGCCTCGAAAGTCGTTGCCATCGATCCGAATCCGTGGAAGCGCGAACAGGCGCAGAAGTTCGGCGCCACGCACACCTACGAGAGCATGGCCGCCGCGATCATGCCGCTGATGGAGGCCACCGAGGGCCGGATGGCGGAGAAGGTCATCCTGACCATGGGCGAGATGCACGGCGAGTACATCGAGGAGGGCCTGATCCTCACCGCGAAGGCGGGCACCCTGGTGGTCACCTCGATGGGCCGGATGGACGAGAACGACGTCAAGCTGAACAGCTTCCTGCTGTCCATGCTGCAGAAGACGGTGAAGGGCTGCATCTTCGGCGGTGGAAACGCCCGCCAGGACGCGCCGCGCCTGCTCGCGCTGTACAAATCCGGCCAGCTCAACCTGGACGACATGGTGACCCGCAGCTACTCCCTGGAGCAGATCAACCAGGGCTACCAGGACATGCTCGAGGGCAGGAACATTCGCGGCATCATCAAGTACACCGAAGCCGACTGGTGATCGCGGAGACTCAGTTCTGACCCCGCTCGGCCAGTTCGGTGGCGATCCGCGCGATCAGCTCGTACGGGACCGGCTTGCCGAGCGGGAATTTCAGTGTCCCCTTGCCCGCTCGGTACGGCTCGAGCGCGCGCTGCAACGCCGGGTCGCCGTCGGGTATGGGGTAGAGGCTCACGTGCTGCTTCCAGCCCGCGAAATGAACGACGTTGTGACCGTGTAGCCGAAACGTGGGAATGCCGTAGCTGATCGCCTCGGTCGCATCCGGTAGCGCTGTCCGAATGGTGCGCCGGATCCCTTCGAGGATGCCCCGCACGTCATCGGGGAACTCGGCGAGGTATGCGTCGATGGTGGTCGGCTGTTCTGCCACGATGTCCCCTCGATTCCACGATGGTTTACCGGTGGATACTTCGCTGAGCTGGGCGCCATGAGTGTATGCAGCCAACTCTGCCGAACCTGCACCAGCCGTGACGGTTCGGCGCGCCGCTCGCCGCCACCACGGTGGGGTTCCGGACCGGTGAGGTCGCGTATTCAATTGTCGACTTCATCATGATCCGGCCCGGATCAGCCTCGTCGCCCGGCCCGGCCGGGTGGATTGCCGCGGCGTCGATCAGGTCCAGCAGCACTGCTCCGGCGAGAACCCTTGGTAGACGGGTGCTGTCGGCCACCTAGTGCTCAGTGCGTTCGTCGAGAAGCGGCAGTATCAGTTCTCCGGTGAGCAGATTCATCACTCGTCCTCCGGGTCCGCGTCGGGCCGGGTCCAGGCCAGGATCATCGTCGGGGTGCAGCCGCCGACGAGCAGCGCGGTCAGCAGCATCACCCCGCCCGCGTAGGCCGCCTGGATATTGCCGAGGTCGGTGAACCCGCCCACGACGATCAGCCAGATCGCGGGAATCATCGCCAGCGTCTGTGTGAGGGTCAGCCCCACCGAGCGAGCCGCGTTGCGCTGCTCGATCTCCCATTCGTCCAGGGCGCCGACAGGCGCGTCGGCTTGGCGTCCAGAGACGATCTGAAGCGAGATCCACAGCGGAAAGAACACCAGACAGGCCGGCGCCCACAGCAGGGGTCCCCGCTCCAGACCGCACGCGATCAGCACCGCGACGACCGCCAGGGCCAGGAACATCGTCGCGAGGGCCACCACCAGCAGCCGGCGTCGGCGACGCGTCCGCCACCGCGGCAACATGTGGGCCCAGCGCTCGGCGTAGAACTCGAACCGGCGTGTCCGGCGAGCCTGGTAGCGCTCCAGCAGATTCGGGTGCGTCATCGACTATCCCCTCCGTCGTTCCGGTAGACCGCCGTGGACAGCGGCGCGAATTCCTCCCGCGAGAACACCGCCTCGACCGGCAGCCCGAACACCTCGCAGATCCGCAGCGCCAGATCCAGGCTCGGATAGTGATCGCCCCGCTCCAGCGCCCCGACCGTCTGCGGATTCACCTCGATCGCCTCGGCAAGCTGGACCCGGCTCATTCTCCGCTCGGCACGTAACACCCCGATGCGGTTGTAAATGGGAAGATTTTTCCCACGTCTCACGGGACTCATGCAACAAACTGTTGCATAAACCCAACAGTCCGTCAACGCTGGAAGCAGCCCGCAGCGCTGCTGCCCCCGGTGCTCAGACTCGGCAGCGCAGCAGGGCTTCGCGCAGGTTGCGGCTGCGGACGTCGTCGAGGACGGCGAGCCCGAGCCGGTTCATCGTGTAACCGAAGCCCAGACCCGTTGTGGGGTCGGCGAATCCGAACGAGCCGCCGAGTCCGGTTGTGCCGTAGGCACGCTTGTCCGAGCCGAAGCGGAACGTGCCGCGCGACTTGCGGAAACCCAGGTGGTAGCGGCTCTTGGTGTGCAGCACCACGTCATTGGCGGGGACGTCGTCGGCGGTCTCGGCCGCGGCGAGCCGGTCCAGCAGCGCGTCGTCGATCGGCAGTGCCCCGGTGCGGGCCGCGGCCGCGCCGTAGATCTCGGCCAGCGCGCGGGCGTTGCCGACGCCGTTGTGCCCGGGCAGTTCCACCTCGAGGAATTCGCGTCGCGCCGCTCGTGCCGGGGCTCCGCAGCGCGGATTGGTCAGCGCCGCGTAGGACAGCCCGCGTTTGGCGTAGACCTCCGCGCCGATCCGCAGCGGGATATCGCGCTCGTAGCGCAGCATGTCCAAGCCGCGAGTCGCGGACAGCGTGGCGATCCGGTCCATGCTCTGCTCGGCGGGCAGGCCGATGAAGAAGTCCAGGCCGAGCGGTGCGGCGATGTCCTCGGCGAAGATGCGCCCGAGCGTTCGGCCCCGCTGGTCCACCCGGCGCAGCAATTCGCCCTGGTAGAGCCCGAGCGTGATCGCGTGGTAGCCGTGTCTGGTGCCGGGCCGCCAGGCCGGTTTCTGCGCGGCCAGAATGGTGGCGAGACCGTCCAGATCGGCGATCTGGGGCAACCGGACGATTTCGCTCAGGCCCGACAGCCCGGCTTGGTGGTCGATCAGTTGACGCACGGTCACCGCGTCCTTGCCGTGCACGGCGAACTCCGGCCAGTACTTCGCCACCGGCTGCTCGTAGTCGAGCAGGCCCTTGCTGACCGCCGCGGCGACGGTGAACGCCGCCATGCCCTTGGTCGAGGAGAACACCGGCACGATCGTGTCGCGCTCCCACGGCAGCGTGCGACGCCGATCGCGGAAGCCGGCCCACAGGTCCACCACCGGGCGGTCGCCCGCGTACACCGCGACGGCGGCGCCGATTTCGCCGTGCCGGGCGAAGTTGCGGCGGAAGGCGTCGGCGACCGGTCCGAAGCCGGACGCGACGTCGCCGTGAACAGTGGGCTTTTCACTCATGGTGGGTCGATGGTACTGCGGCGGCTCTCGTAGGCTCGCAGGGTGCGATCACTCGAGCGGATTCGGGAATGGCCGGTTCGGCACGCGGCGGCGGCGGTGGTCACCGCGGACGGCGGGACCATGAGCGACGGCGATGTCGACCGGGTGTTCCCGCTCGCCTCGGTGACCAAGCCGCTGGTGGCCTACGCCGTTCTGGTCGCGGTGGAAGAGGGTGCGGTCGAACTCGACCAGCCCGCCGGGCCGCCCGGCGCCACGGTGCGTCATCTGCTGGCGCATGCCTCCGGACTCGCGTTCGACACCACCGACATCCAAGCCGCCCCCGGCGCCAAGCGGATCTATTCGAGCGCGGGCTTCGAGGTGCTCGCGGAGTTCGTCACCGAGCAGACCGGGATCGCGTTCGACGAGTACCTGCGCGACGCGGTGTTCGCGCCGCTGGGGATGGCGGCGTCGGTGCTGGCCGGTTCCGCCGGGCACGCCGCACGGTCCACCGCCGCGGATCTGAGCCGCTTCGCCGCCGAATTGCTGAACCCGCGGTTGATCTCCGCGCAGACGCATGCCGAGGCCATCTCCGTTCAGTTCCCTGGGCTGAACGGTGTGCTCCCGGGCTACGGCTCGCAGCGTCCCAACGACTGGGGACTCGGCTTCGAAATCCGCGACGGGAAGACGCCGCACTGGACTGGTGGCACGAATTCGCCACAAACCTATGGACATTTCGGCCAATCCGGGACATTTTTATGGGTTGACCCTCGAACGGGTTTGGCGTGTCTCGCCTTGAGCGACGAGAATTTCGGCGACTGGGCGCGAGCGGCCTGGCCACCGCTCAGCGATGCGGTCATCGCGGAGGCGGCGGCCGCTCGCAACACGGCTGTGAAGTAACACGCGTAACTTCGGGCACTCCAGTAGACTCGGGCAACGCCAGTTCGATGAGTCGTTGGGGAAGACGTTCCTCGTCGAAGCTGGAGGTGTTGGTGGTGCGCGCATCGAGTCAGTTCGCGGACGCGACGGCGGGTGTGGTCTACATCCACTCGTCGCCTGCCGCGCTGTGCCCGCATGTCGAGTGGGCACTGACCTCGGCCCTGGGCGCCCCCGCGAAACTGCGCTGGACCGCGCAACCGGCCGACGGACAGCTGCGCGCGACCAGCGAATGGATCGGCCCCGTCGGCACCGCCTCCCGGATCGCCCAATCGTTGCGGTCCTGGCCGGTGTTGCGCTTCGAGGTAACCGAGGAGCCCAGCGACGGCGTGGACGGCGAGCGCTACAGCTTCGTCCCCGGCCTCGGTCTCTGGCACGGCTCCACCAGCGCCAACGGCGACGTCATGGTCGGCGAAATGCGCCTGCGCGCCATGCTGCAAGCCACCCGCGAACTGGGCAAGTATTCCGCCTATGACCTGGCCGCCGAAATCGACCGCGCCCTCGGCACCGCCTGGGACGAGGACCTCGAAATCTACCGCTATGGAACGGAATCCGGCGCCGAGGTCACCTGGCTGCGCCGCGACGTGGGATAGGTAGCGGAGTTCGGCCGCTCGGTGCGTCGCTACGTCGACGTGCCGAACGCCGCTGCCGTGGACTGGGTGGACGCCACCCGAATCCAGCTCTCCGCACCGCCGCACGGTATCTCCCCGGTGAATGCTGTGCGGTGAGCGGCGGGAGCAGTCCGCCGCGCCCGATCCTACTGTTGCTACCCATTAGCTCGCCTAGCGGCGTTACTCTTGAGCGGGGAAGGTGCGGCGGGAAGGAGATGGCGTGGGCCAACTGCTATACGCATCGGGTAGCCGCCGTGTGATCGCCTTCGGTTGATCTCGAGCTACCGATGCACGAACCGATCGATCCGGTTGATTCAGCTGAACGGACCCGCACAGCTCTGGTCACTGCGGTGGCGCGGTTCGCCGAGGCGTGGGCCTCCGGGTTCCCACCCGACCTGTCCGAGTATCTGCCTCGTGGACCGGCCGAGCGGCGTACGGTACTCATCGAACTGATCAAGATCGACCTCGAATACCGCTGGGTTCGCTACCACTTTCCCAAACGACTGATCGAATACCGCGCCGAATTCGCCGAGCTGCGCGATGGTCCGCTTCCGGACGCGCTGCTGTACGAGGAATTCCACGCGCTGCGCCGCGGTTCGCCGGAACCCGATTCGGCCACCCTGTCCGCCGAGGTCACCGCCCAGGCGGCCGACTCGGAGTTCGCGCAGCTCACGAGCGAGTACCGGAGCACGATAATCGCTCGTCCAAGTGCTCGAGTCTCGCTCGACGCCATCAACGTCGGCGACCATGTCGATGACTTCGACCTCTTGATGAGAATCGGTGCCGGCGCGTTCGCCCAGGTGTATCTCGCTCGGCAGCAATCAATGCAGCGACTGGTCGCGGTCAAGATTTCCCATAACCACGGCATCGAGCCGCAGACCCTCGCCCAATTGGACCACGAATACATAGTGCGCATTTTCGACCAGCGGCTCATCGCCGATGGCGAGCTGAGGCTGCTCTACATGCAGTACCTACCCGGGGGAACGCTGCTCGACGTGCTGCGCTTGCTGCGCTCGACGCCTGCCGAACAGCGCAGTGGCCACGTGCTGCTCGACGCCGTCGACGAACAACTTGCCGATAAGGGTGAGGTTCGGCCTGCCGAATCGGCTATCCGGGCACGGACCGCCACGCTGACCTGGCCGGAGACCGTCGCCTGGCTGGGCCGCCGACTCGCGGACGCCCTGCAGCATGCCTCCGAACGCGGAGTGCTGCATCGGGACATCAAACCCGCGAACGTGCTGCTGAGCGCCGAGGGAATTCCGAAGTTGGCCGACTTCAACGTCAGCTTCAGCCAACGCGTCAAAGGCACGAGTCCGCTGGCGTACTTCGGCGGATCACTGGCGTACATGTCGCCCGAACAGCTGGAGGCCTGCCATCCGGACCTGCCGGGAACCGCCGCCGACCTCGACACCCGCAGCGACCTCTTCGCGCTCGCGGTCATGTTGTGGGAGTTGCTGACCGGGCGCCGCCCCTTCGCGGACGAAACGTCCGCAGGCGAGTCCGAGACGTCGCTGGCCCGCATGCTCGAACTGCGGCGCAGACCCGTCGATCCGGCGTTCCTCTCGGAGCTTCCACCGGATTGCCCCATGGCGCTGCGCGGGGTGCTGCTGAAGTGTCTGTCGCCTGACCCCGAAGACCGCTACTCGTGCGGTTCGGAACTGGCCCAGCAGCTCGACTTGTGCCTCGAGGAGAGGGCTCGCGATCTCGTCTATCCGTTGCCGAGCAGTTGGCGGGCACGGCTTTCGCGGTGGTCCATCCCCATTCTGTGGTTATCTTCGCTGGTCGGCATCAGCGTCGCGTCGGCCTACCTGGCTGTGCATACCCACGCGCTGATCAGAGGGCTCCTGTCCGATGCCACCAACGCGCGGCTGGATAGGGGCGTCATGGTTTTCAACCTTTGGGCCTGGCCGCTGGCCGTCGTCATCTGGGGATACGTATCGCGTGATCTGATCGCGGTTCCGCGCGGCCTGCGCGACGGCAGACGCTACGACGAGGCACTGCTTGCTCGGGTGCGATCCCGGACACTGTTGTGGGGGGACTTCTGCGCGATGCTCACCTTTCTGTTCTCGGTTGCCGCAACCGTGGCGGGGGTGATGCTGCTGCACTGGTTCACCGATCTTCCGACGCGGTTGCTGGTGCATGCGGCGACGACAGTTCTGGTGTCGGGGACCATCTCCGTCGCTTACACGTTCTTCCTTTCGACGTTCTACATCGTCCGCTGTGTCTATCCCATCTATCTGCGCCATGGCCGCACGACAGCACACGACTTCGCCGATCTGCACGCGTTGCGGCGAAGAACCACGGTCTATCTCGCGGTAACGGCGTCGGTGCCGCTGGTAGGGGTACTGGCCGGATTCAGCGCCGGCCTCGAGCCCGCGGAGCTTCCACTCGTCCGCGACTCGGTGCTGGGACTGTGCGCGGCCTCCGGGCTCGCATTTGTCGCCGTCTATTGGTTGTTCCGGAAACTGGACGCAGACTTGCGCGCACTCCAGCGGGTGGTCTAGCGCAGCAGCCGGCTGCGAAGTCGTCGTCGGAGCTGTACACGGCCGTACCCCTCCCGCCGCTGGTTCGATCGGTCAAGCGTAGCTGGACGATTCCCGCCGTAGATGGGCGAAATGAATTCTCGCATCACCAATTCGCCGAGCAGGGGAGTGACTGGGATGAACGGGGAAAACAGCTGTGCGACCGTGTCGTTGCGGCCGAATTCGCGGGTTTCCCGCATGACGCACCGGAATATGCGATGGGTGTGGTGGAGCTCAGAGGACGATGCAGCGGCACCGCGCCTGCCGCGTCGGTGAGTGCCCGCGCAAGACGGCTGCCTGGCGGGCGCTGCTGGAAGCGGGGCGGATTCGACCGGATGCGGGTCGGCAACGGTAGGGCCGGGGCCGCTTCACTCCGGTCGGTGGGCGAGGACGGCGAACATGGTGACCGAGAAGTGATAGTCGCCTCTCGCGATGCCCGCTTCCATCGCAGTGTTCAGGTCGAGGCGCTCCCGCTCGGTGATCACACCCTGAGCGAGGGCGCCATCGATCATCTGCGCGAACAGCGGGCGGGCTGTTTCCGGATTCCAGATCACCGCCTCCGAGCCCATGTCGTCGATCGTGAAACCGGCAGTGGCGAGCAGGCCGCGCAGGCGTCGGCCCGACTTGGGGTTGGGGGTGCTCGCGAGCATTGCTGTCGACAGGCGGGTGAGTACCTCGTCGTTGCCGGGATGGGTGATCGCGGTGTGCCAGTCGCTGTCGATGAGCAGCACGCGTCCGCCCGGCCGCAGAACTCGGGCGATTTCGGCGGTGGCGGCGGCCGGGTCGTCGAGGTGCTGGTAGACGCGCTCGCACCGCACGGCGTCGAACGAATCGTCCGGAAACGGCAAGTGGTAGGCGGTGCCCTCGAGGAACCGGGCACGCGAGCCCACGGCCTCGGCGCGCGCACGGGCGACGTCGAGCATGGCGGGATTCGGATCGACCCCGACCGCGTCCCCGTCAGGACCGACTCGGTCGGCGAAGTTCAGTACTTCGGTGCCTGTTCCCGCGCCTATGTCCAGCGCACGCTCGCCGGGCGCGACGGCCAGGGCGTCGTGCCCCCATCGACGCATCCGCTGGATGCCGGGTAGCGCTGCCTGAAGGTCGAGGATGCCGACCAGCACCGCCATCGGGTCGTCGGTGGGAGATCCGTCTCCGGCCGACTGGGTGCGATCGAAAGGAATCGCGTCCGTATGGAACGACGGGGTGGGGCGGGGCGACGATGCGGGCGTGCTCGGCATGCCCCGACAGTAATCCCGGCGGCAGGCGCCTGCGCGGGGCCACGTCGGCCGAGGACCACGACTTCCTCGATCGCGCTGGCGGCCAGAGCGGCCACGGCGTGATCGGCCATATCGGTGGCGGCGAGCTCCGCGGGGTCGGCGACCAGGAGGCGCGCGATGTCGAGGGCGACGTTTCCGTTGCCGACGACGACGGCACGGCGGCAGGAGAGGTCGAACGTGCGGTCGACGAAGTCCGGGTGGCCGTTGTACCAGTTCACGAACTCGGTTGCCGACGCGCTGCCGGGCAGGTCCTCGCCGGGGATCCCCAGGCGGCGGTCACCGGAGGCGCCGTAGGCATAGACGACGGCGTGGTGTGCCGCGGCGAGCTCGTCGTGGGTGATGTGGGTTCCGACCTCGACGTCGATGGCGTCGGCGATCTGCGGCGGCACCAGGTGTAGCCGGCGGTCAGGAGTGCGCAGGCGATGTTCGACGCTCGGCCGCAGCGGTCCGAGGTCCAGCCCGGCCGGGTGGGCGAGCAGCCGGCGCACGCTCAGTCGGTAGCGGCCTCCGCGCAGGAGCAGGTCCACCAGCCGGCGCGGCGGTGTCCGCAGCCGAATTTCGGTGGCCAGGGCGGGCCTGCTGAGGCGACGGCGCAATACCTGCGTCCGGCCGCCGCCGAGGTGGCGTTGGTAGGCCGAGCCGAGGTCGCGGAAGATCTCCCAGTCGTGCCGCGCGCCGTGCGGCTTGGGCAGCACCGCGGGAGAGTATTTCGCGGTATTGCGGACGGCGAAGGCCCGGAAAACCAAGTCGTAGTGGTCTCGTTCCAGCGCGCTGGTCGGCGGCAGGATGACGTCGGCGTGGCGAGTGGTCTCGTTGAGGTAGAAGTCCACACCTCGGCAGGCTCACCGACCTGCTCTACCGCCACCTGATTTCCACCGGCCTGCTGGCGCCCGCCACCAGCCGTCGAGGTGGCGGTGGAGCTGGGCGACCACGTCTTCGAGGTGGCCCACCAGCGCGGCGAGGAGGGTGACGCGCTGACCGAGGAAGGTGGGATCGCCATCACGCGCTACTTGCAGGTCTATGCGGGTGCCCGCCGGAATGACGGGCAGATCATGCTCGGTGGCCAGGAGATCCCCGCCGATCCGATGGCTTCGGCTGGTTCATATGCGCAGGCGTCGCCGTCGGAATCCCTCGTACCACGCTCATCGTCCAGGTTCTGCGAGACGCCCGTCCAGTCCGAGCTGTGCGCAGGCCATGAGGGCGACCTCGAGTTCGAGCCGATGTTCGGTGACGGGGTGGCCGAGGATTTCCTCCGCCTTGCGGACTCGGTAGTGGACGGTGTTCTTGTGGACGTGCATGCGGGCGGCGGCATCGGTGAAGCTGCCGCGTGCGTCGAGGAAGACCTGCAGGGTGTCGCGCAGCCGGGCAGTCGGCTCGTCGTCGTGCATGAGGTCACCGAGCACTCGATGTGCGAAGGCCCTGACTTCCGGCAGGTGGTCGAGCAGCAAGCCGGCCAGGGCGATTCGGGAGTGGAGGGTGAGCTGGCGGTCGGCGCGAGTGTTGGCGATGGCGACGCCGCGGGCGCGTTGTGCGTCGCGGAAGGTGCGGCGGAATCCGTCCAGTCCGGAGCCGGGTTCACCGATCGCCATGCGCAGGGCGGGTCGCCGGCGCAGTTCGGTGTCGAGCCGGTCGGCGTCGAGGGTGGGTTTGCCGCTCGACGAGATCCACGCCCAGCAGTTCCGTTCGTCGATGGTGATGATCAGCGGGGCTTTTCCGGTGGCCGCCGCCAGCATCGCCGTGCCGGTGCGCAGTAGGCCGCCCGGATCGGGCGAGCCCGGCGGCACCCAGATGATGATGGCGAGGTGCCAGCCGCGCAGGGGGGTCGCCAGCATCTGTTCGGCGGAGGCCAGATCGAGTTCCTCGGTGTCGAGTACGGCGCGGATCTGGGCGGCGCGGGTGGCGTCGGAGCGAGCGTCCCAGCGGCGGCGTTCGTTGTCGTAGATATCGACAAGGCCCTCGATGACCTGGTCGATGTAGCTGTTGACCAGCAGTGCGATCCGGCTCGTCGCCGCCAGGGCCTCGTGCGTGGTGCGGTCCAGTGCGCGCAGGGTCGTCATGGCCTGTTGCAGGAACATGTGCTCGCCGAGGCGGTAGGCGCGCAGGAGCGCTTCCAGGGACAAATCGTGCTGGGCGAATCGGCGGGCGTATTCGGCCGCGGCGGGCGGCACCGTGATGTCGTCACCGGAGATGCCCAAGGACAATATGTCGAGGATGGCGACCAGATTGGAGGAGGTGCTGGCGACCATCAGCCGACGCACCTCGTCGTCGTGCCGGAACTCCGGGATCACCTCGCTGAACATCGAGGTCATCTCGACGGTGAGGCGCTCGAGGTCGGCTTTGATGCATACCGCGACGTCGCGCACGAGCGGGTCCACGCTGGCACTCATATCCGGACAGTAACCGACGGCTCGGTCCGGTTCGGTCGTATCCGGAAACCGTTTGTGCCGGCAGCACAAAGCACTCCGAAAACTCTGGGACACCGGCCCGTAGTCCACTGTGCGAACAATATCTACCGTTTTGGGTGTAATACCGATCACGCCGCGACTCAATGGTGAGGAAATCGTGCACCACATCGCCGAATTGCCGGATATCAGAGCCGCCCGTATGCCGGCCGGGCCCTGTATCGCGGATGACCGTGAGCAGTTGGACAATCAGACCTTTGCGAAACGCGTCCACGCGGCGGCGACCGTATTGCGTGAGCGTGGAATTCGCTCCGGCGATGTGGTCGCGGTGGTACTGCCGAACCGCCTGGAATTGGTGATCATCCTGTTTGCCGCGTGGCGGCTCGGAGCCGCGGTCACGCCGATCAATCCGGACCTGACCTACGACGAAGCCCGCTTCCAGGTCGAAGATTCCGGCGCCCAGGTGGTGATCACCGAGGGCGGCCGAGGCATCGGAACGCTGGACGTGGCCGATGTGACCGGAGGGCCGGACGGCGCGGACGGCGTCGCCGTCGATTCCGCCGCCGGGTCGGATGCGCTGGCGCTGATCATCTATACAAGCGGTACGACCGGGCGGCCGAAGGGAGTGATGCTGGATCACGGCAATATCGCCGCGATGTGCGGCATGCTGGTCGACGCGCTGAAACTGGACGAGACCGAGCACAGCTTACTGATCCTGCCGCTGTACCACGTCAACGGCATCGTGGTGAGCGTACTGTCGCCGTTGCTGGCCGGCGGGCGGGCGACCATCGCGGGCCGCTTCTCCGCGTCGACCTTCTTCGATGTGGTCGAACTCGTTCGGCCGACCTACTTCTCCGCGGTGCCCGCGATCTACGCGATGCTGGTGTCCCAGCCCGAACGACGCCGTCCGGATACCTCATCGTTGCGGCGGGCGATCTGCGGGGCCGCGCCGATGCCGGCCGAGTTGATCGCACGCTTCGAAAGCCGGTTCGGGTTGCCGATCGTCGAAGGCTATGGGATGTCCGAGGGTACCTGTGCCTCAACGCTGAATCCGCCTGCGGGGCTTCGGAAGCCGGGTACGGTCGGGCTGCCGCTTCCCGGGCAGACGGTCGCCACCATGGATCCCGGCGGGCATCTGCTCGATGACGGATCGCTCGGTGAGGTGGTGGTCCGCGGCCCGAACGTCATGCGCGGCTATCTCGGGCAGCCCGAGGCTACAGCGCGTACCATCGTCGACGGCTGGTTGCACACCGGGGATGTCGGACGCTTCGACGCGGACGGTTACCTGGTGCTGGTCGACCGGATCAAGGACATGATCATCCGCGGTGGGGAGAACATCTATCCCAAGGAGATCGAGAACGTCCTGCACGCCCATCCAGAGGTGCTCGAGGCCGCGGTGGTAGGGGCGCCCGATCCGGTCCTGGGCGAGGTTCCGGTCGCTCATGTCGTGCCGTTGCCCGGCTCAGCGGTCACCGTGGCCGAACTGGACGAGCACTGCCGCCGGTCACTGGCCCGCGTCAAGGTGCCGGTATCGATCTTCCGCACCGATTCGCTACCCCGGAATCCCGTGGGGAAGATCGACAAACGAAAACTCCGCACACTCGCGGCGAGCTCGTAGCGGATAAAACATCCGTCCCCTGATTCGTAATTCTACGATTACCGGGATTTCGAATGCGGACCGCGCATGTCCGAAATCCCTGTCATGAAAGGTTCCGGCAATGGGATTCAAAGAGGCGGACTTCCCGCCGGTCGATCTGGAGACATTTCTCGACAAACCGCTCATGGAGCGTATGAAAGCGCTGGCACTGCATTGGGTGGAATACGGCTTCGGTACGCCGAAGATGATTCACACCATCTACATGGTCAAGGTGGCGCTGCTGTACGTGCTCGGCGGTGTCGCGTTGGTGACCTGGACCTCCGGCGTCGGCCCATTCTGGGACGTCGCGCACTGGTGGAACCAGCCGATCGTGTACCAGAAATTGATCCTGTGGACCGTGCTGCTGGAGGCGATCGGCATCGCCGGGTCCTGGGGTCCACTCGCCGGGAAGTTCAAGCCGATGATCGGCGGCATCCTGTTCTCGGCTCGGCGGGGTGCGATCCGGTTGCGGCCGTGGAAGTGGGTGCCGTTCACTGAGGGTGACCGCCGCACGGCCGTGGATGTGCTGCTGTATCTGGCCTTTCTGGCCAGCCTGCTGGTGCCGATCCTGCTCCCCGGAGTGCCGAGCGCCTCGCTGAGTGCGGCGCTGCCGGACAACACCTCCGGTCTCGTGCAGCCGACCTTGCTGATCGCGCCGATCGTGCTGTACGTGCTGTGCGGGTTGCGGGACAAGACGATCTTCCTCACCGCCCGCGGTGAGCAGTATCTTCCGGCGCTGGTGTTCTTCGCGGTGCTGCCGTTCGGCGACATGATCATCGCCGCGAAGCTGCTGATCTGCGCGGTGTGGATCGGGGCGGGAGTGTCGAAGTTCGGCTACCACTTCACCAATGTGGTGTCGGCGATGACGTCCAACGGCCCCGTCGTTCCGTTCAAGGCGGTCAAGCGGCTGTACTACCGGGACTTCCCGGGCGACATCCGGCCCTCCAAGCTCGCATCGCTCACCGCGCATGTCGGCGGTTCGACGGTCGAGATCGGCGCACCGCTGGTGCTGCTGTTCTCCACGAACTACTGGGTCACCCTGGCCGCGGTGGTGTTGATGGTGGTGTTCCACCTGACGATCATCTCGATGTTCGCGCTGGCGGTGCCGCAGGAGTGGAATGTCATCTTCGCCTACCTGACGGTGTTCCTGTTCCTCGGCTTCCCCGCCTGGAACGGCTACGCCGTCACCGACATGTCCTCTCCGTGGCTGAGCGTCGGGCTCGTCGCGGCGCTGGTGTTCTTCCCGATCCTGGGCAACCTCCGCCCCGACCTGGTGTCGTTCCTGCCCTCGATGCGGCAGTACGCCGGAAACTGGGCCTCGGCGCTGTGGGCTTTCGCGCCCGGCGCGGAGGAGAAACTGAACTCGCTGCCGCACCGCCCCACCACGAATCAGGTGGACCAGTTGCAGGCCATGGGCTACCCGCCGGTGGTCGCCGAGATCACCTTGCAGCAGACCATCGCCTGGCGATCCATGCACAGCCAGGGCCGCGGCCTGTTCTCCCTGCTTCTGAAGCACATTCCCGACATCGATCGCTGGACCGTGCGCGAAGCCGAATTCGGCTGCAACTCGGTGATCGGGTTCAACTTCGGCGATGGACACCTGCACAACCTGGACCTGATCAATGCGGTGCAGTCCCGGGTCGGATTCAACCCGGGCGAATGGATCGTCGTCTGGGTCGAATCGCAGCCGATCCACCAGGGCACCCAGCGATACCAGGTGATCGATGCCGCGCTCGGCGTGATCGAACGCGGTACCTGGCGGGTCCGCGACGCAGTGGAAGCACACCCGTGGCTGCCCGACGGCCCGATTCCGCTTCAGGTCAGCTGGCGCCGTGAGGAAGCGTTCCAGGCTTTGCGCCCGAAACCCGAACCCGAATCGGAAATGGCGCGATAACGCCTGCAACCCAGCAGTTTTCCGGAAGGAGATCCGATGAGCAGCGGCGTCGTCGTCGGCAGTGGCCCGAACGGGTTGGCGGCCGCCATCACCCTGGCCAGGGCCGGCGTCCAGGTCACCGTGCTGGAGGCAGCCGACGAGATCGGCGGCGGCACCCGGTCGAGTGAGGCGATCCTGCCCGGGCTGTTGCACGACCACTGCTCGGCCATCCACCCGATGGCTGTCGGATCGCCGTTCCTGCGAAACCTCGACCTGGAGCGCTACGGGCTGCAGTGGGCGTGGCCGGAGATCGACTGCGCCCACCCGCTCGACGACGGCTCCGCCGGCGTCCTGTATCGCTCGGTGGCCGACACCGCCGGCGGACTCGGCGCCGACGAACGGGCCTGGCGGTTGCTGTTCGAACGACCCGTCGCCGCCTACGACCGGATCGCCGGCGACATCATGCGGCCGTTGCTGCGCCTGCCGCGCCATCCGATCAGCCTGGCCCGTTTCGGGATTCCCGCGCTAGCCCCGGCCACCGTGCTGGCTGGGCTCTTTGCCACCGAACAGGCCCGCGCGCTGTTCGGCGGCGCCGCCGCCCACGCTTTCCACCCCTTACACCGGCCGCTGAGCGCCAGCATCGGGCTCGGCATCCTCACCGCGGGCCACCGCTATGGATGGGCTGTCGCCGTCGGCGGCTCGCAGCGCATCACCGACGCCCTGGCTGCCGTCCTCGCTGATCTCGGCGGCAAGATCGAAACCGGAGTCCACGTCCGGTCCGCCGCCGACTTGCCGCCCACCGACCTGACTCTGTGGGATGTCACCCCCACGGCGGTCGCCGACATCCTCGGCGACCGGCTGCCACCACGAATCCTCGAGGCCTACCGGCGATTCCGCTACGGACCGGCGGTGTTCAAAGTCGACTTCGCCGTCGAGGGCGGCGTCCCCTGGACAGCCGAACCCGCCCGCCGCGCCGGAACCGTGCATCTCGGCGGTACTTTCACCGAAATCGCCGCCACCGAACGCGACATTGACAGCGGGCACCTGCCCGACCGCCCGTTCGTCCTGGTCGGCCAGCAATACCTCGCCGACCCAGGACGTTCGGCCGGTTCTGTGCACCCGGTCTGGACCTACGCCCACGTCCCCCACGGCTACACCGGCGACGCCACCGCGGCGATCATCACCCAGATCGAACGCTTCGCACCCGGCTTCCGGGACCGCATCATCGGCACCAGCGTACGAACCACTACCGAATTCGCCGCCTACAACCCGAATTACGTCGGCGGCAATATCATGACCGGCGCCAAGAACATCCCACAACTGCTGTTCGGGCCACGAAAAAGTTTGCATCCCTACGACATCGGGATCCCGGGACATTACCTGTGTTCCGCGGCTACCCCGCCCGGTCCCGGCGCACACGGCATGTGCGGAGCCAACGCCGCCGCGCGCGCACTCGATCGCCTGCGCAAGTATGCCCGTCCGCTCCAGACGGTGCCGGGGTAGTCGTATCCGGACATCAATATCAGCGCCGCGAAGACCTTTGCCGATCGGATCGATGGAGCGATTGTCATTCCCGCTGATGTCACCCACCAGGCCCACGGGCAAATTGTGTGATCGGTTGTGCTGTGATCGGGAAACCCATTGTGAAAGCCTGGGCGGATCTCCGCGACAGGTTGATTCCCCTCACGAAGAGCGCTGCGGAAGTCCGGGCAACTCCACCGCGCCGGGCCGCGGAACACCTTCGGTCCGGAGGTTCTGCACTACATGCAGCCGACGAATCGAATGCGATGAGGGTCGCCGCCGCGTCCCCCGGCGAGCAAGGTCCGCAACCTCATCCCGGTTCGTCGGGAGCCGACTTTTCGCACTCGGGCAATGCTGAACCGCAACTTCCTGTTCGGCGGCGGCGCGGAGAACTCGAGAGGCTCAACGAACAGATCGCGAGGGAGCTGACTGAGCGCCACGGTATAGAGGTGTATGGCTTCGGCATGCCGGGCGTCGATACGGGCGCGGTCCGCGAAATCGTTACTGCCCTGGACGAGATGCTTGCCAAGTACCCGCATACCAGAATTTTATCGGTGGAGATCGGTGACGTCGAGGGAGGTATTGCTCGGGCATTTGAAGATAGATTACCTTATACCGATATCAAGGCTACCCGGATAGCCTTCTCGAAGAAGTACGCCACAGATCTGGCGCGACTGTCAGAAGATGTATCGGATGCGGTGCGGAGGGGGTACTTTCTCCCGAGATCTGAAGGTCCGGTGTACAGTGCAATAGTTCATGAATTCGGCCATGCGCTAACTTATGCAGGCCGGTCGGATGCCGTTGGCAGAGCTGACTCCCATTTGTTCGATTATTATCTACGGACCTACGGCAACGAGCACTCGGGAGGCGACGTAACCGAGTCATACAGAAATTGGCGTGACCAGCTGAGCGGATACAGTTTCTGGAAAGGGGATTTCCATCCGATCGAGGCCTTGGCCGAGGCGTTCGCCGATGTCGAGCTGAATGGCGACCGTGCTAGTGAACCCGCGCAAGTGCTGCATAAACTGCTGGTGGACACGGCCGAGTCGGAGTGGCGGAAAGAAGGGCTGATTTGAGGGGTAGAGGATTGTCTGCCGATCAGGTTAGACGTAACTTCGATACAAGCCTGGCCCGCGCGTTGGACGGGCTGGCTCCAGGATCTCACACGGGTCTGGGGCCCCATGTGGAAGGCGCGTTGATCGCGATAGCCTCGGCATACCCAGCAGCCAGTGATGAGCTCATCGCGAAAGCCCGGCGAGAGTTCGCTCGGGAATTGGCCAGACTCGAGCATGGGAGCAGATAAGCGGCCCGTCTGGCCGAGCGCGGCGGCCACCCCTCATCTGACCCCCTGCCCCGAGGGCCTCGCCAAGCAATGGCTCGAGAGAGCCTCTTCGCGTCCGTGTGTGCCAACCGTGCCGCCTCCGGCCCGTCGATGAGCTGTGCCCTTCAACGAAGGCGTGTCCGGGGATCGGTCATAACGGGACCGCGCCGACCCGCTGCGGTACCGTCGGCGAAGTTCGCACTCGTGGTGAAGTTCGACTTGATCGACGCCGACAAGGCGACAGCATTCGACCTGGTCGCCGAGACCGTCGCGGCCATTCAGGAGCATGAGCCCGGCACGCTCGTGTACGCCACTCACACAGTCGAAGGTGAGCTGCTGTCGCGGGTCTTCTACGAGGTGTCTCGGGACCGGGCCGCGTTCGACGAGCACGAGCGGCAGCCATACGCGGCGCTTCCTCGACCGGCGCGGCGAGTTCATCCAGTCGTTCCGTGTCGAGTTCCTGGCCCCAGCGGCGGCGACGGGGCTGCCCGGCTAGAGCCGGTTCGTGATTCCGCACCACACGGCGAACCGCGCACGGTGTCGACGCTGCGCGCCTCGGCGCGTGCCAGCGCCCGCACGGTCTCGTGGACACCAGGGTTGTAGCGGGTCTGCGCTGGCGCAATGGACTTCGCTGTCAGCAGCCGGAGGATCGCCGAGCACGCTCCGCGAGAAGAAGTACGCGCCGTTGTCGTGTGGTGCGGCGGGACGGGCTCGGCGAACCGTGACAGCGGGGCCGAGGATCCCTTCCTGTCGTCGGCGCCTGTGCAGTCGTTGGCGGCTTTGGCGGCGTCCTCGGCGGCTCGGGTCGCTTCGGCGGCAGCCGAGACCGCGTCTTGTGCTATCTGCGTGATCTTCTTCGCGCGGCTCCGGGCGCGATCGTCGGCACTGGCGGCGAGGGCGTTTGCGGCGGCACGGGCTTTCGTGGCGCGGGTTCGGCTCGCGTCGTCGTCAGCTATGGCCTCCAGGGCATCAGCGCGCCGTACGGAATCGTTGGTGGCGGTCGGGAAGGCGGGCTCAGTGCGGAAGCGGTCGTGAATGTGCCCACCGCCATTCATATCGAACGTGCCCGTTTCAAGCGGCGGCCGGTAGGTGTCCAGCCGACTGAGTGGTTCCGCGAACCGCGCGGTAGCGGCGTTTTCCTCAGCGAGGCGACTTTCGTAGGTGATGGCGGCATCGGCCATTTTCTGGGCACGTGTAGCGGTATCGCGGGCGGCGGCGGCCAGGGCATCCGCGAAGTCCGCGTCCATGCGGGCGAGACCGCATTCACCGGCCGCCGAGTGCGTCCGAGCGGAGTCGGCCAGACCGCGTGCCGCCTCGGCCATAGCGCGAGCGTCGGTGACCGAGCGGACGAGCAGACTATCGGCGGCAGTATGGGCGATGTCGCGGAAAGTGCGCGTGAGCACGCTGACGGTGATGTTCTGCGCGACCATGGCGGCGCGTGCTTCAGGGGTGACGATGTCGGCTGAACCACGCGACTTTGCTCGAGTCATTGTGTACCTCCTGTGTGACCACGATGCGGGATACTTCGATCGACTACGAACATTCGGCCCGACGCTCCCGGTGAGAGAGCACATCAGCTCACGCCGCGTGTTGGTGACGGGCCTGGTTTGCGATTGCTCATATAGGGGTTGGGTAGCTGAAACGCGCCGTGCTCACAGAACCGAAGAAGCGGCCTGGAGCGGCTACCGGGCAATCCCTATCCGATAGCGGCGGATCAGCTATGCGGCAGCCTCCACCAGTCCGGCGTGCGATGGGGGGCGGCGTGGGACGTTCCGCGCCGCCGCGAATGTCGGCGCGCCGCTGCGGCGCGATCAGAATTCGGCTGACCGACGGCGTGCGTGGAGCGCCCCGGTGAGCGGGCGGGGTTCAGCCGATCGACGCCCTGAAGTCCGCGCCTTGCCGGAATTCTTGTGCGGCCTCGGCGATCTCGACGACGGGGTAGACCTCGTACTCCGCGAAGAAGCCGAATTTGCTCGGACCGTCGGCCAGGTCCATCGGATTGTCGGTCTCGACCACCGCGAATCCGCCCCTGCCGTCGAGCCGGCCGACGAATTGGTGATACGTCGTAGTGGGGGACGGCTTCCAATTCGCGAACACGTCCAACGCGCGCCGCATGCCGGCTTCATTCTCGGCCGGGGAGCCGTTCCAACGGTATGTCCAGGAAACCACGTACTTCATTTTCATCCTCCTAGGGATGCATCGAAGTTGCTGGTCTGGTGCGGATACCCACAGCGGAGCAGGACATACCCGCACGTTGTCATCGCGCTGTCGAGCGGTCATGCGGCGCAGATCATCGAAGCGGGGATAGGAATCCAGGGGTTCGCGCAGACGCCGACCCACGGCGGAGCATACATACTCAACATGGCGGGCTCGACTTGCGTGGATGTCGGCACCGGGTTGCTCGCCACATGGACGGGCGCGGGGGACGCGGTAGCCGCACCGGAGCCGAGAACGATCATCGGACCTACCGCTACCGCTACCGCCGCCGCCACGCGAATTCTATTCATTTTCATGGTGTTTCCCCTCTGATGCTGCTTTCGGAATGCCTTCGTCCGTCACAGGCACCCAACAGGTGAACACCATCAACTCTGCTCGGAGGTCGCACGGGACCACATCAACCCCCGGGTCGGAATCTCTCGAACCTCGCGGCCTGGTCGGTAGTCGAGCCTTGTCGGCGCCGGATCGGCAGGAAACTGTGGAACTCGAGGTTCTCACCTTGCAGCATTGACTGTGGCTCCGGCTTGCGAAGCCGGAGCGGCTTCGCGACCTGCGAGTCCGCTACTCGTCGATCCAGCCGAGCTCAACGGCGTTCTTGTGCACGGCGTCTTCGACCGCGGGCAGCGTGAGGAACGAAACGGCGTACAGAACAACGAGAAGCTCGATCGCAACGGCCCACTCGCGGGGGCGCGAACATCGGCGGCACCACCCACGACTCGAGACTGTCGCCGACCGCCAGATGTGACGCCACGGCACCCGACCACAAGAAGAAGGCACCCGCGTACGCCCATTCCTTGATCAGGGGGAGCCTGGGAGCAATGATCACAACGGCCGCGCCGACCTGCCACGCGCCCAGCACGTAGGCGAAGAAGTGCGGGTATCCCAGGTGTCGCAACTGGATTTCGATCCATTCGATCGTCAGGAGGTTCCACACCGATCCCGCAATCAACTCGAAGACGATGACAAGCGTGGTGGCCCAGAAGGCGATGAGTCGGATCCGGCTCCGGTCACTTCGTGCGGCGGGGGCTGACTCTCCGGCGGTCGCGTGCGGAAACGTTGTGGCTATTCGAGTGGGCATCTCGGCCTTCTTCATCAAATCGATCCGGCGTGTTCTACCGCGTGATCTCGAAATCGGTGCGCATCTGCAGATGGTCGGCCGCCAGTGTTCCGGCGTAGCCGCCGCCGATGACGACGACCTTGTGGCGTGTTTCGGGTTCAGTCATGCCCCCAAGACACCGCACAGCGCCGAAACATGACACGATCCGACGTGACATGCGTCACTCTCAGATGCTGCGCCGGAAGGCGAAGGCGATGCTCACACAGTGCGTGAGGATGGTGCCGAAAGCGCTGGAATCGGCATATCGGATGGTCGAAAATCCGCAACCGCAACGCGCAGTGCAATCAGAAGAGGCGTCGCGGACCCGTAGCTGTGGGGCCGAGCTGGCGGAACTCGGCGTCGATGTGGACCGCTGAAGGTACCGCTACCGCCAGCATCTTCTGTGGGCGCAGAGGGGATCGAACCCCCGACCGCTGGTGTGTAAAAGCGTGGCATACCGTCCGGTCGGTACTATTCCGTCCATCTCGCCCAGGTCAGAAGCTTGATCGTGTCCAGCGTGTACCGCTGTTTCCTGCCGATATCTGCCTGTCTTGGCAAGCTCTTGGCAAGCTGGGGAATCGCTATGCTGCTCTGATCGTCACTCCACGGCCCGAACGCGTCTTTGATACAAAATCTGATACAGAGGGAGTCGGGCGACAGATGTGTCATGGCTAGCTTGATGAGCGGGTTGAGATGCGGACCCCTCCCCCCGGGGGGGTGCCTTGACCGGTGCTGTCCCTCCTTCGTCCCCAGATTCGGCACTGGGATCAGTCGGCCTCTGCTCCAACCTACCCTTGCCTGGAACCCCTGACTGTATCGCCTGGCGCCAGCCGGACCGGGGGCAGTCACTGCGGACACAACGGCCACAGCAACGATTGCCGTCGCACCAGGGAGCGCTGTATCCGAACCGCCACTCATGGAGCGGGTAGCGGGACGCCCGGAGAGAGCGAGCTGATGTCGAAGTATGTGTCTGCTCAGTGATTGATCAGATTCCGGCTATCCTGATCTTGGACCGGAGGTCATGCTTCCGCATCGGCGCGGGTTTGCGTGCACGTTGCCCGACGAGGGTGCGGATAGAAGCCAGCACTTGCAACACAGCCGAGTACGCGCCCACGTGCTCGACGCTGTCCGGTCGAATGTTGTTGTCCGTCTTCATAAGAGCGACGTGCGCTCTCGGTGGGTAGGATTCACTCAGACGGGCATGTGTCGCTGTAGCCGACAATTACATGTTTGGGTGGCGCGCTGAACACCGGTCCGATATGAAGGGAACGTGTCTACTCTGCCTGGCGGGCGCGACGAGGCCGAAACCCGTGCTGCCCTAATCGATCCAGCGTTGCGACGGGCGGGCTGGGAGGACTCCCAACTCAACCTGGAATTCTGGATCGGCGATGGTCAGATCGTGGACGCCGGGGGGATCGCATACCGCAGCAGCCGCCTTCGCGCGGACTACGTGTTGGAGCACGAGCCTGGTTTTCCGCTCGCGGTCGTTGAGGCTAAGCGAGAGGATGAGCCGGCGGCCACCGGCGTCGAGCAGGCTAAGCGGTACGCGCGCGGCTTGGCCGTCCCGTTCGCGTACGCGACTAACGGCCATGAGATCCGTGAGATCGACATGACGGCGGGTACGGAGAAGGTCATCAACGCCTTCCCTCGGCCGGAGAAACTGTGGCACCGGTTCGTCACCGCCAAGCACTTGGACAACCAGCTGGCAATGAGGTTCCGGCGCACACCGTTCAGCCAGGCGCTGGCCAACTACGACGGCACGATCAAAAGGCCGCGCTATTACCAGAAGGCAGCGGTGGACGAAGCGCTCACCGCGATCGCGGCAGGCCAGCGGCGCATCCTGCTGACGTTGGCCACCGGCACCGGCAAGACCTTTGTTGCGTACCTGCTCGCCGCCAAGTTGTGGGATACCCAGTGGCCCAGCGGGACTGGCAGGCCGCGTGTTCTCTACCTGGCAGATCGCAACATCCTGGTGGATCAGCCAAAGGACGAGTACTTCATCCCGGGCTTCGGTGACGAGGCCGTGTGCAAGCTGGGCGAGGGCAGGGCTGTGACGAGCCGCAGCTTCTACTTCGCGCTCTACCAGTCGCTCGACCAGACCCGAGCCGACGACGCCCTATTCCTTCAGTACTCCCGTGACTTCTTCGACCTGATCATCGTCGATGAATGCCATCGAGGGTCCTCCGCCGCAGACTCGGCCTGGCGGGAGATCCTGGAGTACTTCGAACCGGCCGTGCAGGTTGGCATGACCGCAACCCCGGTGGACGACTCGACTCGAAGCACATATGAGTATTTCGGCGACCCCGTATACACCTACTCGCTCGGGGATGGAATACGCGATGGTTACCTCGCGCCGTACCGGGTTAGGAAGATCCAGCTGAACGTCGACATCACGGGTTGGCAGCCCGAGCCGGGGCAGCTGGACCGGTACGGTCGCGAGATCCCGGATAAGGTGTATGGACGCAAGGAGTACGAGCGGCTGCTCGCAATAACTGAGCGGACCGTGGAGGCCGCACGTGCACTGACCGAGCATCTGCGCAATACCGACCCAATGTCCAAGACCATCGTGTTCTGCGAGAACATCGATCACGCGGGGCGGATGCGCGAGGCCCTGACCAACCTCAACGCTGACTTGGCGGGCCCAAACCACGACTATGTGTTCCGCATCACTGCAGACGACGGCAGCGCCGGGCTGGCAATGCTGTCGATGTTCCGCAAGGTGGATACCGAACGTCCGGTCATCGCTATCACCTCCCGACTCCTCAACACCGGGGTGGACCTCCCAACGGTGCGCAACATCGTGCTGTTCCGGATCATCGGATCGGTGCCGGAGTTCAAGCAGATCATCGGGCGCGGCACGAGGCTCTTCGAGGAGGACGGAAAGCTCGCCTTCGACATCATCGACTTCACTGACGCCACCAAGCACTTCAGCCGCCCGGACTTCGACGGCTTGCCCCTCGGGCGGCCCACCGTATCGGTTACCAACACGCAAGGTCACCTGGTCGATATTGATATGCCGGACCCGGACTCGGCTGGCGAGCCTGAAGAAGGGCTCGTTCAAATGAGCGAACCCGCGCCAGCCTACGGGCCTAGTGCTGGTCAAGTAGTGGCCGATCCGGTGCAAGCCGCGAGGATTCGCCAAAGCCGGGAGAGGTACTACGTTGATGGGGTTGAGGTTTTCGTTTTTAACGACTCGCTATACATCCTCAACGCCGGAACGCAAGAGTTGCGGCTGACAGAGTACCGCCAATGGGTCGGTGAGCAGGTACGTCGTCTGGACCTCACACCCACAAACCTGCGTGCTCAGTGGGCTCGTGCCGTCACCCGACGGAAGCTCGCCCAAGCCTTCCGCGATGCCGGGATCGGCACCGAGCAGGTATACCGGCATTTCGGTCACGAGGATGTCGATGAAGTCGACCTACTGCTGAACCTCGCTTACAACACCGCGCTGGTCACCAGGAGTGAGCGCGTCAAGCGAGTACGCCGGGAGCACCAGGCGTTCCTCGAGGGTTTCGCCGCGGAGGCCAGGGAGATCCTGGAGATCCTCCTGGACAAATACGAGCAGTCCGGGATCGAGGAGTTGTCAGCCAAAGCGCTACGGACCCCAGCTTTCGCTGGTATGGGTGGGGTAGTCAGCCTCGCAGGGCGCTTCGGCGGCGGCGAGAAGTTGCACGACGCGCTCGACAGCTTGACTGCCCGCCTGTACGACATCGCAAATTGACCGCCGTAATGTAGTGGCCTGCGCGGGCCGTTTCCGCGTGCTGCGTGAGTGGATAGTGGGAGCCGGGAGAGGATGACAGAGGACAATCAGGGCGCGTTGTTCGTAGCTGAATCAAGTCGGGCTCCCAAGCGCAAACCGAGGGCCCGTGCGCCCCGCAAGCAGGCGGCTCCGAAGCCGGCCCCCGTTCGTCTGGCGGCCATCGTGAAGTCTGCTCGCGACATCATGCGCACGGACGAGGGTCTCAACGGCGATCTCGACCGCCTTCCCCAGTTGGCCTGGTTATTGTTCCTGCGGTGTCTGGATGCCAAGGAGGACGAGCGAGAAGTCCTTGAAGGAGAGGCATTCACACCCGCGATCAAGCCCGAGTACCGGTGGCAGAGCTGGGCCGCGGACCCTCGTGGCCGGACAAATCAGGAGTTGATCGACTTCGTCAACACCGAGTTGCTGCCCTATTTGGCCAACCTGGAGAAGGAGATCGACGAGGACGACCGGGCTGGCTTCGACCCGCGACTGGTCATATCGGCGGTGTTCAAGGATCTCAGCAACCGCATGCGCAATGGCGCCTTGCTGCGCGAAGTGATTGACCAAGTCAACAAGGTCGACTTCACTCAGCAGGAGGACATCCACACGATGGCGGCCCTGTATGAGGGAATGCTGCGGGAGATGCGCGACGCCGCAGGCGATTCCGGCGAGTTCTACACCCCTCGACCAGTCATCCGGTTCATGGTGCAGCAGCTGTTCCTTGAGCTCGGCGAGTCCATCCTCGATCCAGCCTGTGGCACTGGCGGATTCCTCGTCGAGGCGCTTACCGAACTGGCCCCCAAGGCCGTGGACTCCCAGCTGATCGATCAACTGCACGCGGACCTGCGCGGCATCGAGAAGAAGTCCCTACCGTACCTGCTGTGCAACATGAACCTGCTGCTGCATGACGTCCCCCAGCCACACGTCCTTCGAGCCAACGCCCTCGTGCAGATGCGCAAGGAGGTCGGCGCGGCGACAAAGGTCGATGTCATTCTCACCAACCCGCCCTTTGGTGGCGAGGAGGAAAAGTCGGTCAGCAACGCGTTCGATGCTGGCTTCCAGAGCCGGGAGACTGCATGGCTGTTCCTGTATGCGGTGATCGACAAGCTCAAGCGTGGAGGGCGCTGCGGCATAGTCCTGCCGAACGGCGTGCTCTTTGGCAATGATGCCGTGGCAGTCAAGATCAAAGAGAGGCTGCTGGCCGATTGCAACCTGCACACTGTCGTCCGTCTCCAACAAGGTGTCTTCGCCCCTTACACCGACATTCCGGCGAACCTGCTGTTCTTCGAGAAGGGCACTCCGACCACCGAGACCTGGTACTACGAGCTCCCACTGCCAGAAGGACGACGCGCCTACACCAAGAGCAAACCGCTGTCCTTCGACGAGTTCGCGGAATGTCGGCGATGGTGGGGAGGTGCCGAACGGACCGGCCGCGAGAAGACGCCCCATGCATGGTGTGTCCCCGTTGAGGATCTCAAGGAACGAGGCTACAACCTCGATCTGAGCAACCCCCATAACACTGATAGCCTCGCTGATCACGATCCAGTCGAACTCGTCGCAGATCTGATAAAGACGCAACATCAGATCCTCGGATTGCTTGAAGAATTGCAGGCAGAATTGGAGGGCGGCCGATGAGTTATCCACAACGCCCGCTCGGAGAAGTGCTCCAGCTACATTGTGATGCCGTCGAAGTCAGAGCTGACAATACGTACAAGATTGCCGGTGTATACAGCTTCGGGCGTGGGCTCTTTGAGCGGGAAAGTATCGCGGGCGTGCAGACCCAATACCGCTACCTTCACAGGCTTCATGCAGGGGCGGTCGTGCTAAGCAAACTAAAGGCATTCGAGGGTGCGATAGCGGTCATTCAGGAGGAATTTGAAGGCCGATATCTGTCGCCAGAATTCCCTACATTTATGATCAACAGCTCCGCAGCTGACGCGCGCTATATCCACTACCTTTGCTCCTGGCGCCAGCTGTGGGAACGGCTTGCCCAGAAATCAACGGGAATAGGATCGCGCCGTGAGCGCGTCAGCCCCGGGCAGCTGCAGGAAACCCTAGCCCCCCTCCCGGACCTCGCCGAGCAGCGCCGCATCGCCGCGAAGCTTGACGCTGTGATGGGGAAGCTGAAGCAGATCTCCGATCTCCAAGCGAGAAGTTCAAACCTACGAGATGCGTTCCTGCAGTCCGTATTTAATAAGCTACGCGGGGAAACGCATCGCACGATGAGCGACCTTGTGGAGTTTGAGCGATTGCCCGTAGGCCTTCAGGAGAAAAAGGAGTACGTACAGATTGGCGTTCGTTCGTTCGGTAGGGGTATCTTCCACCGCCCTGCAGTGCGTCCGGATGAATTGAGCAAGCTAAAGTATTTTAAGATAATCCCTGGTCGGTTGATTGTTAGCAACATTATGGCATGGGAAGGGGCTGTAGCCCTGTCGAAATCTGCGGAAGCGGGTTGTATAGGATCGAGTCGGTTCCTAAGCTTTGTTCCAAAGAATCGTGTCAATCCCGCATACCTAAACTACTACTTCCGGACACATGAAGGACGGCTGAGTATCGCGAGCGCCTCCACAGGTACAGTGAAGCGTAACCAGACACTTTCGGTTCGTAACTTCGAGCGCATCGCGATCCCTGTTCCTGATGTTGAAGTGCAGAACGAGGTAGTCCGCATGATTGATCTCACGGAACTACGCATCCACACTCTAGAGCAATCTCAGTCGGACAACGCGAAAAGTACGCGGACAGCGCTACTGGACGCTGCTTTCACGGGTCGGTTGTAGAGCGTGTTGTGTCGGTGAGGTCCCGCGCGCGCTTGCAGAGCAATGCTGCCCTCTCTGTGAGGAATGTGTCGTAGTCGTTAACTAGCGCAGCGTCGAACGCAGCAGGCGGAACGAGGCTGGCCGCGCAGTTCGCGCGTATAGTTGCCTCGCCGTGCATGTCAATCAAGTCCTGGAGGTACTCGGATGGACGTTGGTCCGAGATATGGATATTCGTGATCGAGGTGAGCATAATTATGTTTGCAACCGAGTTGATGACGGCATCGCCATAGCCTTGCTTCTTTAGATACGCCTGCGGGAAGAAGTGGTGGTACTCCTTATCGTTGCTCCAAGACAATGCCTTGCCCACGTCGATCGGTCGTCCGGAGCGGAGATCCACTGGTCGTTCGCGTGCGAGCAGGAGTGCATGTGCCTTCGAGAACGCTGCTCCTTGCCGGAATCGGGTTCGTTTCCACGCGTCGGCTCCGGGCATTCCAGTCGCTGGTGGAAGCTCGGCGATATCGCCCGCAGCGAATGCCCGGATCGCGTCACGGGTTGCGATCATTTGCCGTCCGGACCAGCCGCTGAAGTAGCCGGCGAACGAGGTACGCCAGAACCAGCGTTCGAGCGCGGTGATCTGAGAGGAGGTCGGTTTGTCGACACGGTGGAACAGGTCAGCGAGGACGGTGAACTGGTTCTGGTAGGGCAGTGCTGCTGCACTGGGCAGTCCGAGGTCGGTAGCGAGGAAGTCTGCCGCGCGGCGGGCTCCCTCGGACGCCTTCTTGATGACGACCCGGAGTTCGGCCGAACTGTGGCGCCGTAACTTGTCGATATCTTCACGGTCATAGCCGTGTTCCGCCGCCGCGGCGATGATGCGGAGAAGAGTTGGTGGCTCGACTGTATCGAACCGCTTCGGTGCGAGACTGAGCGAGGCGTCCTCGAGTAGGTCGGCCAAATCGAAGTCCCGAGTCCAGGTCGCCGCGCGGATCAAGTCAGCGATGGTCAGCGTGGTCGCGGTGCTGTTGATCCGCTCGAAGACTCGCGCCACCTCATCGATATCCATGTCCTTGATGTCAGCCGTCAAGTAATTCCTCCAGGTGAGGGGTAGTTCCGTCACGGAATTCCCCCACTCTGTCCGTCACCGTTTTCCTCCACCCGGCCGTCA
>NZ_JBFAYO010000034.1:0-75078 GCF_040681325.1 Nocardia sp. NPDC051787
GACCCCGCACCCCACCACAACAACGGCGGGCCGACCCCGCACGCCGTCACCAGCTTGTGGTCACCACTATTTTCGTGTCAGCGAGACCGAGCATTCCCCGTTCGCGGCCAAAAGGGGGCCGCGAACACGTAGCGCCGCAGGCGCTGCAAATCGGACAGGGCTCAGTGACCGCCCTTGTGTTCGCCCTCGGCCGGGCCGGACTTGTCGGACTCGTGCCGCTCGGTGTGCAGGCCCGCGTCGACCGGGACCTGAACCTGGACCGTGCCGTTCTGCTTGAAGTTGAACGAGACGTTGTAGGTCAGGCCGGGGGTGATGTCCTTGGTCAGGCCGGTGATCTCGATGAGGATCGGGTTGGCCTCGGGGTCGGCGGCGGGCTGGGCGCCGTGGTCGTCCGCACCGTGCGAATCGGCCGCGGTGGTGGTCGGCGCGGTCGTGCGCGCCGTGGTGGTCGGTGCTCCAGCCGTGGTGGTCGGCGCCGCGGTCGTCGTCGGTGCCGCGGTCGTGGTGGTCGGCGCGGCGTGCTTGACCGGGTGGGTACCCGCGACGACGGTCTGCTGCGGGGCGAGCTGGACGCCGGACTTCCCGGCGGCCGGGGTGATCTTGACGGTGCCCAGGTCGGTGGTGATGCTGGCCAGCTCGTCGGTGACGGACTCGCTGTTGTTGATGATGGACAGGGCGATGACCGCCTTGCCGCCCTTGGCGTTGGTGTACGAGGTGCCCTCGGCCGGGTAGACGATGTGCACGTTGCGCAGCGCGAGGTCGCCGACGTCGGCGGAGTTGCCGTTCACGGCGGCGACCTGCTCCGCGGTCTGCGAGATCTGACCCGCGCCGCAGCCGGACAGCGCGATCGCCGCTCCGGCGGCGAGTGCGGCAACCGTCACCATGCGACGTCGCGCCCCCTTCGGGGCGGTCACAGCTTTCAGGGCAGTCACGGGTTGTCCCTCCATGTCGACCGGGCTCTGCTCCGCGCGGGAGCGTAGTAACTAGGCAGCGTAGTAGTTCTCTCAGCGGCCCAGGCGTGGGGGCTGTGCCAACGTGCCCCGACGCCGTGCCAGTCGGCTCCGCAGCGGTGCCGGGTCGGGCGCGGGCATGCCCGCGTCGACACCCCCGCGCGCGGGTAACAGTTCGGTCGAGCTTCGGAGGTTGCGGAGACGGTGCCGGGCCGCGGGCGCGGCAGCGGGGGCAACCGAGCCGGGAGATAACCCGTTCTGGCACAACGTAATGCACACCGCCTGGCTTCTGTCAAGCCCCACGGTCGCCTCGTTGTGGCCCTGACCTGCACAGTTGATCGCGCCGTTATCGAGTCGCATGTTAAACTGTGAACATCGAAAGGGGCACGGGACACATGATTTTTAAGGTCGGAGACACCGTCGTTTACCCCCACCACGGAGCGGCGCTGATCGAAGCAATCGAGACTCGCACCATCAAGGGTGAGCAAAAAGAGTATCTGGTCCTGAAGGTCGCCCAAGGCGATCTGACTGTTCGGGTTCCCGCGGAGAACGCCGAATACGTCGGCGTGCGTGACGTCGTCGGCCAGGAGGGTCTCGATCGGGTCTTCCAGGTTCTGCGGGCGCCGCACACGGAGGAGCCGACCAACTGGTCTCGCCGCTACAAGGCCAACCTGGAGAAGCTCGCCTCTGGCGATGTGAACAAGGTGGCCGAGGTCGTTCGCGACCTGTGGCGCCGGGAGCAGGACCGCGGCCTCTCCGCGGGTGAGAAGCGCATGCTCGCCAAGGCTCGGCAGATCCTGGTCGGTGAGCTCGCGCTGGCCGAAGGCACCGATGACGGCAAGGCCGAGACCCTGCTCGATGAGGTCCTCGCCGCGGCTTCCTGACCCGTGAACACACCTGACAACGGTGTCCGTTCCACCAGCGGACCCGTCGTTGCTCTGGTGCCTGCCGCCGGTCGTGGCGTACGTCTGGGCGAATCGATGCCCAAGGCGTTCGTCACGGTCGGCGGCACGCCCATGGTCCGGCTCGCCGTCGAAGGCCTGATCGCCTCCGGCGCGGTGGATCGGATCATCGTGATGGTTCCCACCGAGCTCGTCGACAGCGCCGTTGCCCTGCTGCCGCCCTCGGATTCGGTCCACGTGGTCGTCGGCGGCGCCGAACGCATCGACTCGGTGCGTGCGGGTATCGCCGCCGCGCCCGACGCGGGCTACTTTCTCGTACACGACGCCGCCCGCGCCCTCACGCCTCCCGGGCTGATCGCCCGGGTCGCCGCGCAGCTGCGGGCGGGGCGATCAGCCGTGATTCCCGGGCTCCCGGTCGCCGACACCATCAAGTCGGTCGATGCGACCGGGGCGGTCACCGGCACTCCTGATCGCGCCCAACTGCGTGCCATCCAGACGCCGCAGGGTTTCGCGGCCGATCTGCTGCGCTCCGCCTACGCGACCGAAGGCATCCAGGCCACCGATGACGCGGGGCTGGTCGAGCGGCTCGGCGCCGTGGTCACCACCATTCCCGGCGATCCGCTGGCTTTCAAGATCACCACTCCGCTCGACCTCCTGCTCGCCAACGCGGTGCTGGACGGCGCGGAGATCGGCCGGGTGGTGAGCGAGCTTGCGAGCGAACCATCGATCCAGGGCGCCATGGCGGCGCCGAGCGCCAGCGAGGTGGCGCCATGACCATGCGCGTCGGCATCGGTAGCGACGTCCACCCCATCGAGGCCGGCCGGCCCTGCTGGATGGCTGGTCTGCTGTTCGACGGCGACGACGGCTGCGCGGGCCACTCCGACGGCGACGTCGCCGCGCACGCGCTGTGCGACGCGCTGCTGTCCGCGGCCGGCCTGGGCGACGTCGGCGCGGTGTTCGGCACCGGTCGGCCGGAATGGGAAGGCGTCTCCGGGGCGGCCATGCTGAAGGAAGTGCGCAGGCTGCTCGGCGAAGCGGGCTTCGAAGTGGTCAACGCGGCGGTGCAGGTGATCGGCAATCGGCCGAAGATCGGTCCCCGGCGCGCCGAGGCGCAACAGGTGCTCGGCGAACTGCTCGGCGCCCCGGTTTCGGTGTCCGGCACCACCACCGATGGTCTCGGGCTGACCGGGCGCGGTGAGGGTGTCGCCGCTGTGGCGACGGCCCTGCTGCAAGCCTGTCGTTGATCCTGCTCCGGCGGACCAGAGCCGGTCCGTGAACCCCCTTGAACACCAGCTAGGATCGACTGCCGTGACGTTGCGCCTCTTCGATACCGACACGCGGACCGTGCGCGAATTCGCGCCGCTGGTCCCCGGCCGTGCTTCGGTCTACCTCTGTGGCGCCACCGTGCAGGGCGAGCCGCACATCGGCCATGTGCGCAGCGGAGTCGCGTTCGATGTGCTGCGACGCTGGCTGCTCGCGCACGACTACGACGTCTGGTTCATCCGCAACGTCACCGATATCGAGGACAAGATCCTGACCAAGGCCGCCGAGGCGGGCAGGCCGTGGTGGGAATGGGCCGCCACGCACGAGCGCGCCTTCGATCGCGCCTACGAGCAGCTCGGGGTGCTGCCACCGTCCGCCGAGCCCCGCGCCACCGGCCACATCACCCAGATGGTCGAGATGATGCAGCGGCTGATCGATCGGGGGCATGCCTACGCCTCGGCGGGCAATGTCTACTTCGACGTGGTGAGCTATCCCGAGTACGGAAAGCTTTCCGGCCACAAGCTCGATGACGTGCACCAGGGCGAGAGCGCGGGCGAGGGCAAGCGCGACCCGCGCGACTTCACCCTGTGGAAAGCCGCCAAGCCGGGCGAGCCGACCTGGCCGTCGCCGTGGGGGCCGGGCCGCCCCGGGTGGCACCTGGAGTGCTCCGCCATGGCCGGGTTCTATCTCGGCGCGGAGTTCGACATTCATTGCGGCGGTATGGATCTGGTGTTCCCGCACCATGAGAACGAGATCGCGCAGTCGAAGGGCGCCGGCGACGGCTTCGCCAGGTACTGGCTGCACAACGGCTGGGTGACCATGGGCGGGGAGAAGATGTCCAAGTCACTGGGCAACGTGCTGTCGGTGCCGAACGTGCTGCGAAAGGTCCGCGCCGTCGAACTGCGGTTCTACCTGGGCAGCGCGCACTACCGCTCGATGCTGGAGTACTCGGACAAGGCACTGTACGACGCCGCCCAGTCCTATCAGCGCATCGAGGCGTTCGTGAACCGGGTGTTCGACCGGGCCGGGGAGATCCCGGTCGGCAAGTGGACCGACGCGTTCGCCGCCGCCCTCGACGACGATCTCGCGGTGCCGAAAGCGCTGGCCGAGATCCACCGCGCCGTGCACGAAGGCAACAAGGCATTGGAGGTCGGCGCGATCGACTCGGCCCGCGACCTGGCCGGCCAGGTGCGCGCCATGCTCGGTGTCCTCGGCGTCGATCCGTTCGACCCGCACTGGTACGCGCCGAGCGACTCCTCGGCCGCGCTCGGCGCACTCGACGTGCTGGTCGGCGCGGAACTCGACCGTCGCCAGCAGGCGCGGGCCGCGAAGGACTGGACCATGGCCGACGCCGTGCGCGATCGATTGCAGTCCGCGGGCATCGAGGTCACCGACACCGCCAACGGTCCCGAATGGGCGCTCGGCGCACCGCAATCCGGAAAGGCCAAGTGATGGCAGGCAATTCGCAGCGTCGAGGTGCGGTTCGCAAGGGCGGCACCAAGAAGGGCGCGGTGGTCGGCTCCGGCGGCAAGCGCAGGCGCGGGCTGGAGGGGCGCGGCGCGACGCCGCCCGCCGAGCAGCGTACCAAGCATCCCGCCGCCAAGCGGGCGGCCGCGAAAGCCAAGGCCGCCCAAGGTCGTTCGTCCGCACGCGGTGGTACCGCAGCGCGGCCCGCCGGCCGCAGGACCGATGACGGTCCGGAGTTGGTGCTCGGGCGCAACCCGGTGGTGGAGTGTCTGCGGGCGGGCGTGCCAGCGACCGCGCTGTATGTCGCGGTCGGCACGGAGAACGACGACCGATTGACCGAGAGCGTGCGCATCGCCGCCGACGCGGGCATCTCCATCCTGGAGGTGCCGCGCACCGATCTGGATCGTTTGAGCGCCAACGGTTTGCACCAAGGCGTCGCGTTGCAGGTGCCGCCGTACCGCTACGCTCATCCGGACGACCTGCTCGACCGGGCGCGGAACTCGGTGACTCCCGCGCTGCTCGTCGCGCTGGACAACATCTCCGACCCGCGCAACCTCGGCGCGGTGATCCGTTCCGTGGCGGCCTTCGGCGGCCACGGGGTACTGATTCCGCAGCGACGCAGCGCGAGCGTCACCGCGGTGGCCTGGCGCACCAGCGCGGGCGCCGCGGCTCGGCTCCCGGTCGCCCGCGCGACGAATCTGACGCGCACGCTGAAGGATTGGGCGGCGCAAGGGGTTCAGATCGTCGGCCTGGACGCGGGCGGCGATACCACCCTGGACGAGTTCGACGGGCGCGAGCCGACCGTGATCGTGGTCGGCTCGGAGGGCAAGGGCCTGTCCCGCTTGGTCCGCGAGACCTGCGACGCCGTCCTGTCCATCCCGATGGCCGGTCCGGTGGAATCGCTCAACGCCTCGGTCGCCGCCGGTGTGGTGCTCTCGGAAGTAGCCCGGCAGCGCCGTATTTGATCGCGGAAGCCCGTCAGCCCGCTGACATGCGCGCTTCGGGGCGACCGTGACTGTGGTCGGCTCGGGAGGCAAGGCCTGGTCCGGGAGACCTGCCATGCGATCCTGTCCATTCCGATGGCCGGTGCATTGGGATGACTCGACGTTTCGGTCGTAGCCGGGTTGGTCGCCGAAGCACCCAGCAACACCAGATTTGAGCGCAGGGCCCATTCGCCAGTTGTTCGATGCCGCCGAACTCATGCCGCACCCGGCGGACGCGTGTCTCGTCGGTTCCGATAGTTACCGCGTACCCTGCCGACTTCAGCCCGGCCTGTAGGCACCAACGGCAGCTCGAATAACGTTGCGCAACAACCGATTTCGTGAGCACATGGGTAACTCATCGGGCACGCCCAGAACGGACACGGCACTCGACGCGGGACCTGAACGCGAATCACCCGCCACTCAACTAGTACGGCCTGAAGACGCGGAGAGGCGGGGGAGCCTAGAATTTGGCTGGTGGTGATACCCAATCAGCCTATCGGGCAGCCGGTCGAGCATCCGAACGCTTCGGCGGTGTTGTTCCTCGGCGCGGGAAGTGTCCTCTGCTGCGGCGTGCTGGGGCCGGTGGCATGGGCACTGGGTCGGCGTGCGCTCAACGACATCGAGGATTCTCTCGAAGCGGCCGCGAAAGGCACCGGTCCTGTCCAGCCGTACGGCGGCCGGGCCCAGGTGATGGTGGGCTACATCCTGGGCATCATCGGCACCGTCTTCATGATCATCTTCGCGCTGCTGTTCCTGTTCATGCTGCTCGGCGGCAACGCATGAGGGGCGCAGGCGGACGAAGTCCGTAGACAGCCCGAGGGTAGGCCGCGACACCTGCGGAGAGTTCGGACGGAGTCCGTCCGAACTCCATACGTGGCCGAGGTGAGGCCGGAGGGGGCGGAGCCGGACGAAATCCGTCCATAGCCTGCGTCGGTGCCGAGCGGAGGCTGACGTTGCCGCGGAAACGGCGCAGCGGACGGAATTCGTCATAACCCTGTGCCGGGCCGAGCCGAGGCTGAGGTTGCCGCAGCGACGGCGTAGTCGGGCGACGTTCGTCCACAAGCCTGTGCTGGGCCGAGCGCAGGCGAGGCAACCGCCTAGTCCAGGCTGGGCCTCTCGCGCTCACCGGTGGCGTCCCAGGCGGGCCATTCCGTGCTGACACTGCCGGACCAACTGGGCTGTCGGCGATCCCGGAACGCGGCCATGGCTTCACCGCCGTCGATGCTGTTGGCGGCGTGCTGGTTGAGGTCGGTTTCCAGCTGACCGACCACGGCCGGGTTCATCCGGAGGCCCTCCCATAGCAGCCGCTTGGATAGCGCGACCGGCAGCGGGGCCGAGCCATTGGCGATGTCGTGCGCGACCGCGAGCGCCGTCGGTAGCACCTCACTGCCGGGCAAGCAGCTGTTCGCCAGGCCCATCGCCTTCGCCTCTTCGCCGTCGAAGGTGCGTCCGGTCAGCATGATGTCGGCGGCATTCGCCATACCGATCAGGCGCGGTAGCGTCCAGTGCGCGTATCCGTCGGCCACGACGCCGCGGCGGACCTGGTTGAGCCCGTACACCGCGTCGCGCGCCATATACCGCAGGTCGCACTGTAGGGCGAGGGCCAGGCCGATGCCCACCGCGTGTCCATTCACCGCCGCGATCACGGGTTTGCGCACCCGCCACGGGGGCGGATCGATGGTCGCGCTGACCTCGCCGACCCGATGGGATAGGTCTGCGCCCGCGCAGAACGCGGGCGGGGTGCCGGTGACGACGACGGCACGGATGGCGTCTTCCACATCGCAGCGTTGCAGGGCGGCACCCAGTTCGGCGGCCATCGTGGGGGTGAAGGCGTTCTGCTGAGCGGGCCGGTTGAGCGTGAGCACGGCGACACCTTTGGAGACATCGACGTGCAGTTCCGAACTCATGCCCAAGGATGTTAGCCGACCGGGGCAGCTCGCCCCAGGCCGGAAATCTTTCGGCTATCTGCGCAGGATCTTGCGTCCGATGGCGTACTTGTGCACTTCGGTGGGTCCGTCGTAGAGCCGGAAGGCGCGCATGTCCCGGAAGATCATCTCGACTACGGTCTCGTCACTGATACCGATGCCGCCGAGCACCTGCACACATCGATCGGCGACCTGGAACAGCTCCTCGGAGACGAACGCCTTCGCGATCGAACTCTCGTGCCGCGCCTTCTCGCCGTTGTCCATCAGCCAGCACGCGTGCCAGATGGTGAGCCTGCACTGGTGCAGCGCGATCTCGTTGTCCGCCAACATGAACGACACGCCCTCGTGCTCGCCGATCGGCTTGCCGAACGCGGTGCGGGTGCGCGCGTGTTCCACCGCGATGCTCTGTGCGCGCTCGGCCGCGCCGAGCCAGCGCATGCAGTGGGTCAGGCGGGCCGGCGCCAGCCGGAGCTGGGCGTAGCGCAGCGCTTGGCCGGCCTCGCCGAGCAGCGCTTCCCTGGGCAGGACCAGGTTGTCGAAGCGCACAACGCCGTGCCCGGCGACGTAGTTGCGGTCCATGGTGTTCATCGTGCGTTCGATGACGATACCGGGCTGGTCGCCGTCGGTGAGGAACAGCGTAGGGCCTTCTGGCAGATGCGGGTTGGGCGCAAGCCGGGCCATGATGATCCAGGTCTTCGCGCCGTTTGCGCCGGTGATCAGCCATTTGCGGCCGTTGACGGTGAAGTTCTCACCGTCGAAGGTGGCTTCGGTGGCCAGCTGGGCCGGGTCGGATCCGGCGCCGTCGGGCTCGGTCATGGCGAACACCGAGCGCTGATGTCCGGCGACAACGGGAGCCAGATAGCGCCGCACCTGGTCCGGGTCGGCGACCTTGGACAGCAGGAACATGTTGCCCTCGTCGGGCGCCGCGCAGTTCATCGCGATCGGGCCGAGCGTGGACCAGCCCGCCGCCTCGTAGATCACCGCCTGTTCGAGGTGGGACAGCCCGCGTCCGCCGAGCGATTCGGGAGCCTGCACGGTGAGCAGCTTCTCGGCGCGGGCGAGTTCGACGAGCTCCTGGCGCAGATCATCGGTCGGTCCGTGCGCGGTGAGGCGAGGGTCCCGCTCGAACGGGACGATCTTGTCGATGACGAATTGGCGGACTCGGTCGCGTTCGGCGGCGAGCTCGGCAGGAATCGCGAAGTCGATCATCGTTGGTCACCATTCGTTCGGGGGCGCGATGGGTCGAGCATACGAAACCTGCCCGCAGTGACTGAAGGCGGCTGCCATCAAAAGACTCTCGGTGAGCTGTACGGCCCGTGATCTGGTCTGATACGGCTGATCTCCGCTCAGCACCAGGTCCGCGCGACCTGCACGTGGTTGCGGTCATCGAGAACCAGGGCCATCGCGGCGCGCGCGAGCCGGACGAGAAGGACCGCGCCGTGCTGACCTTCACCACCTCGCTCAGTTGCTGATCGCACTCGCCTCGAGCAACGCCCGGCTGGTGCACGGAGCCGCCGCCGCCGACGGCGAGTGACCCGTCGGGGTGCCCGAGACCCTCACCGAGCACACGCTGCGGTGTGACGGGGTCCCGAGACAGCTGCGTCCATCGTGATCGCAGCGATCACGCCGCAGTCGCCGAGGTAGAGCTGTCCGCAGCGACGTCACGGCAGCCAGGGCGTTCGGGCAGCCTTCCGGCGCACGGGTCGAAGCCTTTACGCACTGGGTGATGCTGCTTCCGGCATGCCGTTCAGCGAGCGCGAGCGAGGCGGCGGTTGCGGGGGCCCAGCACGCGGCAGCCGAGGTAGATCAGGAACGAGATCGTGGTGACGAACGTCGAGACCGGGACGCCCGGCGCCAGCGACAGCAGGATGCCGCCGACCGCGGCGACTTCGGCGAACACCACCGCGAGCACGGTGGCCCGCAGCGGATTCGCGGTGAGCTGGGCCGCGGCGGCGGCCGGGGTGATCAGCAGCGCGAGCACCAGCAGCGCCCCGACGATCTGCACGCCGAATGCCGCCGTAATGCCGAGGAGCACGGCGAACACGATGGACAGCGCCCGCACCGGGACCCCGCGCGCCACCGCCACCTCCGGATCGGAGCTGGCGAACAGCAGCGGCCGGTAGACGAACCCGAGCACCGCGATCACCCCCGCCGTGCAGACCGCGAGCAGCCCGAGGCCGTTGTTGCCGACGCTGACCACCTGGCCGGTGAGCAGCGAGAACTTCGATCCCGCGCGGTCGGGCCCCAGCCACAGGAACAGCACCGAGAGCCCAAGCCCGAACGAGAGCACCACCGCGATCACCGAATCGCGCTCCCGCGCACGGGTGCCGAGCAGACCGAAGAGCACCGCGGCGACCACGGACCCGGCGATGGCGCCGAGGCCCACCCCGATACCGGCCAGCAGCGCCGCGGCGGCGCCGGTCAGCGACAGCTCGCTGGTGCCGTGCACGGCGAAGGACATCTGCCTGCTGATGATCAGCGGACCGATCACCCCGGACAGCAGCCCGAGCAGAGCCGCGGCCAGCAACGCCTGCTGGACGAAGCCGTAGGACAGCAGGTTCGCCGTGGTGCCGAAGTCCAGCATTTTCGTGAGGACGCCGGAAAGCTTGTCGATCACGAGGGCACCCCGCTCGGATCCGGCTGCGCCACCGCCGGGGTTGCGCTGCCGTCGCCGTCGACCAGGTCGGCCGCGCCGGTAGTGGAAATAGGCGGCGCGGTGTCAACCGAAGTCGTTCCGGCGGTCGCCGGGCCGGTCGTTGTCGCGTCGCCCGTCACCGAGTCGCTCTGTGCCGGGTTGTCCGAATGTGCGGTATCGGTCACCGGGCCATTCGGTGCCGGCTTGACGGGCGTACCGCCGTCGGCTCTCGCATCGCCAGGTTGCGCGACCCTGGACGCTGCGCTGTGCGACGCCGGATCGCTCGATCCGGACGGCGACGCGCCGTCCGATGCGGAGACGCCGGGCGCGAACCCATCGCCCGTCGCACCGTGGCAGTGCCCGCCCGCGGTGCCGAGCGCGTCCATTGTGTCGCCGGTGCCGACGACCACTAAACGCCCGCGCACTCGCAGGACGTCGACCTCGGTCCGGTACAGCTCGGACAGGACCGCCGAGGTCATCACCTCGTCGGGCGTTCCGATCCGGAATTGACCGTCGACCAGGTACAGCACCCGATCCACCAGCGGCAGAATCGGATTGATCTCGTGCGTCACGAACAGCACGGCGGTGTCGTGGGTGCGCCGCCGCCGATCGATCAGATCGGCGACCAGTCGCTGGTTGGCCAGATCCAGGCTCAGCAGCGGCTCGTCGCACAGCAGCACCTTCGGGTCGCCGGCCAAGGCCTGCGCCACCCGCAGTCGCTGCTGCTCGCCGCCGGACATGGATTCCAGTGGCGCGTAAGCGAAGTGCTGCGCGCCGACGTCGGCGATGGCCGCGGCCACCTTGCGCTTGCGTTCGGCGCGGGAGCGCAGCCCGAGCCCCCATCGGTGCCCGTCGACGCCCAGGCCGACGAGATCTACGCCGCGCAACTGCACCCCGGCGTCGATCGTCTTCTGTTGCGGCACATAGCCGATGTCGTGATTGCCGGTGCGCGCGGGGGATCCTGCGATCCGCGCCGTACCCGCGCTGAGCCCGAGCTGGCCGAGCAACACCTTCAGCAGGGAGGTCTTGCCCGATCCATTCGGCCCGAGAACGGCGACGAATTCGCCTGGAGCGACGCTGAGATCCAGTCCTTGCCAGAGAGTTCGATCTCCGAAGGACAATTGGGCCGCCTCCAGCCGGACGACGGCCGAGTCGTCCTCGCGGCTCGCTCGCCGCCGGTCGACCCGGTCGGTGTGCTCGGTCAGTGCGGCTCCCTTGTTCATCTGCTCAGCCCAACGCGGTGGCCAGCGCCTGCGCGTTCTTCGTTTGCCACTGAATGTAATCCACGCCGTCGGGCAGGGTTTCGGTCACCTCGACCACCCTGACGCCCGCGTTCTGCGCGGTGCCCCGCAGGTCCTTGGTGATCTTGTCCTCGGTCTGCACGTTGTAGATCAGCGCGCGCACCCGCTTGCCGGTGAGCAGGTCCTGGGTGGCCGCGACGGCCGCGGGCGCCGGGTCGGTCTCCTGCTCGATGGCCTCCTGGAACTCGTGCGGGGTGAGGTCATCGGCCCCGGCGGCGACCAGCAGATAGTGCGCGAGCGGTTCGGTCTGCAGCACCGGCGTTTTCGGATGCTCGGCGGCGAGCTTGCCGGTGATGGCGGTGATCGCGGCGAGTCGGTCCTTGAACGCCTTCGCGCGCTCGGCGTAAGCCGAGGCCTTGTCCGGGTCCAGTTCGCCGAGCTGGGTCGCGATTCCGTCGGCCACCACGCCGACCGTGCGCACGTCGTACCAGATGTGCTCGTTCTCGTCGCTCTTGTCGACCCGAGCGGCGAACGCGTCCACGGTGCGCTTGTTCGTGCCCGCCACCGCCTTCTCGGCGAACTCGTCGTAACCGCCGCCGTTGTAGATCACCAGGTCGGCGTCGCTGAGCTCGGCCGACTCCACGGCCGAGGTCTCGTGCGAGTGCGGGTCGGCGGACGGATCGGTGATCAGCGACCGAACGGTGGCGTCGGGACCGGCGATGGCGGCGGCGATGTCGCCCCAGACGTCGGTGGAGGCGACGACGGTCGGCCGGTCCGAGGCGGTCGAGTCGCCGCAGGCGGCGAGTGTCATGGCTGAGGCGACCCCCACGGCGAGGCTTACGCATCTCATGGCAAATCGGGTGTTCACGTGGGGTACTCCTGGCAGTCCGGCAGTTCGTAATGGAAATCGTTCCCGTTTAACTCTAGCAATCTCGTCAAACGGTAGGATGCGGCGCCCGCCGTGGAATTCGAAGACCAAGGGCCCGTGAACGATTCCTCGTTCACGGGCCCTCGAGCGGTTTGCTCCGTCAGACCAGCGCGGCCTCCACCGGCTGTCCGAGCAGCTGCGCGCAACGCAACAGGCCCAGGTGGCTGTAGGCCTGCGGGTGGTTGCCGAGCGAGCGTTCGGCCACCGGGTCGTACTCCTCGCTGAGCAGTCCGGTCGGGCCTGCGACGTCGACCAGCTGGGCGAACAGCGCCTCGGCGTCCGAGCGCTTCCCGATCAGCAGGTACGCCTCGACCAGCCAGGCCGCGCAGAGGTGGAACCCGCCCTCGCCGCCGGGCAGTCCGTCGTCGTGGTGGTAGCGGTACACGGTCGAACCGCTGCGCAGCTCGGCCTCGGTCGCAACGACGGTCGCCGCGAACCGCGGGTCGGACGGATCGATCAGGCCGCTCAGCCCGATGTGCAGGGTCGCGGCGTCCAGGTCGGTGCCGTCGTAGGCCGCGGTGTAGGACTGCACCTCGTCGTTCCAGCCCTTGGCCTTCACCTCGTCGGCGATGGTGTCGCGCAGCACCGCCCACTCCGGGTCGACCCCGCGATCGAACTTCTGCGCCAGGGTCAGCGCCCGGTCGACGGTCAGCCAGCCCATCACCTTCGAGTACACGTGGTGGCGCGGGTTGCCGCGGATCTCCCAGATGCCGTGGTCGGGCTCCTGCCAGCGGCGCTGCACGGCGGAGACCATGGCGCACACCAGCTCCCAGTCGGCGTCCGGCAAGACGCCCGTCGGATCGGTGACGCCCCGCAGCTCCCTGGCGTGCGCCAGCGTCGCGATCAGATCGACGATCGGACCGAAGACGTCCAGCTGCACCTGCATGTTCGCCGCGTTGCCGACGCGCACCGGGCGCGAGCCCGCATAGCCGGGGAGCTGGTCGATCGATGCCTCCGGCGGCAGCGTCTCGCCGTAGAGCGTGTACAGCGGGTGCAGGCGCTCGGGTCCGGGGATCGTCTCCAGCACCCGGTGCACCCACCCGAGGAAATCCTCTGCCTCGGCGAGCGAGCCGAGCGAGACCAGCGCCGACGCGGTCAGCGCGGCGTCGCGCAGCCAGCAGTAGCGGTAGTCCCAGTTGCGCACGCCGCCGATGTCCTCCGGCAGCGAGGTGGTGGCCGCCGCGAGGATCGAGCCGGACGGGGCGTGCACCAGGCCGCGCAGGGTGAGCGCGGAGCGCTTCATCAGGTCGGGCTTCAGCGGAGGCAGTGTGAGCTGCGTGGCCCATTCCGACCAGTAGCGCTCGGCCTGGCGCCGCCGTTCCGCCTCACTGGTCTGGGCGGGTCCGAGATCCTGGGTGCCGCAGCGCAATTCGAGCACGATCGGGCCGCGGGAAGGGTCCACCACGGCCCGTGCGGACTCATGGGTCCCGTCGGTGACGATCTCCCACTGCACGCCGGGGGACCGCAGCACGATCGGATCGTTGGTGCCGTACACCCGCAGCCCGCCGTCCTGGGCTTCCAGGTTCACCGGAACCTGGCCGAACTCCGGGCGCGGGGCGAAGGTGACCACGGCCTTCGCGTCGCCGGTGATCACCCTGGTCAGATCGGTGCGGGTGGGCGCGACGTCGTGCGGCAGGTAGTCGGTGACTTGCAAACTCGCCCACCGGGTTTCGACGGTCATCGTGCCGTCGACGTAACGCTGCGAGAGCGGCAGTCCCGGCCGCTCCGGCTCGATGGTGAAGTGTCCGCCCTGCGGGCCGCCGAGCAGGTGCGCGAACACCGCGGCCGAGTCCGGTTCCGGATGGCAGAACCAGGTCACCGTGGCGTCCGGGGTGAGCAGCGCGACCGAGCGCGGGCTGGCCAGCATGGTCAGCCGCTCGATGCGCGGGGCGCTCGCGCCGGCCAGCCAGGTGCGCCGCTCCTCGAGCAGGTAGGCCAGCGCGCGGGACACGGCCTCGGTGCTGTCCACCCGGAATTTGGCCAGGCTCTCGCCCTCGCCGACCTTGATGCCGACGTCCGGCCCCGACAGCACCCGGAACGCCTTTTCGTCCGTCACGTCGTCACCGAAGAACACCGCGGCCGACGCTCCCGCCTGGTGGCGCACGGTGTCCAGCGCGGTGCCCTTGTCGGTCTGCACCACGGCCAGCTCGATGACGGCCTTGCCCTCGGTGACCTGAACGCCGAACCAGCACGCCGGGCCGAGCCGGACCTGCGACAGCGCGCGATGCCCGATCTCCGGGCTCGCGTTGCGCACGTGCAGGGCCACACTCGCCGGTTTGATCTCGACCGTGACGCCGGGATTCTCCGCGGCGATCTTACTGAGGGCCGACTGCAACTCTTGGAGCAGATGCTTGGCGTCGTTGTCGATCGCGTGGACGAAGCCCACGTCGAATTCCGAGCCGTGGCTGCCGATCAGTTGCACTTCGACCGGCAGGCGCGACAGCGCCGCGAGATCGCGCAACGCGCGCCCGGATATCACGGCGGCGGTGGTACCGGTGAGGCCGGCGAGTGCCCGTAACGCGCTCACCGATTCCCGATGGGGAAAGGCTTTGGCCGGGTCGGACACGATGGGCGCGAGTGTCCCGTCGTAGTCCGATGCGACCAGCAGCCGTGGCACGCGCGCGACCGTCGACAGTGCACGGCGAAGTTCCAGTGGCAGATCCTGTGCGCTCACGCATCCAACCTAGTGATCGGAGGATTTTTTCAGGGGGCGGCCAAAACAATACTGGGTTGAATTTGCCGCACAGAAGAGCGCCGGTCCGCGTGCGCACGATAACGCACGTGTTGATCTCGCGTCCAACAGATCCGCCCAGCTAACGGCAACGCGATCGCGGCGGGTGAGCTTCGTCGCAGGACAAGGGCAATTCGAGCCCGGCGTGGCGGCCGGGCGTCGAATTCGCTCGAGGTGCGCTCGCGTCGCTCGTCGTCCGTTACTGGTTGCGCTCGCCGAGCAGGAGGTCGACGGTCAGTTCCAGGCGTTCGGTGACGTCGGTGGCCGAGGCGCGCCGGGTCAGCCAGGCGACCAGATTGGACAACCACACATCGCTGATCACCCGTGCGATGGCCAGCTGCCGTTCGGTGGGCTCGCCGTCGTTCATGGCGCGCGCGAACACCCGGTCCATCACCTTGCCGACGCGGTCCACCTCGGCGGCGGCCGAGGCGTCGGCGAACATGAACGCACGGGTCATGGCCTCAGTGAGCAGCGGGTCGCGCTGCATCATCCGGGTGATCTGGGTCAGCAGCAGGTGCATGCGCTCTTGCGGAGTCTGCCCGGCAAGCGGCTTGCGTTTGCCCTCGATCTGCTCGAATTCGCGCGAGAGCGCCGAGACCAGCAGGTGCACTTTGGACGGAAAGTACCGGTACAGCGTGCCGACCGCGACGTCGGCGCGCTCGGCCACCGCCCGCATCTGGACCGCGTCGTAACCGCCCTTGGACGCCAGCGCCAAGGTCGCGTCCAGGATCCGCTTGCGCCGCTCGCGCTGCGCCGCCGAGCTCAGTTCGTCCTCACTGAGCGTGGTGACCGTTGCGGCGGGCGGTGCCGCGCTCGGGTCGGCTGGCTGCGAACGGGACGGACTGGCCATCGATGAAAGTCCTTTCCGGAAACGTCGTTTCGTCGGCCGCGTGGCGCGGTCCGCCGCGGCGGCGATGGTCTCTTGACTTCCGCCCGGCTAGGATATTAGAACATGTTCTAGGTGTGGGAGTCACGCCGGAAAGGCGGTATGGAGTGTGACCATCGCCACCACTGACGAGCATAAAGCCGTTCAGGAGTCGATGCGCGGCTGGGCGGCGTCGGTCCGTCCGATTGCAACAATGCGGACCGGCCAGGCCGACTTTTGGCGCGCCTACTGGCCCGCGCTCGCCGGGCTCGGAATCTTCCGTGTCGCGGTGGACGAGGACGCGGGTGGCGCGGGCGGTTCGGTCGCCGATCTCGCCGTGCTGGTGGAGCAGGCGGCGCACGATCTGGTCGGCGGCCCTGTGCTGGCAACGGCTTTGGCCAATCTGATCACCGCGGGAAGCCTCGACGAGGACCTGCCCTGCGGCGTCGCGCTCGACTTCGTTGCCGGCTCGACGGTGAGCGTACCCGCCGCAAGCGACGCGATGTTGCTCACGGGTACCTGGGATTCCGTGCTCGGCGCCGCGCCGGGCACCGCCGTGCTGCTTCCGGTCGAGTTCCCGCACGGGCAGCGCTGGTGCCTGGTCCCGCCCGACGCCGACGGCCTGCGGGTGGAACCGCTCGCACCGCTGGATCCGAGCACGCCGCTGGCCCGGGTGCAGTGCACGGACCTGCGCGTCCCCGTCGAGCGGGTGTTCGTCGCGCCGCACCCGGCCGAGGACCTGCTCGTCGCGCTGGTCGCCGCCGAGCTGGCCGGTCTCGCGGGCTGGTGCCTGGAGACCGCGGTCGAGTACGCCAAGGTGCGCGAGCAGTTCGGCCGCAAGATCGGATCGTTCCAGGCGGTCAAGCACATCTGCGCCTGGATGCTGTGCCGCACCGAACTCATCCGCGCCGTCGCCGGCGACACCGCGGCCGCCGTGGACGAGGGCGGCGCGGAACTGCCGATCGCCGCCGCCATCGCGGCCGCCATCGCGTTGGACGCGGCCGTCGACACCGCCAAGGACTGCATCCAGGTACTCGGCGGGATCGGTTTCACCTGGGAGCACGACGCGCACCTGTACCTGCGCAGGGCGGTGGCACTGCGCCAGCTGCTCGGCGGTTCGGCGCGCTGGCGGGCCCGGGTCACCGAGTTGACCCGGCGGGGCCTGCGGCGCACCACCGGCACCGACCGGATTTTCGCCGCGGACGGCGTGGCCGTCGTGGCCGGCGACAACGCGCACGAACTGGCCGCGGAGGTCGCGCGTATCGCGGCGCTGCCGGCCGATCGGCAGCGCGAGGCGCTGGTGGAGGCGGGACTGGTCATGCCGCATTGGCCGCGGCCCTACGGACGCGCCGCCGATCCCATGACCGGCCTGATGATCTCCGAGGAGCTGCGCCGCGCCGGGCTCGCCGCGCCGGACCTGGCCATCGGCGGTTGGGCGATTCCCACGCTGTTGCGCTACGGCAACCAGGAGCAGATCGACCGGTTCGCCTGGCCGACCCTGCGCGGCGAGGTGGTCTGGTGCCAGTTGTTCAGCGAGCCCGAGGCGGGCTCGGACCTGGCCGCGCTGCGCACCACCGCGAAAAAGGTGGACGGCGGTTGGGTGCTGCGCGGGCAAAAGGTGTGGACTTCGCTGGGCGACAAAGCGAATTGGGGAATTTGTTTGGCTCGCACCGATCCGGACGCGTCCAAGCATCGCGGAATCACCTATTTCCTGGTCGACATGCACAGCGCCGGACTGGAGATCCGCCCGCTGGTGCAGATCACCGGCGAGGCGCGATTCAGCGAGGTTTTTCTCGACGACGTATTCGTACCGGACGACTGTGTGGTCGGTGCGGTGAACAACGGATGGAAAATCGCCCGCTCGACGCTGTCGACCGAGCGCGTCGCGATGGGCGGCAATGGCATCGGGCCGGTACTAGAGGAACTGATCGCGAAATCACCCGCAACCGGACGGGGTGCGGAACTGGTGAACGACAGGCTCGGTGGATTCGTCGCCGAGGCGATCGCGGGACTTTTGCTCGAGCAACGCGCCACGCTGAAGGCGCTGGTGGGCGCTGATGCGGGTGCGCAGAGTAGCGTACGGAAGTTGGTCGGGGTGCGCCACCGCCAAGCGGTCGCGGAATTCGCTGTCGAGACGGCAGGGCCCGTCGGCGCGCAGGATGCCGATGTGGCGAAGGAATTCCTGCTCACGCGTTGTCTATCGATCGCTGGTGGAACCGAGCAGATTCTGCTCACCGTGGCCGGTGAGCGGATTCTGGGGCTGCCTCGTGACGCGGATAACTAGTCATCGAGACAACTGGGAGAAAAGCGTGGATTTCACCAGGGACGAGGGCCAAGACGCGGTGGCCGAAGTCGTCGTGAGCTTGATGGAGCACGAACCCGCACGCGATATGGAGCTGTGGCCGAGACTGGTCGACTCCGGCCTGCTTTCCGTTCCGTTACCGGAGCGCCACGGTGGCGACGGCATGGGTCTGCTCGAGGTGTCCGTGCTCCTCACCGAGCTGGCTATGGACGCTGTCGCGGTGCCGGCTCTTCCTACGCTCGGCTTCGGGGTGCTGCCATTGGTGGCCTCCGCGCCCGAGAGCGTGCAGGCGCAGGTGCTCCCCGAGGTCGCCAAGGGCACCGTGCTCACGGCGGCGCTGAGTGAACCGGCGGCGCCGTTCATCGACAAGCCGGAGACCATCGCGGTCACCAGCGGCAAGATGGTGCGCGTCAGCGGGTGCAAGATCGCCGTGCCCTACGCGGAGCAGGCACGCTGGCTGCTGGTGCCGACCAATTCCGGCATCGCGCTGGTCGATGCGGATGCCGAGGGGATCACCATGACGCCGACGCCGGTCTCCGGCGGCATCCCCGAATGCACCGTGGTGCTGGACCAGGTGGAGATCCCCGCCGACCAGCTGTGGCCGACCGGACTGGGCGACCTGCACCGGCTGGCGCTCGCCTCGATCGGCTCGGTGGCCGACGGGCTGCTGAAGGGCGCGATCGTGCTGACCGCCGAGCACCTGCGCACCCGCAATCAGTTCGGCAGGCCACTGGCGCAGTTCCAGGCGGTGGCCCAGCAGATCGCCGACCTGTACGTCGTCTCGCGGACCCTGCACGTCGCCGCGGCGTCGGCGAACTGGGCGCTTGCTCAGCGGGATTCGAGTCAGCAGCACCGTGAGCGCACCGACGACGACCTGGAGATCCTGGCCTACGCCGTGGCCGCGGAACTGCCCACGGCCATGCAGAAGTGTCATCACCTGCACGGCGGTCTCGGCGTGGACATCACCCACCCGATGCATCGCTACTACTCGCAGGCCAAGGACATCGTCCGCTGGCTCGGCGGGGCGTCGTTCCGACTCGATCGTTTGGGGGCAAGATGTTCATCGACCTGACCGCCGAGCAGCGCCGGTTGCGCGACGAGTTGCGCGCCTATTTCGCCGACCTCGTGACTCCCGAGGAGGAGGCCGAGATGGCGGTGAACCGGCACGGCGACGCCTACCGCGCGGTGGTGCGGAGGATGGGACGCGACGGCTGGCTCGGCGTCGGTTGGCCGAAGGAGTACGGCGGCCAGGGCTTCGGGCCGGTCGAACAGCAGGTCTTCTTCAACGAGGCGGTTCGGGCCGATGTCCCGCTTCCGCTGGTGACCCTGCTGACGGTCGGTCCGACGCTGCAGCAGTTCGGCACCGAGGAACAGAAGCAGAAGTTCCTGCCCGGAATCCTCACCGGCGATATCCATTTCGCGATCGGCTACTCCGAACCCGAGGCCGGCACCGACCTGGCGTCGCTGCGAACCTCTGCCGTGCGCGACGAGTCCGGGGACTGGATCGTGAACGGGCAGAAGGTCTTCACCACCGGCGCGCACGAGGCGGACTACGTCTGGCTGGCCTGCCGCACCGGCACCGCCGAGTCGCGTCATCGCGGCATCACCATCCTGATCGTGGACACCACCGACCCCGGCTACTCGTGGACGCCGATCATCACCTGCGACGGCGCGCACCACACCAACGCGACCTACTTCGACAACGTCCGGGTTCCGGCGAACATGCTGGTCGGCGCGGAGAACGAGGGCTGGAAGCTGATCACGACGCAGCTCAACCACGAGCGGGTGAGCCTGGGGCCGTCGGGCAAGATCGAGCAGCTCTACGACCGGGTCCGCGACTGGGCGCAGGCGCGCGGTGTGCTCGGCGAACTCGACGTGCGGCGCTCGCTCGGGCGGATGCACGCCATGGCCCGGCTGAACGAACTGCTGAATTGGCAGGTGGCAGGGACGGTCGACGGGGACCAGGCACAGGTGATCGCCGACGCCTCGGCCACCAAGGTCTTCTCCACCGAGTCGCTGCAGGAGGCGGGCAGGCTCGCCGAGGAGATCGTCGGCCGCTACGGCGACCAAGCCGACGCTGCGACCGCAGAGCTGTCCACCTGGCTCGATCGCCGGACCAAGCAGAACCTCGTAGTGACCTTCGGCGGCGGCGTCAACGAGGTGATGCGAGAACTGGTCGCCTCGTCCGGACTGCGGTTGCCGCGAGTCCCCAGATAATCAGTGAAGGAGTCGCGCGTGCCGGAAACAACAACTCCGGAAGCGATCATCGCGGCAGCTGAGGCCATCCGAGCGGCGGGCGAGTGCGCGCCCCGTTTCGGGCGTGATCCGGTGAATCAGCCGATGATCCACAATTGGGTCGAGGCCCTCGGCGATGCCAACCCCATCTACGTCGACGAGGCGGCGGCTCGCGCCGCTGGGCATCCCGGCGTCGTCGCCCCGCCCGCGATGGCTCAGGTGTGGACCATGTTCGGGCTGAAGGGTTCCCGGCCCGCCGACGACCCGATGGGTGCGGTCACCGAACTGCTCGACGCCGCAGGCTACACCTCCGTGGTCGCCACCGACTGCCAGCAGACCTACCATCGCTATCTCAATGCGGGCGAACAGGTTTCGGTGACCAGCAGGCTTTCGGACATCCGCGGTCCGAAACGGACCGCGCTGGGCGAGGGTTGGTTCGTCACCTTCCGGACCACCTGGCGTGTCGGTGACGAGGTGGTCGCCGAGATGCTGTTCCGGCTGCTGAAATTCGCGCCGGGAACCGCGGCGCCGAAGCCCGCGGCGGGCGAGCGGGTCAAGCCGCTGGTTTCCCTGGACACCGAATTCTTCTGGGAGGGAACCAAGGTCGGCGAGCTGCGGATTCAGCGGCTGCCGGACGGATCGCTGCGGCACCCGCCCATTCCGGCCATCTGGCAGGACAAGTCGAAGCCGACCGATTACGTGGTCGCTTCCGGGCACGGCAGCGTGTTCAGTTACGTCGTGCACCACGCGCCGAAGGTGCCGGGACGGCAGCTGCCGTTCGTGGTCGCGCTGGTCGAATTGGAGGAGGGCGTGCGCATGCTCGGGGAACTGCGCGGCATAGATCCCGCCGAGGTGCGGGTCGGCCTGCCGGTCGAGGTGGGCTTCGAGAAGCTGGACGACGAGGCGACCCTGCCGTTCTGGCAGGTGGTCTCGTGAACACCGTCGAACCGGAGAGTGTGCGGGTCGGCACCGTGCTGCCCGAGCTGGTGATCACCGCCGATCCGACGTTCGTGATCAGCACCGCGCTGGCCACCCGGGACTTCCAGGACGTGCACCACGACCGGGACAAGGCCGTCGCCCGCGGCTCCAAGGACATCTTCGTCAACATCCTCACCGACACCGGTCTCGTGCAGCGCTTCGTCACCGACTGGGCCGGTCCACGGGCGATCGTGAAGTCGCTCGCGCTGCGCCTGGGTGTTCCGCTGTACGCGGGGGACACGCTGACCCTCACCGGCACGGTGACCGCCCTGGAAAACGACGACATTCACATCGACGTGGTCGGCAAGGACAGCCTCGGCGACCACATCACGGCCACGGCCGTCATCGCGTTGCGGAGGGCTGATAACCATGACTGAGCCGGCATCGCGCAGCGATTCGATGAGGGGCGACGGCCGGGCGACGGATGGGCAGATTTCCGGCCGCGCGGCCATCGTCGGCATCGGCGCGACCGATTTCTCCAAGGACTCCGGGCGCAGCGAACTGCGGCTGGCCGCCGAGGCGGTCACCGCGGCGCTGGCGGACGCGGGCTTGACCGCGGCCGACGTGGACGGCTTGACCACGTTCACCATGGACACCAACACCCAGGCCGCGGTGGCCAGGGCGGTCGGGATTCCGCGGCTGACCTTCTTCAGCCACATCGGTTACGGCGGCGGCGCGGCCTGCGCCACCGTTCAGCAGGCGGCCATGGCGGTGGCCACCGGCATCGCCGACGTGGTGGTGGCCTATCGCGCGTTCAACGAGCGTTCGGTGTCGCGGTTCGGGCAGTTCTCCACGGCGCTGGCCACGGCGCCGACCTCGTCGGGCATCGACGCGGGGTGGTCCTACCCGCAGGGGCTGGGCACACCGGCCGCGCAGGTGGCGATGGTGGCTCGGCGCTACATGCACGTCTACGGGGCCACCAGCGCGGATTTCGGACGGGTCGCGGTCGCCGACCGCAAGCACGCCGCGGTGAACCCGGCCGCCTTCTTCTACGGCAAGCCGATCACGCTGGACGAGCACCAGAATTCCCGCTGGATCGCCGAGCCGCTGCACCTGCTGGACTGCTGCCAGGAGTCCGACGGCGGCGTCGCGATCGTGGTCACGAGCGTCGAGCGCGCTCGCGACCTGCCGCAGCGCCCCGCCGTGATCGCCGCCGCGGCCCAGGGTTCCGGCGCCGACCAGTACGTGATGACCAGCTACTACCGCGACGCCATGACCGGTCTGCCGGAGATGGGCCTGGTCGGCGACCAACTGTGGGCGCAGAGCGGGTTGCGTCCGCAGGACATGCAGGCCGCCATCCTCTACGACCATTTCACCCCGTTCGTGCTCATGCAGCTGGAGGAACTCGGCTTCTGCGCGCGCGGCGAGGCGAAGGACTTCATCGCCGACGGCGCCATCGAGATCGGCGGACGCCTGCCGCTGAACACCCACGGCGGACAACTCGGCGAGGCCTACATCCACGGCATGAACGGCATCGCCGAAGCCGTCCGGCAGATCCGCGGCACCTCGGTCAACCCGGTGGAGAACCTGGAGAACATCCTGGTCACCGCGGGTACCGGTGTGCCGACCTCCGGCCTGGTCCTCTCCGGCAACACCGACTAGTCGCCGTCTTCGTGCACCTGAGCCGGATTCGCTTCTCGCGGTGAAGGTGCTTCGGCCGGGTGACACCAAGCGTTAGGTTGAGGCGGTGACGGATCGGCATCTGGTGGATGTGCACGTTCTGTTACTGCACGGCCACGAGCTGTTGCTGAGCAGGCGGCGCAGCGCGGACGAGTTCGACGGACGGTGGCATCTCCCGGCGGGCAGGCTGGAGGCGGGAGAGTCGGCGACGGCCGGGGCGGTACGGGAGGCGCGTGAGGAGACCGGGGTCGAGATCGATCCGGACGATCTGAGCTTCGTGCACGTCGCGCACGTGGTCGCGGCCGGCCGGGAAGCACGGCTCGGGGTGTTCTTCGAGACGTCACGGTGGGTCGGCGAGCCGGTCAACCAGGAGCCGGACAACTGCTACGAGCTGCGCTGGTTTCCGTTGGACGAGCTGCCGGAGGACATCATCGAATACCCGCTGGCGGCGATTCGTGCGCGTGCCCGCGGCGAGAGGTATTCCGAACGAGGCTGGCGCTGACGCGGATTCGGTATCCCTCAACGGGCGCGCAGGTAAACCGACAGCAGGTTCGTGAGCTGGTCGACGCTGGCCCGGCTGCCGGGCGCGAGATGCGTGCGGTTTCCGGTGAAGCGGTCGAAGACCGCGCCCTCTAGCACGGCGACGAAGTCGGCGGCGGCGGTCTCCGGGTCGGCGGAACCTTTGGCGCGGAAAAGTTCTCGTGCATGCTCGACGGAGAACAAGCTGTGCGCGAGTCGGGCGCGCAGTTCGGCGTCCGCGCGTAGTTCCGCGAGCAACGCATGCCGGGCGATCAAGTGGTTGCCACGTTCGGCGAGCAGCCGATCGACCCACATCGCGATCGCGCGTCCGGCCAGGTCGGGATCGAGCGCGGTGTCCCCCGTGCCGGAGATCTCCAAGCTCGGTCCGGCGGCGGTGAAGTCGGCGCGTGAGCGCTCGGCGATGCGGTCCGCGATGCCAACGAGCAGTGCGCGTCTGGTGCGGAAGTAGTAAGAGGACGAACCGGCAGGCAGGTCGAGCGCGGTGTCCAGCGCGCGGTGGGTGAGCGAGCGGATTCCTCGCGTCGCGATCAGCTCGATGGCGGTGTCGACGAGCAGCACACGCCGGTCGATTGTGGACATGATCACCTTTCCTGGCCACCGGTCGGGCCGTCCTCTACAAATGTAGAGGACGAGGAGGTGTCATGGAACCCGGCGTGATGCAGTGGGATGCCGATCAGGTGCGGACGGCGGCGCGGCTGCGTGAGTTGCTCGATCGGCGTGGCACGCCGATCCGGCGCCATCGCGGCATCTACCTGCACGGCAGGCCGGGGCGCGGCAAAACCATGCTGATGAACCGGTTCTTCGCCGAGATCGCCTCGGAGCGCAAGCGGCGCTACCACTTTCACCAGTTCTTCGCCCGGCTGCACGCTGCGGCACACGAATCCGGCTCGATCGACGCCGCGGTGGATGAGCTGCTCGGCGACGCTCTGCTGATCTGTTTCGACGAGTTCCACGTGCACGACATCGGCGACGCGATGCTCATCGCACGGCTGCTGGACGTGCTGTTCGCCCGTCGCGTCGTCTTGGTGGTGACGTCGAACTATCCACCGCATGAGCTACTGCCCAACCCGTTGTTCCACGACCGGTTCGTGCCGGCGATCGAACGCATTCTGGCGCGCATGGACGTGGTGTCGGTTGACGGCCCGATCGACTATCGCGCTCTGAACTCTCGAAAGGATTGCCGAACGGGATTCGCCGCCGGGCGATACATCGTGCCTCCGGAGCGACGCACGTCGCATGACGTCGAGGCGCTATCCGATGGCTCTGGGAATGTCGAGATATTCATCGGCGCACGGACATTACGCGCCATTGCCGCCGATGGCACCCTTGTCATCGACTTCGCCGATTTGTGTGGTGTACCAACCTCCGCGGCTGATTATGTTGTACTTGCCCAACGTTTTCAGCGCTGGGAAATCCGAGATATCCCTCTGCTCGAGGAAGTTCCGCCGGACCAGGCGATGCGATTGGTGAACGTGATCGATGTCCTCTATGACGCCGACTGTGAACTCACCGTGGTCGCGGCCGCGGCGCTGCATGAGCTGGTCCAGGACGTTCATGGAGTGCCGGATATCTCACGTTTGACAAGCCGACTTTGTGAATTGTCCCAACGCGCGCCCGCTGTGGCCCGGTAGTCGCCGTTCCTGCGGTGCGGCGCGATGTTCCCACTACCGGGGCGGTTTAAGAGGAGGAACTCCGAAGTATTCGATTCCATCCCGAGCGGACCGCCCGGCATGTAACTATGTGGCTGCTTTGTGCAGTACTCAGATGTGGTGGTAACGCAGTGACCCGGGCGCGAGCGCCGATATCGCGCGTGATCGTGCTGATCACGCTGCTGGCGCTTGCCGTCATCGCCCTGCGCGGATACATCCCAGGAATTATCGAAGCCGAGCCGCAACGGCGTGTTCCGTCCGCGGTGTCGGTCGCGCTCATGCCGGTCTTGCTCACCGTATCGATGGTGATCCTGCTGGCGGGTGTGATCGCCAGCCAGCATCGCCTGCCGCTGGCCATGCCCGAGCCGGAACGTGCCGAAGAGCGCCAGCAGTGGCGGCTCGGGCGGATGGGCTTGGCGGTGCTCGGGGCGCTGGCGATGTTCGCCCTGCTGGTCGCCGCCGGATCCGCGATCTACTTCATCGGCGCGAGCGGTCCGAGCGAGCCGGCGCGCCCGGCGGCGCCCGCCACAACTACGGGTGCCCCGCCGGAGTTCGGGACACCCGCGCCGACCGAACCCGGCCCGGAGTCGTCGGAACTGACCGGGATGGCTCTGGTGCTGGCCGGTATAGCCGCCGCAGGGTTGGTGACAGTGGCCCTGACCGGCCTGGTCGTGGTCACGGTGGCGTCCCGGCGCAAACCGGTGCCCGCCCCGGGGCCCGCCGCACCAGGGGCGCCCACCGTGGTGGACTCGCTGGCTCGCGCGGCCGAGATGGGCCTTGCCGCGATGAACGCGCCCGGCCAGGACCCGCGCACCGCGATCATCGCCTGCTATGTCGCGATGGAGCGCGGCCTCGCCTCCGGCCGGTCCGCCGCTCCGCTGATCTCGGACACTCCGATGGAGGTACTGGCCCGCGCGTTCGAACGGGGCGCGCTGCACGACGCGTCCGCGCGCGAGCTGGTCGCGCTGTTCGAGGAGGCCAGATTCAGTCCGCACGCCATGCTCGAGTGGCAGCGCATGCGTGCCCAGCAACTGCTGCGCATCGTGCTCGCCGACCTGCAAGGGGAGGTGCCCGCGTGATCCGGCGGCCCCCGGCGCGGCGGCTTGCGTCACGACGCCCGGGCCCTGGCCGTGCCGGAAAGAGCGCCGCATGATCGGTCAGGCCCGGAGGCGGCAGCTCACGTCACCACGCATGGCCCCCGGTCATGCGAGAAAGGATCCGGCATGACCCGGGTGGCGGCCGTGATCACCTGCGTGATCGCCGTCGCGGTGGTCGAGTTGGTGGCCGTGGAGCGAGCGCGCGGGTTGCTGCTGATCGTCGCGGGTATCCCGGTGGCGATGGCGCTGGGCTGGCTGGTCTGGTCGTTGCTCGACCGGTCCGGCGCCGGGGAGGAACCCGAAATAGACGAGATGGAGAACGGTCCCGCGGAGATGTTGCAGCGCTGGCACGCCAGGGCGCAGATGCTCGCGGACCGCGCGGATGGCACCCGCGCGGAGTGGGACCGCCACTTGCGTCCGTTGCTGGCCAAGGAGTTCGAACTGTCCGCCGGTCAGCGGGTGGCGAAGAACCGCAGGGCGGTCGAAGCGGCGGGTATCCACCAATTCGGCCCCGAACTGTGGCGATGGGTGGATCCGGCCAATTCGGCGCTACGTGATCAGACCAGCAGGGCACCGGGACGTGCGGCGCTGGACGAGATCCTGAGCCGCCTGCAGAGAATGTGAAATGGGTTGAGGCAAGTGCGAGTACACAAATGACGATGCCGATGGATGTCACCGTCCAGCGCAGTGAGGCCGTGCTCCGGGAACTGTCCCGGGTCGTGGTCGGCAAACAGGACGAGTTGCAGTTGATCATGATCGCGGTGCTGTCCGGCGGGCACGTGTTGATCGAGGACCTGCCCGGCCTCGGCAAGACGCTCATCGCGAGGTCGTTCGCCGCCGCGCTCGGGTTGCAGTTCACCCGCGTGCAGTTCACCCCCGACCTGCTGCCCGCCGACCTGCTCGGATCGACCATCTACGACATGTCCTCCGGCCGGTTCGCCTTCCGGCGCGGGCCGGTGTTCACCAACGTGCTGCTGGCCGACGAGGTGAACCGCACTCCGCCGAAGACCCAGGCCGCGCTCCTGGAGGCGATGGCGGAGGGACAGGTCAGCATCGACGGCGAGACCTTCCTGCTTCCGCAGCCGTTCGTCGTGCTGGCCACCGACAACCCGATCGAGTACGAAGGCACCTACCCGTTGCCGGAAGCCCAGCTCGACCGGTTCGCCATCCAGCTGCGCCTGGGGTACCTGTCCGAACAGGACGAGACCCAGATGATCCGGCGAAGGCTCGAGCGCGGAGCGCAGCAGCCGCAGGTCAACCAGGTCGTGGACGCGAACGGTCTGCTGGAGATGCGGCAGTCGGTCGAATACGTGACCGTGCACCCCGACGTGGTCAGCTATGTCGTCGCGCTGGCCACGGCGACCAGGGGACATCCGCAGGTAGAGGTGGGCGCGAGTCCGCGCGCCGAGCTCGACCTCGTGCAGATGTCCAGGGCGCGGGCGCTGCTGCTCGGCCGCGACTACGTGGTCCCCGAAGACGTGAAGGCGCTGGCCGTTCCGGCGATGGCGCACCGGATCACGCTGCGGCCGGAGATGTGGGTGCGCCGCATCCGCGGCGAGGACGTGATCACCGAACTGTTGCGCCGTCTGCCGGTCCCGCGCGCCAGCGTGACATGAGGCATCGCGACGCCAGCTCCGCGGTCGACGCCGAATTGCGGTGGCGGCCCGCACCGCTGGTCTTCATGCTCGCGGTGTGCGCCGCGGCGGCCCTGGTGCTGGCGGTGATCCTGGGCAGGTGGCAGCTGGTCGTGTTCGCCGCGCCGTTGCTCGGCGTGCTGGCCACTGCGCCGTGGCAGCAGTCCGCGACCAGGATCCAGGTCGACGGCGGCGGCACGCTGCGCTGTTTCGAATCCGAGGAGGTGACGCTCACCGTCGCCGCCTTCGTCGAGAAGGGGCACGCACTGCTGCGGCTGAAACCGCGGCTGATTCCCGGACTCGGGCTCCGGGTCGAGGAGGCCAGCGATTCCGGCGTCGCGCCCGCCGGTCTGCGCCTATCGCTCACGGCGGATCGGTGGGGCCGCTACCCCGTTTCGGTGCGCGTGTCGGCGCTGAGCCCGGCGGGACTCGCGATCGCCACGGCCGTGTTGCCCGCGGGTGAGCTGTTCGTCTACCCGATCACCGATCCGCAGCGGATGCGCTTGCCGCGCACCGAGCTTCCCGAGCGGCTGGGCATCCACCTGACCCGCAGGCACGGCCCCGGCGTCGAGTACGCCGACATCCGCGCCTACGCTCCCGGCGACCAGTTGCGCATCGTGAACTGGCCGGTGAGCGCGCGGCGCGGGCGACTGTACGTCACCGAACGACTGACCAACCGTTCCGCGGATGTCGTCGTGCTGGTGGACACCTCGCAGCAGGCGCCGGGGCCGGCCACCGACTCGCTGGAATTGTCGGTGCGCGGCGCGGCGCAGGTGGTGCAGTCGACGTTGCAGGCGGGCGACCGGACCGCGGTGGTGTGCCTGGGCCAGGCGCCGCGCTGGCTTCGGCCGGATATCGGACGCCGCCAGTTCTACCGCATCGTCGACACCGTGCTCGACGTCGGCGACGAGCACATTCCGACCACCGGTACCCTCGCGCCGCACGCGGCCGTGCCGCTCGGTGCGATCGTGGTGGCGTTCTCCACGCTGCTGGACACCCAGTTCGCGCTCGCGCTGATCGACCTGCGCAAGCGCGGGCACGTGGTGGTCGTGGTGGATGTCCTGCGCGGTACCCCGTTCCGCGAAGACCTCGACCCGATCCTGGCCAAGATGTGGCAGCTCGAGCGCGCCGCGATGTACCGGGACATGGGCACCGTCGGCGTCGACATCGTGGCCTGGCCGCAGGATGCCCGTCTGGATCAGATCATGCGCGTGCTCCCGGAGCACCGCAGGACGGTGCGGGTGCGCCGATGACCCGATTCCTCGCCGTTCTCTCCGGGGTGCTGCTGGTGGCGTCGGTGGCGCTGCTGGAGCCGTTGGTCGGCGTGCCCGCCCTGATCCTGGTCGCGCTCGGCTGGTGGTACCGGCCGCCGGCGGTGTGCGCGGTGCTGCTCGCGGCGGGTGTGCTCGCGGTCGCCGACGGGGGCGTACTTGCCTCCGCGGCAACGGGATTGGTGGCCACGACCTATCTGCTCAATGCCGCGACGGTGACCGCGCCGCACGGCGTGGTGCCCACCACCATCCCGTCCGTGGTCGGCGCGGTCGGCTTCGCGGCGGTCGCGGTCGGCGCCGCACTGATCCCGCTGCGTCTTACCTGGGCGCCCGTGGTGGCACCGGTCCTGATCGTGGTGCTGTTCGCCCTGGTGATCCAGGGCGCGGCGGCCCGTCGCGCACCCGGCGACCGGGAACTGAGGCCGTACGGCGGGCCGTGACCGCGGTCGTGCTCGAGCCTCCAGTCCGAGCCACCGTCCTCCGGCAGGCTTGATGTCGGCCAATACGCAACGAGCGCGTCCACGCTCGGAGGCGGCGAGCGGGCCGCGGACGGTGGATATTCCGTTCGCGACCCGCATATCGCCGTCAGGCGGACACTGTTGCCTTCTCCCGCTGGAGTTCCAGGGCGATGTCGATCAACTGATCCTCTTGCCCGCCGACGAGTTTGCGCTTGCCCGCGCGGACGAGCATTTCGGCGGCGGAGACGCCGTAGCGCTCGGCTTGACGTTCGGCGTGCTTGAGGAAGCTGGAGTAGACGCCCGCGTAGCCCATCATCAGGGCCTGACGGTCCAGCAGGCATTCCTGCGGCATCGCGGGACGGACGACGTCTTCGGCGGCGTCGGCGATGGCGAAGAAGTCGATACCGGTCTTGATGCCGAGCTTGTCGCACACGCCGACCAGCGCTTCGACCGGTGTATTGCCCGCGCCGGCACCGAAACGGCGTGCACTGCCGTCGATCTGGGTGGCACCCGCGCGGATGGCGTAGACGGAGTTGGCCACGGCCAAGTCGAGGTTCTCGTGACCGTGGAAACCGACTTGGGCGTCCCCGCCGAGTTCGGCCACCAGCGCGGCGACGCGGTCGGAAACCTGTTCCAGCAGGAGAGCTCCGGCGGAGTCGACGATGTAGACGCACTGGCAACCAGCGTCGGCCATGATGCGTGCCTGCTTGGCCAGCACCTCGGGCGGCTGGGTGTGCGACATCATCAGGAAGCCGACCGTTTCCAGCCCGAGTTCGCGCGCGAGGCCGAAGTGCTGGATCGACACGTCGGCTTCGGTGCAGTGAGTGGCGATGCGGCAGATGGACGCGCCGTTGTCCTGGGAGATCTTGATGTCTTCCGTCACGCCGACACCCGGCAGCATCAGCACGGCGATCTTCGCCCGCTTGGCCGTCTCGGCGGCGATGGTGACCAGTTCCTGTTCCGGCGTCTTGGAGAAGCCGTAGTTGAACGACGAGCCCCCGAGTCCGTCGCCGTGGGTCACCTCGATCACCGGAACGCCCGCGCCGTCCAGCGCGGCCACGATGTCGCGGACCTCGGTGGCGGTGAACTGGTGGCGCTTGTGATGCGATCCGTCGCGCAGCGAGGTGTCGGTGACGCGGATGTCGAGTTCTGCTGAATAGACCATGTCGATAACTCCTTTACACCCGGGCCGAGGTGATCTGTTCCGCGATGACCTCGCCCACCTGCGTGGCGGCGGCGGTCATGATGTCGAGGTTGCCCGCGTACGGCGGCAGGAAGTCGCCCGCGCCCTCCACCTCGACGAACACCGACACCTTGGCCATGCCACCGGACACTACCGACGGCTCGTCGAACTGCGGCTCGTTGAGCAGCCGGTAGCCCGGCACGTACTGCTGGATGTCGGCGACCATCCGGTGGATGGAGTCGGCGATCGCGTCGGTGTCGGCGTCATCGGGAATGGCGCAGAAAATGGTGTCGCGCATGATCATCGGCGGCTCGGCCGGGTTCAGGATGATGATCGCCTTGCCGCGCTGCGCACCGCCGATGGTCTCCACGCCACGGCTGGTGGTCTTGGTGAACTCGTCGATGTTCGCGCGTGTTCCCGGTCCCGCGGAGACCGATGACACCGACGCGACGATCTCCGCGTACGGCACCGGGACCACCCGCGACACCGCGGCGACGATCGGGATCGTCGCCTGCCCGCCGCAGGTGATCATGTTGACGTTCGGCGCGTCGAGGTTGGCGCCGAGGTTCACCGGCGGCACCACGGCGGGCCCGACGGCGGCGGGTGTGAGATCTACGGCCCGGATGCCTGCTTCGGCGTAACGCGGGGCAGCGGCACGGTGCACGTAGGCCGAGGTTGCCTCGAAGATCAGGTCCGGCAGTTCGGACTGCCGGAGCAGCCAGTCGACGCCCTCGTGCGAGGTCTCCAGCCCCAGCCCGCGGGCCCGCTTCAGACCTTCGCTGTCCGGGTCGATCCCGATCATCCAGCGCGGCTGGATCTTCGCCGAGCGCAGCAGTTTGTAGAGCAAATCGGTACTGATATTGCCGGACCCGACGATCGCGGCGGTGACGGTCCCGTTCGCGGACACGACAGCCTCCCTAAGTGAATTGCAGACGGACAGAACCGAGTCCGGCGAACTCGGCGTGGAATGCGTCGCCCGGGCGGGCGTCGATGGCGCGGGTGCACGACCCGGGTAGCACGATGTCACCCGCTTTCAGCCGGACGCCGAAGCTCGCGACCTTGCGCGCCAGCCAGGCGACCGCTATCACGGGATCGCCGAGCACGGCGTCGCTGCGGCCCTCGGCGACCACCTCGCCGTTGCGGGTGAGCACCGCGTCGATCGCCTTGACGTCGATGTCCGCGGGGGCCACACGCTGGGCGCCGAGCACGAAACCGGCGGAGGACGCGTTGTCGGAGATGGTGTCGGCCAGGCCGATGTTCCAGTCCTTGATCCGCGAGTCGATCAGCTCGATGGCGGGTGCGAAGGCGACCGTGGCGGCGAGCACGTCCTCCTCGGTGCAGTCGGCTCCGGGTAGATCCGCGCCGAGCAGGAAGCCGACCTCCACCTCGACGCGGGGGAACAGGTAGCGGCCCGCTTCGACCGGAACGTCTTCGTAGACTTCCATTTCCGCGAGCAGATGACCGTAGTCGGGCTCGTCGACGCCCATCATCTGCTGCATGGCCTTCGAGGACAGGCCCACTTTGTGCCCGACAATGCGGGCGCCGCCGTCGAGCCTGCGCCGGATGTTGATCAACTGGATCTCGTAGGCGTCGACCACGTCGATCTCGGGATGCCTGGCGATCAGCGGATCGATCGCCACCCGCTCGCGCTCGGCGCGTTCGAGTTCGTCGGCCAGTTCGGTTCGTACCGTGTCGGACAGCACGCTAGTTTCCTTCCACAGTTGCTTGATCGAGCGCCGAGACCTGCTCGCCCGCCGCGGACCGGCCGGCCCTGCGGCCGGAGAAGACGCAGTCGGCCAGCGACAGACCGCTGACGTAGGACTTCGAGCAGATGCCGATCGCGGTGCGGCCGGCCGCGAAGAGCCCCGGAATATCCGTGCCTTCGGTCGATTTGACCGCGCCGGACCGCTCGTCCACGACGACGCCGCCGAGGGTGAGCATGGGGCACGGATTGGTCAGGCTCGGTTTGATGCCCACATCCAACAGCCAGTACGGGCCGCTGCCGACCGGTTCGGTGAACTCCGCGGGCTTGCCGACCGGATCGGGGGCGCCGGTCTCGATCGCGGTGTTGTGCGCCTCGACCGTCGCGCGCAACCCCGCGGGGTCGATACCCGCCTTGGCCGCGGCTTCTTCCAGCGTGGCGCCGCGAACCGCGGTGCGCCGCATGGTCTCGAACTGCCCGCGCTGGAACCAAGCGCCCTGCTTGCCGATCTGCCCGATCGCGGAGCGCAGCAACGCGTTGTCGGCCAGCAGCCAGCCCTTGCCGCCGTGCTCGGTGATCAGCGCGTGACCGACGGCGGCACCGTAGCGTGTCTCGTCGATGACCCGCCGACCGGCGGCGTCAACCAGCAGTGCGCCGGTGAAAGCACTCGGTGGCAGGAGGAATCGCCATGCGGAGATGTTGTCCATGCGGTCGACGGCCGCGCCGACCTGCTGTGCCATGAGAATGCCGCTGCCGTCGTCACCCGTGGTGCCGAGCGCGAGACCGCCACGGTAGGCGGGTGCGTACAGCCGCACCATGTCGCGATTGGCGATGAAGCCGCCCGCGCTGAGCACCACCCCGCGCCTGGCCAGGACGCGAATCGTGGTGCCGTACCGGCGTTCCAGCCCGGCCATCCGCCGTTCCAGCCTTCGGCGCAGCGGTGGGTAGTAGATGCCCGGCTTGGCCGCGATATTCGCCAAACGGGTGTAACGGTCTCGCACCCGTCCGGGCGCGTCACGCAGCGTGTGGCATTCCACGCCGATCACCGCACCGGTGCCGTCGCTGATCAATCGGATAGCTCGCGTGAGGGTTTCGACGTGCACGCCGAGCCGGGACGCGGCGGCCGCGAGCGGGCCGGTGAGCTTCTTGCCGGAGGTACCCCGGCCCTTCACCCGATGTCCGCGCTGGGCGGCCGGGATATCCCGGAACGCCCCGGAGATCTCGCTGCCGGAGTAGTACAGGTAGTAGCGGTCGTTCGGATAGGAGGTCTTGTATGGGCACAGCGAGGCTTCGAACGGAACGCCGTGCCCCTTCAGCCACTCGATCAGTGCCGGGCTTTCCTCGACGAACCGGCGCAGCGTCGCAGGGGTGACCGCGTCGCCGACCTCGCGCTCCAGATAGGCGTACATCGCTTCCGGCGTGTCCTCGACCCCCGCCGCACGCTGCACCGAGGTCCCGCCGCCCGCGTAGATGATGCCGCCGGACAGCGCCGACGCACCGCCTCCCGCGAACCGCTCCAGCACGAGCACCTGCGCGCCCGCCGCGGTCGCCTCCAGCGCGGCGGCCGCACCCGCGGCGCCGTATCCGACCACGACAACGTCGGTGGCCAGGTCCCATTCGAGGCCCATGTTCCTCACTCCGGTCCGAAACTGAAACAAGTTTCCTCGACAAATGGAACGTCGAGCAAGTCTTCTGCCACACAACATAGACCAATGGCGCGTCCATTCTATAACGTGTTCTACATGACTGATCGGGAATACGACGTGGTGGTGGTCGGCAGCGGCGCCGCCGGCATGACCGCCGCCCTCACCGCGGCCCAGCACGGGCTGAGCGTGGTGGTCATCGAAAAAGCCGCACACTACGGCGGGTCGACCGCACGCTCCGGCGGCGGCGTGTGGATCCCGGGCAACAAGGCGTTGCGTGCGTCCGGTCGGCCCGACGACCGCGAGGACGCGCGGACGTACCTGCACAGCATCATCGGTGACGTCGTGCCCAAGGAACGGATCGACACCTACATCGACCGCGGCGCCGAAGCCTTCGACTTCGTGCTCGATCACACGCCGCTGAAGATGCGCTGGGTGCCGGGCTACTCCGACTACTACCCCGAGGCGCCCGGCGGCCGCGCCGAGGGACGCTCCTGTGAACCGAGGCCGTTCGACGCCAAGATCCTCGGCGCGGAGCGCTTCAATCTGGAACCGCCCTACAGCAAGACGCCGCTGAACGTCGTGGTCACCCAGGCCGATTTCAAGCAGCTCAACCTCATCCGGCGGCATCCGCGCGGCATGCTGCGCGCCATGCGGGTCGGCGCGCGCACCACCTGGGCCCGGATCACCGGCAAGCATCTGCTCGGCATGGGGCAGGCGCTGGCCGCCGCGCTGCGCAAGGGGCTGCTGGAGGCGGACGTGCCGCTGCTGCTGAACACTCCGCTGACCCGGCTGATCGTCGAGGACGACCGGGTCACCGGCGTCGAGGCCGAACATGAGGGGGAGACCGTCCACTTCGCTGCTCGCTACGGCGTCGTGCTGGCCACCGGCGGCTTCGAGCACAACCCGGAGATGCGGCATGCCTACCAGCGCGAGCCCATCACCACCGAATGGACCACCGGCGCGCCCGCCAACACCGGCGACGGCATCAACGCCGGTCTCGAACTCGGTGCCGCCGTCGACATCATGGCCGACGCCTGGTGGGGGCCGACGATCTTCAAGGGCGGCAAGCCCTGGTTCTGCCTGGCGGAGCGCAATCTGCCCGGCTGCATCATCGTGAACGCCGACGGGAAGCGTTTCGGAAATGAGTCCGCTCCTTACGTCGAGGCCGTGCACACCATGTACGGCGGCGAGTACGGCCAGGGCGATGGCCCCGGCGAGAACATCCCCGCCTGGCTGGTGTTCGACCAGCGCTACCGCAACCGCTACATCTTCGCGGGGCTACAGCCCGGCCAGCGGTTTCCGTCCCGCTGGATGGAAAACGACCTCATCGTGCAGGCGCCGACGCTAGCCGAACTGGCCGCGAAGATCGGCGTGCCGGAGCAGAACCTGGCCGCGACCGTCGAACGGTTCAACGGCTTCGCGGCCACCGGCCTGGACGAGGACTTCCACCGCGGAGACAGCGCCTACGACAAGTACTACGGCGACCCGACGATCAAGCCGAACCCGTGCTTGGCCGCGCTGGTGGAGGGGCCGTTCTACGCGGCGAAGATCGTGCCCGGCGATCTCGGTACCAAGGGCGGCCTGGTCACCGATACCGCGGGCCGGGTGCTGCGCGAGGACGAGACCGTCATCGAGGGCCTGTATGCCTCGGGCAACGTCAGCGCCCCGGTGATGGGCCACACCTACGCGGGCCCCGGCGCCACCATCGGCCCCGCGCTCACCTTCGGCTATCTGGCGGTCCTGGACATCGCCGAGCGCAAGAAGGAACAGCCTGCCACGGCCATCGCCGGGGCGTGAGGTGATGTCACGGCTCGACACCCAGGCCTGGCCACACGGGCCGAATCCGTCCCGCCGAGCGGACAAAGCAGAGCCGGGCCGGTGTCACGGCCTGCAGGATTGATCCGTGGCGGCAGGTCCGCGACATGAAGATCCGGTGCGTCCCGGCGCAACACGCCAGCCCGGATTCGTCCACAATCATGCACAAGGAGAAGTGATGCCCATCGACCCGAAGACCGCGCTCGGCGCGGAGCTGCCCAGCCGGGAATTCGCCTGGACGCCGTCGGACGTGCAGCTCTACCAGCTCGGTCTCGGCGCGGGAGCGCGCTGGACCGACCCGGCCGAACTGCGCTACCTCGACGATCGGGAACCACAGGTGCTGCCGACCTTCGCGACCGTCGCGCCGACGCTGCACGAGACCGAGCCGCCGAAAGTGAGCTTCCCCGGCATCGATATCGATCTGGCGAAGGTGGTGCACGGTCACCAGGAGATCGAAGTGCATCGGCCGATCCCCGCCGCGGGCAAGGCGACCAGCACCGGTCGGATCGCGGAGATCTGGGATAAGGGCTCGGCGGCGGTGGTGGTGCAGGAACACACCGTTACCGGTTCCGACGGAGCGCCGCTGTGGACGGCGCGGTCATCGATCTTCGCCAAGGGCGAGGGCGGCTTCGGCGGCGAGCGCGGACCCAGCACCAAGACCGAGTTGCCGGACCGGACACCCGATTTCGACGTCACCACGCCCACGCTGCCGCAGCAGGCACTGCTCTACCGGATGTGCGGGGACCGCAACCCGTTGCACTCCGACCCCGAATTCGCCCGCGCGGCCGGTTTTCCCGCGCCTATCCTCCACGGGCTGTGCACCTACGGCATTGTCTGCAAAACCGCGACCGACACCGTGCTGGACGCCGACGCGCGCCGGGTCACCGGATTCCGCGCCCGATTCGCAGGCGTGCTCTACCCCGGCGAAACGATCCGAACACGCATCTGGCGGCAGGACGACGCGCTGACCATCGCGGCGACCGTCGTGGACCGCGACGACGCACCGGTCCTCGCCGACGTCACGCTGCGATTCCGGCCCGCCTGACGTAGGCCGAGGCGGCTTTGGGGTCCGGATGGACGGTCGGATGCTCTCCGGTTTGCGGGATAGTGCGGAGACTGATCATGCGGGCGCGAGAACACCGGTGACGAAGGACAGCACATCCGGCCAGGGGCGCACAACGCAGTCGAATCGAGGTTATGGTCCCGAAGGACAGGGATCTTGTTGATCCGCAAGCGGATTCAGGCACACAGCGGCGCTGGCGGAACCGTGGGTGCGCAGGTACTCCCGACGAGGTGAACTCGCCCGGTTCGTGGCCGTTGGCGATCGGCGCCCTGCACGCGTGGCCCACCCGGGTCATCGGCGGTACCGCGGCCAGGAAGAGGCTTTGCGCCTACGGCAGCCGAGGTAGCGGGAAGCGCAGTTCGGCGGCGGCCAGCTGCTCCTTGATCTCGGTATCGGCCTTGACGTGCCGAACGGAGCCGCCTTCATCGATGACCGACTGGGCGAGCTCGTCCAGGATGTCCTCGGTCTGCCGGACCGGGTCGCCGGACACCGGGCACTCGTCGCCGGAAAGACCGAGCCAACCGCAGCTGTCGCAGACCACCCCGTCGACCATGGCTCCCTCCTGGATCAGCTGGGAATTCACGGCTTTCACGGTGCAGGCCCGCAGGCAGTTCGCGACGCCGAGCGCGGCCTGGCCGCCGGTGGCGACCTTTTCCAGCAGCTCGCCGACCAGACTGACGTCGATGTCGCGCTCGTAGCGCGTGACGATCTCGGCGGCGTCCTGTTTGAGTTCGCCCAGCGTCACCGTGTTCGGGTCGACGGTGAACGTGCCTGCGACCCGCTGGCGCAGCTCGCGGGGCAGCGTGTCGAGAAAGTGCGGTATCTCGTCGCGGTGTCCACCAACGGCAAGCAGGTCGTAGTCGTCGGCGTCGAAGAGTTCCGCCAGCTCGGCCGCCGTCCGCCGGTAGTGCTTCTTGGCTAGCTCCTGCACTTTGTGGTGCACCCGGTTCTCCTCGCGGTCCCCGGCGTAATTCGGGTTGCGCAGTGCGGGGTCGGCGATCGTGCGGGCATCCTCGATCTCCTCGGCGAACAGTTCCCACACCAGCGCGCTCGCGCGGTCGACCACCGCGACGCAACAGCGGGTGTATTCCTCGAGCACGGCCAGCATCGGCCGCGTCCACGCGGTGTTGTCGACCACGACCCGGTCTCGGACGGCGTGCGGCAGCTGCACCGCCTCGAACAGCCCTTTTCCGCTACAGGAGAACATCGCGACCGCGCCGGGCTGCCAGTAGTCCGACTGGACCGTCTGGCGGAACCGTTCCAGGTCGTCGCGCACCGACAGCCTGGCCGCTCGCTCCATCGATCTGTCCTTGGCCATCGGGTTGATCCCGTCCGCCATGCTGTTCACCCGGCTCAGCAGCCCGGAACGATCTCCTGGATCGACCGGCACGTGCGCGTACATGGATACGACGGGAATCCCGTGGCCCCGCATCCGATGTATCCGGGCGATCGTCTCGGCTGTGATCATGGCTCCTCGCTTCCACCCGGTCGGCGCCACCGGTCAGCGGCGCCGCTGACACCACGGCGTTACCGGCAGCGCGGAGGGACCTCCGTCGGCACCGGACGTCTCGCCCTGATTGTTCTCGGTAGCGGACGGCCGCACCTGGACCTGCCGGGTCCAGTAACACGGCGCCGACTCAACCGGCCGGGCCGACCACCGCTCGTCCCGGCGGCGATCATCTCGCGCAGAGTACTGCGATCAATCTCTCCGGCGGAATCGAATGCGGCCGGTCGCTGACCTGTCCGTCGCCGAGTTCCACCAGACGCCACACCCGATCGGCGCGGAGGGCGAAATCCGCAGTCACGAAGGGGAGACCAAGACCCGAAATGGTGGGCGCGACCGTGTCCGGATCGAATTCGGTGGTGGGCATGTCCTCGGAACTGTCGGGGTGGGGTCCGATCAATTGGCACTTGCCGTCGATCCACCAGGTACGAACCTCGGCCGAGACGAAGTTCTCGAACTGGCGGAGAACGAATCCGCCGGTCACGTCGTCGCCGCGGAGCTCACGGAACCTGCATGCCACTCGCCAGGCGGCGTCCGCCTCATCCACCTCGGGAAGAAACGCCGCTTCGTGCCAATAGTGCTTCATCGATTTGGTGTAGTCGCGGATAACCGCAGCTCCGGTGCCCAGTTCTCGGCATGCCCGATCGAAAGCGTCGCGATCGTATCCGGTGGTCCATACCGACCGCGGCGTCAGATCGCAGAGGTCGTGATACCACCCCGGTAACTCATGCACCCGACGGTACTGCTCGGCGCTGGTCCGCAGGATGACGTCGCGCCGTCGCAATGCCTGGTCGAACGCCGCGTACTGCTCGCTGCGCAGCATCCAGCCGCGATAAACCGCCGCACCACGCCCTCGGATCCGGCGTACCGCTTCGCCCGCACCGCCTGGACGGGTCAGGGCATCGTGGTCGACAAGAGCGACATCCATCCCAGCGGCCCGAGCGGCATCCGCCTCGTCGGCGAAATGTTCATCGGCACGCTGCGGACGCAGCACGTCAGCTGGAACAAGCAGAATCACAGACCGTATCCTCGCGCCCCGGCACGCAATCCCCAACCGATTTCCGGCCGGTCCAGCCTTCCCCTTCGCTCAATTCCGCGAGGATCCGCCGCAGCTGAGTAGTGCGCTCGGCGGGAGTCCGCGCCTTCATCAGCTGCAGGAAGAACGCATACTGTCCGGTGCGGTCGAGTCGGTCGAATCTGCTTCGGGCGCACGGGTTCTCGACAAAAGCGGCGTTCAGGTCGGCGGGGCAGGTGGCAGTGCGCTGGGGCTCGTAGGCGGCAGACCAGCGGCCGTCGGATTGTGCCGCGGCGATGGCGGCGAAGCCGGAGGAGCGCATGCGCCCCGAGGCGATGAGTGCCTCCGCTTTGGCGACGTTCACCTTGGACCACGGGCTCTTCGGGCGGCGCGGTGAGTAACGCTGAAGGTAGTGATCGGCATCGAGGCTGCGGCGGTGGCTGTCGATCCAGCCGAAGCACAGCGCGCCGTCGAGGGCCTCGGTGATGGTGATCGTCGTACCCGACGCACTCTTCTTCGCGATCTTCAGCCAGACATCCGCGGCGCGGTCGTGGTTGTCGGCGAGCCAACCCTCCCACTGGGTGTGGTCGGCGCAGGTGAGGATTTCGGTGCCGTCGAACTGATCCATGGTGATCTCCGGGGTAGCAGTGCTGGTCCTGCATCCATCCTCGACCTTGAAGTGCTCATCAATTGAGCACTTTGAATGACGGCGTCATCGGCGTGGAACGTCAGCGGCAAGGCGCGGCGCTCTCGGTTTGGCCGATCCCCTGACGCATCTCCGGTGATATATTGTATGCAATACAAGATATCAACAGGGGTGTGTCATGACTCGTACCGTAATCGACCTCGATGACCAACTGGTGGCCGATGTGTCTAAGGCGCTGGGCACCGGAACGAAAAAGGAGACGGTGAACGCGGCGCTTCGGGAAGTGTTGGAGACTCGTCGTCGGGCGCTGGCTCTCACCCGTCTGCAGGATGCTGTCGCCGACGGCGCGTTCGACCTGGATGTCCTCGAGGACAAGCGCAAATACCGTCGGTGAGCGCGGCTCAGTTCCTCATCGACACGAGCGCTCTGGTCCCGCTCCTCAGAGGGAACGACGAGGCGCTCGCCTGGCAGCGCGCCGCCGCGGCCGGGCTGATTGCGATCTGCCCGATAACCGAACTCGAGTTCTTCTTCAGCGCACGCTCCGCAGCCGACCGTGAGCGAGCGGTCGAAGACATGCGGTCGCTCTTGGGCTGGGAGCCGGTCGATGATCGCGCGTATGACCGGGCCTGGGCCGTGCAGGGAGAACTGACGAAACGAGGGCAACGTCGCAGCGCCGGCCCGGTCGATTTGGTCGTGGCCGCCACCGCCGAACTGCGTGGGCTGACGTTGCTGCATCGGGACCACGACTTCGAGTGCATCGCCGCAGTGACCGGCCAGCCACATCAGTGGCTCGGCTCGAGCTAGTCGGCGCGGAGTCCGCCGACTACAACCAGGTGTCCAGGGTCGTGGTCGTGAGGAAGTGTTCGAGGTCGGCGCGCCAAGGGGCCGGGGTGGTTTTCTCGGGTTCGATGGCGGTGTACTGGCCGCGGTAGAACAGCAGGGGGCGGCCCGTGGCGGTCGTTTCGGAGAGGGCTTGGACTCGGCCGATGACGATGTAGTGGTCGCCGCCGTCGATGACGCTGTCGACCTTGCACTGGATGGTGGCCAGGGCGTCGTCCAGGACCGGAAGCTCGAGGTCGGAGGTGTGCCAGTCGGCGCCGGCGAACTTGTCGGGCTCGCGGGAGCCGAAGCGGGCGCACAGTTCGCGCTGCTGTTCGGCGAGGACGTTCACGCAGAAACGTCCGGACTTCTCGATCGCCGCCCAGGATCGGGAAGCCTTGGTGGGGCAGAACAGCACCAGCGGCGGTTCCAGGGAGAGGGCGGCGAACGACTGGCAGGCGAATCCGATCGGGGCCTGGTCGCCGTCGAAGGTGGTGATCACGGTGATGCCGGTGCAGAACTGCCCGAGCACGTTCCGGAACTGCCGTGCATCGATCTCGGCTCCGTCCGAGGTCATCGTTTCGCTCGCCTCTCGGTCACTGCTGCCGCTGCCCGACGGTGAAGTCGTGACCCCACAGGCTCACCGCGGTGGATTCCCGTGCGATCCAGTCCTCGTCGTCCACTTCCAAACCCTCGCAGCCGAATTCGACGTCGAACCCGCCCGGCGTCTTCATGTAGAAGGAGAGCATCTTGTCGTTGACGTGCCGTCCCAGCGTCGCGGACATCTTGACCTTCTTGCGCAGCGCCCGGTCCAGGCACAGCCCGACGTCGTCGGCGTCCTCCACCTCGATCATCAGATGCACGATGCCGCTCGGCGTCGGCATGGGCAGGAACGCCAGCGAGTGGTGGCGCGGGTTGCAGCCGAAGAAGCGCAGCCAAGCGGGCTCGCCGTCGGCCGGGCGCCCGACCAGCTGCGGCGGCAGCCGCATCGAGTCGCGCAGCCGGAAGCCGAGGACGTCGCGGTAGAACTCCAGCGCCGCCTTGTCGTCCTTGGTGCTGAGCACCACGTGCCCGAGCCCTTGCTCCCCGGTGACGAACTTGTGCCCGTAGGGGCTGACCACCCGGCGATGCTCCAGCGCGACACCGTGGAACGCCTCGAGCGTGTTGCCGGAGGGGTCGTCGAAGCGGATCAGCTCGTAGACCCGTCGATCGGCGAGTTCCGCGGCGGTGCCTTCCTTGTAGGGCACGCCCGCTGCGTCCAGCCGGTCGCGGATGTCTTGCAGCTCAGCGGCATTGGCGGTTTCCCAGCCCGAGATCTGCAGCTGGTCCTTCTCGCCGGGGACGATGACCAGCCGGGCCGGGAACTCGTCCATGCGCAAATACAGCGCCTCGGGATCGGCGCCCTTGCCCTCGACCATGCCGAGGACCTTCAGCCCGTACTCCCGCCAGGCGGCCATGTCGGTCGCCTCGATACGCAGATATCCCAGTGAGCGGATTCCCATCACTTCTCCTTGACGCCTGCGAGGAAATCAATGGCCAGCCGGTTGAACTCGTGGAACTTCTCCAGCTGCGCCCAGTGCCCGCACCCGCCGAAGACGTGCAACTGCGCGCGCGGGATCAGCTTGGTCGCCACCAGCGCGCCGTCGAGCGGGTTGACCCGGTCCTCGCGACCCCAGATCAGCAGCACCGGCTGACGCAGCTTATAAGCGTCGCGCCAGAGCATCCCCTTCTCGAAGTCCGCACTCGCGAACGACTTACCCATGGCACGGGTCGCGGCCAGCGCCTCCGGCGTGCTCGCCGACGCGAACCGCTCGTCGATGAGCTCGTCGGTGATCAGCGACTGGTCGAAGACCATGATGCGCAGGAACGCCTCCAGGTTCTCCCTGGTCGGCTCGTAGTTGAACTTGGCGAGCAGCTTGACGCCCTCGGTCGGGTCCGGCGCGAACAGGTTGGTGCTCAGGCCGCCCGGCCCCATCAGGATCAGTTTTCCGGCCCGGTCCGGGTAGTCCAGCGCGAACCGCACCGCCGCGCCGCCACCGAGCGAATTGCCCAGCAGGTGCACCCGTGAGGTGATCTGCACATGGTCGAGCAGATCCTTCAGCGCGGACGCGCTGTGTACGAAATACTGCGGATGCTCGGTCGGCTTGTCCGAGCGGCCGTATCCCGGCTGGTCCACGGCCAGCACATGGAAATGTTCCGCGAGCACCGGGATGTTGCGGGCGAAGTTCGACCAGGAGGACGCGCCCGGCCCGCCGCCGTGCAGCAGGACGATCGTCGGCCCATTGCCGGCACCCGCTTCGTGATAGTGCAGCCGCAGGCCGGGTCGCACTTGCGCGTAGCGGGAGGTCGATTCGGCGGTGAGTTCCACGGTTGAGGTCACGGTCGCCTCCTACACCATGCCGTCGGTGACCGGGAGGCCGAACTCGTGCGTGCCGTACATCAGGTACGCGCGCTCGGGATCGTTGGCCGCGTGTACCCGCCCGGCGTGCGCGTCGCGCCAGAAGCGTTGCAGCGGAGTGCCATTCGCGAGCGCGGTGGCACCGGAGCTCTCGAACAGCTTGTCGATGGCCGCGATCGAGCGGCCGGTGGCCCGCACCTGGTCGCGCCGGGCCCGCACGCGCAGGTCGAACGGGATGTCCTGGCCCGCTACCAGCAGCGCGTATTCGTCGGCGACGTTGCCCGACAGCTGCCGCCATGCCGCGTCGATGTCGCTGGCGGCCTCCGCGATGCGCACCTTGGCGAACGGGTCGTCCTTGGCTTTCTCGCCCGCGTAGGCCGCGCGTACGCGCTTGCCCTGGTGCTCGACATGCGCCTCGTAGGCGCCGTAGGCCATGCCGACGATCGGGGTGGAGATGGTGGTGGGATGGATGGTGCCCCAGGGCATCTTGTAGACCGGATCGGTGTTCTGTTCCAGTCCAGGGGATTTCAGCTCGCTCATGGCCCGGAAGCTCAGGAACCGATGCGACGGCACGAAAACGTCCTTGACCACGACGGTGTTGGAACCGGTGCCGCGCAGGCCCACGACGTTCCAGACGTCGTCGATGCGGTAGTCGTCGCGCGGAATGAGGAAGCTGCCGAAATCGACCGGCTTGCCGTCCTTGATCACCGGGCCGCCGAGCACCGCCCAGGTCGCGTGATCGCACCCGGACGACCAGGCCCACGCGCCGTTGACGATATAGCCGCCGTCGACGACCGTGCCCGCACCCATCGGCGCGTAGGAGGAGGAGATCCGCACCTCGGTGTCCTCGCCCCAGACGTCCTCTTGCGCCTGCTGCGCGAAGAGTGCGAGATGCCAATTGTGCACGCCAACAATGCCCGCCACCCAGCCGGTGGAGCCGCACGCGCTGGCGATCTTGCGCACCGTGTCGTAGAAGACCACCGGATCGGCGGCGTGACCGCCCCACTGCTTGGGCTGAAGCAACCGGAAGAAGCCGGTCTCCTGCAACGCCTTCATGGATTCGTCGGGGATGCGCCGCAGGTCCTCGGCCTCCTGCGCGCGGTCGCGCAGCGTCGGCAACAGCGCTTCGACCCGTTCGGTCACTTCTTGCGTCATCTCGGGACCTGCTCCTGCCTGGTCGATTGACAACCGATAGTCATGTGCTTCTGAGATTAGAACAGGTTCCTATTTCTGTCGAGAACCGGTGTTCATCCCCGGTCGGACCTGCGCTCATGCAGGAAGTGGGGTGAATCGCTGGCGTCCAAGGCGCCAGTTTTGTAACGTGTTCTAGTACAGATGGAGGAGGAATCGCGATGGCAGTTACCCCACCGCCGCCGAGCGACGGGCCCGGAGGCGGCAGCGTGCGTAACCACGGAGGGACCCGCGAGGCGGCCCATCCGACGCCGCGCAGCGGTGCGAAGGTCCGGGAACTCGATGTCGGCACCGTGCCCACCCGGTATGCGCGGGGATGGCATTGCCTGGGTTTGGCCAAGACATTCCGGGATGGCAAGCCGCATGCGGTCAACGTGTTCGGCACGAAGCTCGTCGTCTGGGCCGACAGCAGCGGTGAACTGCGGGTACTCGACGCCTACTGCAGGCATATGGGCGGCGACCTGAGCATGGGTGAGGTCAAGGGCGACGACATCGCCTGCCCGTTCCACGACTGGCGCTGGTCGGGTACCAGCGGCAAGTGCACCGCGATTCCGTACGCGCGCCGGGTTCCGCCATTGGCGCGCACCAGGAAGTGGACCACGCTGGAGCGCAATGGTCAGCTGTTTCTCTGGCACGACGTCGAAGGCAGCCAGCCGCCGCCCGAGGTCACCATTCCGTACATCAAGGGCCCCTACACCGACGCCGACGGCAACCCCACCGAGGAACTCGACGGCGGGTGGACCGACTGGACCTGGAACTCGATGCTGATCGAGGGCGCCAACTGCCGCGAGATCATCGACAACGTGGTCGACATGGCCCACTTCTTCTACATCCACTTCGCCTTCCCCACGTACTTCAAGAACGTCTTCGAAGGCCACATCGCCACCCAGTTCCTGGAGACCAAGGGCAGGCCGGACATCGGCATGGCCTCCAAGTACGGCGGTGACACGCTGCTGAAGTCGGAGGCCTCGTACTACGGCCCCTCGTACATGATCAACCCGCTGATCAACATCTACAGCGGTTACGAGGTCAAAAGCGTGCTGATCAACTGCCACTACCCGGTTACTCAGGACTCCTTCGTCCTGCAATGGGGTATCACGCTGGAGAAGCCACAGGGCGTCGACGGCGAGATGGCCGACCGGCTGGCGGAGAAGATGACCGAGGGCATCAGCGTCGGCTTCCTGCAGGACGTCGAGATCTGGAAGCACAAGTCCAAGGTGGAAAACCCGCTGCTGTGCGAGGAGGACGGGCCGGTCTACCAGCTGCGTCGCTGGTACGACCAGTTCTACGTCGACCTGGCCGACGTCACCGAGAAGATGACCCAGCGCTTCGAGTTCGAGGTGGACACCACCAAGGCCAACGAGGCGTGGGAGGCCGAGGTCGCCGAGAACCTGCGGCGCAAGCGCGAGGCCGAGGAAGCCGAGGCGGGCGTCTGATGGCGGCCACCTGGGCGAAGGCACCCGATTTCGCCGACCAGCCCGCTCGGCGAGCCGAAGTGCGCGCCCAGACCGTGGCCGATAAACAGCGGTATCTGGAGGACGGCCTGACGCCGCTGCGGTGTCAGGCATGCCGCAGTCAGGTGCTGGTGCGCAAGAGCAGCTCGCACCAGACGTCGGTGCAGTGGACCGGCGATCCGGCCGAGCACTGCCCGGTCTTCGCCGAGCTGAGCGCGAGCGGCTACCGGCCGGGCCGCCCGGAATCGTGCCCTCACCTGGAGCGCACCATTGCCTGGGCGGTGGACGAGGGTCTGCTCGAAATCCCTGAATAGGCGTGGTATTCGGGTGATCGGTGCACGCGCCGATCGTCGTGACGGCGGCCGAGCTGTCGCGAGCGAGCCGCGATCGGGCTACCTTGACCGGAACGACAAAGACCTTCGCACCGGATCGGATCTCCTCCGTCCGGCGCCGTAGGAGGGAGTTTTCCGCGATGCTCGTGCACCATCTGGACTGCGCGACGATGTGTCCGTTCGGCGGACGCGCGCTGCTAGGCAGCGGTGGGCTGCTGACCGGCGGGCTGGTCGGCCACTGCCTGCTCGTCGAGGCCGACGACGGGCTGGTGCTGGTGGACACTGGATTCGGTATGGGCGATGTGCTCGACCGGAGCAGGCTCGGCTTCGGCACCGCGCAGCTGCTGCGGCCGCGGTTGCGTCCGGAACTGACCGCGCTGCACCAGATTCGCGCGCTCGGCTATCGGCGGGAGGACGTCCGCCACATCGTGCTCACCCATCTCGACCTCGATCACGCGGGCGGCCTCTCCGATTTCCCCGACGCCACCGTGCACGTCTTCGCCGACGAACTCGACGCAGCGACCCAACGGCCGGCGATCGGCGAGCGCTGGCGCTATCAGCCGCGCCAATGGGAGCACGGGCCACGCTGGCTCGCCCACGAAACCGGTGCAGACTCCTGGTTCGGCTTCACCGCGGTGCCCGTGCTCGAAGACATCCTGCTGATTCCCCTGATCGGGCACACCCGCGGGCACAGCGGCGTGGCGGTCCGGCAGAGCGACGGTTGGCTGCTGCATTGCGGCGACGCGTATTTCCACCACCGGCAGCTCGAATCGGCGAAGGCGCGTCCTCCGGTCGGGCTCGGGTTCTTCGAGGTGCTCGCGGGCACGCTGGGCCGCGCACGGGTGGAGAACCTGGAACGGCTGCGCACGCTGCGCGCCGAACACGGCGACCGGATCCGGATGTTCTGCGCGCACGATCCGCGGGAGCTCGCCGCGTTCGCCCCGGAGCCGGTGGCCTGATTCCGGTCAGTCCAGCCGGAAATCCGCGAAGTCGAATCCCGGTGCGACTATGCAGCTGACCAGGACGTAGTCCGTTCCCGCCGGCCGGGCCGCCTGGCTCACCCCGCCCGGCACCACGGCCTGGAGCACCTGGCCGTGCTCCAGGTCTGGACCGAGAATCACTTCTTCGCCGCCGATATTCAGTGCGAGCGGCCCACCGCGATGCCAGAGCCACAGCTCGTCGGAGCGCACGGTGTGCGGGGCGGACTGCTCGCCCGGGAGCAACAGGAAATAGATCGCCGTCGCGCTCGCGCGCCGGCCGCCGTAGCCCTCGGGCGTGAATTCGACCGGGCTACGCCAGGTTTGGCGGTACCAGCCCCCTTCGGGGTGCGGCGCGAGATCGAGTGCGACGGCGAGCGGCGGTCGGTTGTCGGTCATCGTTCGACTATGCCTGATTCGGTGCCGGTTCTCCGGTTTCCTCGATGCGCCAGGTGATCCCGAAAGGCGCCAGTCCGTCGAGGAAATCGGCCGCGTCCAAGGCTTCGGCGGGGGCCAGAGCGCCCGGCGCGGCGGCGCCTTCGGCCAGCCGGACAGCGGTTTCCACCGCCATCAGCGCCGAATCGCGATAGGAATCTACACCGCTGACCACCCCGCGTACCACGCGCCCGTCCGTCCCGGACGCGTCGACCACGAGGTCGTAGCGCAGATCCGAACCGGGCTCGTCGGGCAGCGTGTCGATGATCTCTGCGGTGAACCCGCTGAGCGTGTCGAGGATCGACGTGGCGAGGACGCCTTCGACGTAGGAGACGTCCGAGTGCCGCGGGATGGTCAGGACCGGTGGCTGCGGGAATTTCGCGACGGAAGTCGGCTCCGTGTCGCCGGGGAAGGTCAGCTTGTCGTGGCGTGCCGCCGTGCCGGTGCGCAATTCGCCGTCGGCGTAGTGCCAGCCGCCGCCGCGAAACCAGTCCAGGCTGGCGAAAACCGTCTTGGCGCTGCCCTTGGAACCGTTGCCGCCGCTCTTGCTGAGGTGGCTCAGCACCATGTCGGCCGGTCCGGCGACGCGGCGGCTGGTGAGGTAGCCGAGCAGGTCGCCGGGCACATTGCTGTCGGTGATGCCGGAAACCACGGTGACGCCCGCCGCCGCGGCCTTCGGCCCGAACTCGTCGAAGACCCGCTTCAGGAACAGCTGCTCACCGGACATGTCGGTGTAGTGCACGCCCGCATCGACGGCCGCCGCGAGTACGGCGGCGCCGTGGTTCACGTAGGCGGGCAGGCTGCTGATCACCGCGTCGGCGCCGGTGAACGCCGCGACGAGGGCCGCGTGATCGGTCAGGTCCGCGACCCGCACGTCGGCGTCGGACAGGCCTGCGGCGTCGGCGGCGGCGCGGATTCGATCTTCGTCGCGGCCCACCAGGATCGGGGTGAGTCCGCGGCGGCGCAGTTCGGTGAGCAGGTAGCCGCCGGTGTGGCCGGTGGCGCCATAGACGGCGATCGCCGGGGCGGATAAGGGTGCTTCTGTCGATGTCATGGATGGAAACTTATTGCGGAAGTGTGAGTCGATCCATGGCTATATTGCGCGATGCAATGTCTGAAACGCTCATACTCGAAGTGTATGGTGATTTGCGTGGACATCCTGAGCGAGACGATCGCGGCCATCCGCACCGGCAGCCCGACATCCGGTCTGTTCATCCGGCACGCGCCGTGGGGCCGCCGGTATCCCGTGGTGCCCGGCGCGGGGTTCCACGTGGTCCTACAGGGCTCGTGCTGGGTGGTGCCGCCGAACGGCGAACCGATGGCGCTCGGCGTGGGAGACGTGCTGTTCATGCCGCGCGGCGCCGATCACGACCTGGTCGACAGTCTGGACAGTCGGGTCACCGAGACCGCGCTGCCGGGCGAGCCGAGGGAGATCGTAGGGCCGGGCGTGCGGACCGCGCTGCTGTGCGGCGCATACGAACTCGGACGAGGCCGCAGCCATCCGATTCTCGACGAGCTGCCCGAATTCATTCATCTCCCCGCGCGTCCCGGGCGTCATCCCGCGCTGCGCGGCGCCATCGATCTGCTGGCCGCCGAGATCGCCGAGCCGCGACCGGGTAGCGACGCCGCCGTGCCCGCACTGTTGGAGACGCTGCTGCTGTTCATCCTTCGCGCGTGGTTCGACGAGCAGGCCGGCGCGCAAACCTCCGGTTGGGCAGGCGCTTTCACCGATGCCGCGGTCGCCGCGGCGCTGCGTGCTGTGCACGACGACCCCGCTCGAACCTGGACCGTCCCCGATCTCAGCGAGGTCGCCGGTGTCTCCCGCGCCACGCTCGCCCGCCGCTTCACCGCGACGGTCGGCGAACCGCCGCTGTCCTACGTGACCCGCTGGCGCATGCTGACCGCCGCCCGCCTGCTCCGCGACACGGACCGCGGTCTCGGCGCCGTTGCCCGGCAAGTCGGATACACCTCGGAGTTCGCCTTCGCGAAGGCGTTCAAACGCGAATACGGCCTGGCCCCAGGTCGATACCGTCGCGCGGCCGACAGCCCGCCACTGGTCGCGGTCTGATCCGGGGACGCTGGCGGGGAGCGCGCTCGGTCCCGGTCGCTGGGCTACCGCTGAACGGCGCTGGTCAGCTGAACGGCGAGCGGGGGCGTTCCTGCAGTTCGCCGTCCAGGTAGATGTCGACCTTCTCGTTGTAGAAGCAGACCAGCCCGGCGACCTTCTGGCTCTCCGGCAGCGGGGTGCGGTAACCCCACACGTAGTCGAAGTACTCTTTCCCGTCGACGCGGACGGTCCAATAATCGGCGGTGCCCTTGTAGGGGCAGGCGGTGTGGGTGGTCGACGGGTGCAGCAAATCCATGCGAACGTCCGTCATGGGCAGGTAATACCGTGCGGGCAAACCGGTTTCGAAGAGAATGCGCGGTGCGTGCGAGTCGGCGACTGTCACGCCGTCGATCTCCACCCGCACGTGCCGCGAGCTGGCCAGGATGTCGACGCGCGAGTACGGATCGCGCGGATGGACGTAGATCGGCTCGTCTTCCTCGAACCACTCGTCCATCGCGTCCCACTCCAGCCGGACCAAGTCGCGCAATTCGGTGATCGGCGAATCGTGATAGCGCAGCGCCGCCGCTCCGGCTGTCGTGCCGTCGACCGCCACGTCGTACACGGTCGCGTCGCCGCGGCTGGGGGAATGCTGGGTGGTTCCGTGTGGCTCCAGCTTCGCGCGCAGATCCGCGACCGGCAAATAGTAGGTCGGGTAGTGCGGGCTCTCCCACACGAGCACGGGCTCGACCGTGTCGGCTACCAGGTGCCCGCCCAAATAGGCTCGCAGTCGCTTCTGGCCGGTCTCGACGCGGACGCGGCCCCGCTTCGCTTCGGTCATATCTCCTGACCGTACTCTTCGCATGGGATCGCGCCAGGGATGTGAAACGACGAAGGCAGCCACCCTGATGGCTGCCTCCGGTGCGCTTCGAGTCAGTCGCCGACGGTGATGGCCTGGGCCTGCTCGACGCTGTGGGGTGCGGGGTCGTGGTCGTCGATATGGGCCAGGGCCGCGCGACCGGCCAGCAGTACGACGACCGAGGCCGCCGTGCATGCCGCGCCGACCCAGAACGGCAGCGCGATGCTGTGCTCGCCGAGCTTCCCCGCGAGGTAGGGCGCGGCGGCGCCGCCCGCGAAGCGGATGAAGCTGTAGGCCGCCGAGGCGGTGGACCGCTCCACCGGCGCCGAGATCATCACGGCCTCGGTGATCAGCGTGTTGTTCACGCCGAGGAACAGGCCGGCCAGCACGGTGCCCGCGATCAGCACCGGCTTGTGCTCGGCGAATATGGCCATCACGGCGAGATCCGCGGCGAACAGGCCGAGCGACAGCCCCATCATCGGCAGCGACCCGAACCTGCGCTGGAGGACCGGAGCCAGAAACACCGACGCGATCGCCAGCAGCACGCCCCAGCCGCAGAAGATGAAGCCGATCGCATAGGTGCCCATGTCCAGCGGGAACGGGGTGTACGCGAGCAGGGTGAAGAAGCCGTAGTTGTACAGCAGGGCGGTGATGCTCACGATCAGCAGTCCGCGATACCGCAACGCCAGGAACGGCGCGGCGATCGAGGTGCGGTGCGCGGGCTCGGGGCCTTCCGGCAAGAGCACGACGATACTGACCAGCGCGATGGCCATCAGCACCGAGACACCGAAAAATGGTCCGCGCCAGCTGATTCCGCCGAGCACACCGCCGACCAGCGGTCCGGTCGCGATACCGATGCCGAGCGCCGCCTCGTACAGGATGATCGCGCGGGCGATGCCGCCGCTGGCCGTGCCGACGATGGTGGCCAGCGCGGTGGCGATGAACAGCGCGTTTCCCAGACCCCAACCGGCGCGGAAGCCGACGATCTGCGCGACCGTGTTCGACATCCCGGCCAGCGCGGCGAACACGATGATGACGGCCAGCCCAGCAAGCAGCGTCTTCTTGGCGCCGAAGCGGCTGGACACCACGCCGGTGACCAGCATGGCCACGCCCGTCACCAGCATGTAGCTGGTGAACAGCAGCGACACCTGCGACGGCGAGGCGTGCAGTTGCTCGCCGATCGGCTTCAGAATCGGATCGACCAGGCCGATCCCCATGAATGCGATCACGCTGGCGAACGCGACCGCCCACACGGCTTTCGGTTGCTTGCTGTTGCGCGCGGCGGACGCGCGGGTGGCGGTCACAGTGCTCATCGATGTTCCCTCGAGATCGGATCTTGCTGTCGCGCAGCGGCTTTCAGGGCATCCAGTAGTTCGTGCAATTCGGCGTCCAGGCGGGTCAGGCGTTCGGTGCCGAAGCCGGGAAGGCGTTCTCCCATCGCGGCGGCGAGGGCCCGGCGGAACCGGCCGAGACGCTCGCGTCCGGCCGGGGTGAGTTCGACCACGACGGCCCTGGAATCCTCCGGGTCCTTGCGCCGGGCCGCGAATCCTGCCGCGACCAACTTGCCGATCAGCGCCGTTGCCGCCGGCTGTGAGCATCGGTCGATCCTGGCGAACTCGCTGACCCGCACGCCGCCGTGTTCGTCGAGCACCGCGAGTGCCCGCACCATGGCCCGCGGCAGATCGTCGCCGCTGATCACCCCGGCCAGCCGGGTGAGCCTGCCCGCGGTGACGAGGAGATCGACGACGATGTCATCCGCTGCGTTCGCCGCGGCATGCTGCACAGAAAATATTATTACATAGGCTAACTATCTATTGAGCCGTGTGGTCGCCCACACCGCCTGCTGCGAGACGTTGCGGTCGCGGCAACCGTCAGGTCAGCCCGGTTTTATATTGGCGTTGCGATGGAAGACGTTGCCGGGGTCGTAGTCGGCCTTGATGCGGGCCAGTTTCGCGTACTTGGTGGACCCGTAGGATTCGCGAACCCGGTCGTAGTCCGCGTCGGCCATGAAGTTGACATACCCGGCGGGGTTGGAGGCCAAGGGGCGCAGGGCTTCCCATGTCGTCCGCACCCACGCGCGGTCGAGGGTCAGCGTCTCGGCGTCGGGTGTCATGGCGGTGATATTGCACCCGTAATGCGCGGTGCGCGCGCCGCCGAACGCCGTGTCGTCCTCACCCACGGTGCTGAAGGCGCCATTGAGCGGGAAGATCGGCATGAACGACAGCGGCGAGGTTTTCTGACCGGCGTTCTCGGTGAGGACCGCGATGACCTCGTTGGAGAAATCGTCGAGATCGAGTGCCTTCTCGTAGCCGTGCATGCCCCGTGGCGCCGCGGTGTCGAGCATCTGCTGGAGCCCGGCATAGGGGATCGGCGTGATGAACTCGAACAGCGGCGCAAGTGCATCCCGAATCGGCGCCACCGCCGCGGCGTGCTCCTCCGCACTGCCGAAACCGGCGACGATCAGGGCGTAGCCCGGCACAAAGTGGTAGTGCTCCGGCACGAAAGGCGCCGGTGGCGCGGACATCGCGGCGGCTATCAACGCTCCCGACCGGCGCGGCAGGGTGGGAATGAACTCACGGATCAGGCGTAATGCGTCGGTCCCTTCCGCAGCGGCCCAGAAGAACAGGCCGAGATGCACTTCGGGGCCGACTGGATGCAGGCGATACTCGAATTCGGTGACGACTCCGAAATTTCCGCCGCCACCGCGTAACGCCCAGAACAGCTCGGGATTCTCGGTCTCGGAGGCCCGCACGATCCGGCCGTCGGCGAGTACCACCTGTGCCGAGACGAGATTGTCGATCGCTAGCCCGGCCATGCGGGTCAGCCAGCCCATCCCGCCGCCGAGGGTGAGGCCGCCGACGCCGGTATCGCTGATCACCCCGCCGGTCACGGCCAGTCCGTAAGACTGGGTGGCGGCGTCCATGTCCGCCATCGTCGCTCCGCCGCCGACCAGGGCCTGTCCGGCCTCCGGGTCCACCGCGACGCCCTTCATCGCGCTCAGGTTGATCATCAGTCCGTCCTCGCCGACCGAGGTGCCGCTGTAGGAGTGACCGCCACCGCGGACGGAGATTTCCAGGGCGTTGTCTCTGCCGAAGGCCAGGGCCGCGGCCACGTCATCGGGCGACACGCACTGGGCGATGACCGCGGGATGTCTGTCGATATCCCCATTCCAGATGGTGCGAGCCCGGTCGTATCCGGCGTCATCGGGACCGAATACCGGCCCGTCCATCGCGGACCGCAAAGTCTCCGGGTCGAATTTCGCTGTTTGCGTCATGGCGTTTCTCCAGCCAGGTGGGCCTCGACGACTCATGGGGGATGAGACGGCAGGCGATGAGCGCCGCCGACTCGCTGCGGCACCGTCCCGACCCGCGGTGCCTTCGAAACCGCATACCCCGACTTATGCACATGTGGCGCGGGTCACATTGTAGTTCACTGGGTCCGCACCTGGCAGACCGTCGAGGCGGGCGCACCGTCAACGGGATCGGTGCGCCCGGCCTCACGCCGACTGGGTGAACGGTCGGCGCGGCGTGCCGAACAAATGCGCGTCCCCGTGGGCGCGCTTGAAGAACAAATGCGCGTCGTGCTCCCAGGTGATCGCGATGCCACCGTGCAACTGGACGGTCTCGGCCGCGATAGTGGTGAGCGCTTCCGAGCAGTGCACGCGGGCGACCCACACGTCCTCGGCGGCCGACGGGCTGTTCGCCGCTACCGCCGCCGTGGCCGCGGCGGACGCGGACCTGGCCGATTCCAGCAGCACGTACATGTCCGCCATACGGTGCTTGAGTGCCTGGAAGCTGCCGATCACCCGGCCGAACTGCACCCGGGACTTGGCGTAGTCCACGGTCATCTCCAGGCAGCGGTCCGCCGCGCCGACCTGCTCGGCGGCCACGGCGGCCCAGGCGATGTTGCGCAGCCGGGCGATGGTTGCGGCCGGATCGCCGGACCCGAGCCGGCGGGCGGGCGCCGCGGCGAAGGTGATCTCGGCGAGTTTCCGGGTGGGGTCCATGGTCGGCGCGGACCGCCGGGTGACGCCCGCCGCCGTTGGCTCCACTTCGAAGAGACCGCCCGGGGTCACGACGACGAGGGTGTCCGCGGACATCCCGTCGAGCACGTAGTGCGCGGTCCCGGTCATGGCGCCGTCCGTCTCGTGCACGCCCGGCTCGTCCCAGCCGGTCTCGCTCGCCCAGCAGACCGCGATCGTCCTGGCTCCCTCGGCGACCTCGGGCAACAGCCGCGCGCACGCCTCGGCATCATCCGACAGCAGCACGGCCTGCGCACCGAGCACGGCCGACCCGAGCATCGGCACCCCGGCGAGCGTGCGGCCCAATTCGCCGACTACCAGCAGTGATTCGACCAGACCCGCACCGAAACCGCCGTACTCCTCGGGAATCGCCAGCGCCGCGACGCCGATCTGCTCGCACAGCAGCCGCCACAGGGCCGGGTCGTAGCCGAGTCCGGTGCCCATCGCGGCACGCACCCCCGCGGATGCGGCGTGCTTGGTCAGCAGGGCACGGACCGAGGCGAGGAATTCCTGGTGTTCGGCGCTGCTCATGCGGTGCCCTCCAGTGAACGCGCGGCACTGTCCCGTTCGGCTTCGTCGCGCAACGCGCGGGCGATCCGCGAGCGGTGCAGATCCGTTGTGCCCCACGCCGAACGCAAGGCGGTCACCTTGGTCAGCCATAGTGAGAGGTCGTACTCGGCGGTGTAGCCGATAGCGCCGTGCACTTGGAGGGCGGCGCGGGCCGCGCGGTAAGCCGCGTCGCCGCAGGCGATCACGGCCGCCGACACGTCCCGGCCACGGGAGGGGCCGGTCATGGTCAGCGCGGCGCGGTAGAGCAGTGGCTCGGCCAGATCCAGCGCGATCAGCACGTCGGCGAGTTTCTGCTTCACGGCCTGGAATTCGCCGACGGGCTTGCCGAATTGTTTGCGCTGCTTGGCGTATTCGGTCGAAGCGTGCAGCAGCGCCCGTCCAGCGCCGAGCAACTGGGCCGCGCAAGCCAGCGCACCGGTATCGAATCCCGCGGCCGCGGCCTCGCGGACCTGCTCGCCCTCGGCGACGGCGTCGTCCGCGGCCACGGTGAACAAGCGACGTGCCGGATCGACCGACCGTGTCAGGCCGGTGCGGTGCCCGGTGTACAGTCGCGCTTCTTCGGCCAGGAGTACCACCTCGGCGGTGTCGGCGTCCAGCGCGACGCCGCTCTGGCCGGGCGTTTCGAACGCGACAGTGCCCAGCGCCGCGCCCCCCGCGAATCCCGGCAACCACCGCTCGGCCAGGCTCGGGTCCGGAAGTGCTTGCAGCAGGGCGGGAATCGCGGCGGCCGTCTCCACCAGCGGTCCCGGCACGGCCGCGCGTCCGATCTCTTGGAAGGCGACGACCAGATCGATCGGCTCCGCGCCGAGGCCGCCGTGCCGCTCCGCGACGGCCAAGCCGAGCACACCGGCTTCGGCCAGCTGCCGGATCAGGGTGCGCCCCGGCCCGGGATCGCCCGAGGCCCACGCGCGCACCGCGGCGGGCGTGCGGCCCGCGTCCAGCAGTTTGCGCAGGCTGGCGCCGAAGTCGAGTTGTTCGGGGCTGAGCGCGAATCTCATCGGCTGCTTCCTCTCGGTAGTCCGAGCAGCCGCTCGGCGATGATGTTGCGCTGAATCTCGTTGGTGCCCGCGTAGATCGGGCCGGACAGCGCGAACAGGTATCCGTCGGTCCACGGACCGGAGCGCTCGGCCGCCGCGCCGAGTACCTCGAACGCGGTCTCGTGCATGGCGATGTCCAGTTCGGACCAGAACACCTTGGTGACCGAGGATTCGGCGCCCAGTTTGCCACCCTCGTCCAGCCGGGTGACCGTGCCGAAGGTGTGCAGCCGGTATGCCTCGCTGCCGATCCAAGCGTCGACCACCGCATCGCGCTGCGCGGTGTTGTCCTGGTCGCCGGTGTCGAGCCACAGATCGATCAGCCGCCGTGCGGTGGCGCTGAACCGGCCCGGACTGCGCAGCGAGAGGCCGCGTTCGTTGCTGGAGGTACTCATCGCCACCCGCCAGCCCTCACCGGGCGCGCCGATCACGTCACGATCGGGCACGAAGACGTCGTCGAGGAAGATTTCCGCGAAGCCGGGCTCGCCGTCCAACTGCGGGATCGGGCGCACGGAAACGCCGTCGGCGCTCAGCGGGAACATCACATAGGTGAGGCCCTTGTGCCGCTCGGCCTCGGAGTCGCTGCGGAACAGCCCGAACGCCCAGTCCGCGAAGGCGGCGCGCGAGCTCCACGTCTTCTGGCCGCTGAGCAGCCAGCCGCCGGTGGTGCGCCGGGCGGTGGAGCGGATCCCGGCCAGGTCGCTGCCCGCCTCCGGCTCGGACCACGCCTGCGCCCAGATGTCGTCGCCGCGCGCCATCCGCGGCATGATCCGCGCAAGCTGCTCCGGCGTGCCGTGCTCGAAAAGGGTTGGGGCCAAGAGGAAGATGCCGTTCTGGCTGACCCGCCCCGGCGCGCCCGCCGCGTAGTACTCCTGCTCGAACAGCACCCATTCCAGCAGCGAAGCGTCGCGTCCGCCGAACTCCGCGGGCCAGGCGACCACCGAGAGCCGGGCGTCGGCGAGAGTGCGCTCCCATGCGCGGTGCGCCTCGAATCCGGCCTTCGTGTCCATCGAGGGCAGCGGCTTCGCGGGTTTGTTGGCGGCCAGGAATTCGCGGACCTCCCGCCGGAATTCCCGCGTCTCCTGGTCGAGATCCAGATCCACTACGTCGTTCCGTTCTGTTCTGCGGTGCTCGCGGAAGCCTTCATCGACTTGGCGTTCATGCCGCCCAGCGAGTCGGCGCCGACTTCGGCGTTGTGCGCGTGTGCGAAGTGGTGCAGACCGAAGACCGAGTCCATGCCCGATCGCATGCCCATCAGATCCTCGGCCTGGTTGACCGCCTTCTTGGTCAGCGCGAGACCGAATTGCGGCATGGCGGCGATCTTTTCGGCCAGCGCCAAGGTCTCGGCCGCGAGCTCGGCCCGCGGCACCACCCGGTTGACCATGCCCCACTCCTTGGCCTGGGCCGCCCCGAACCGGTCACCGGTGAACAGGAACTCCTTGGCCGCGCGCGGGCCCATCACCCAGGGGTGCGCGAAGTATTCGACGCCCGGAATGCCCATGCGGACGACCGGATCGGAGAAGAACGCGTCATCGGAGGCGATGATCAGATCGCACACCCAGGCCAGCATGAGCCCGCCCGCGATGCAGGCGCCCTGCACCATGGCGATGGTGGGCTTGGGAATCTCTCGCCAGCGACGGCACATCCCGAGATAGACCTCGAGCTCCCGGGCGAAGCGCTGATCGCCGCCGACCCGGTCGACGTGGTCCCACCACAGCGCGGCCTTGTTCTGGTACCGCACGTGATGGTCGCGGCCCGGGGTGCCGATGTCGTGCCCGGCACTGAAGTGCTTTCCGTTGCCCGCCAAAACGATCACCCCGACCTCGGGATCCTCCACGGCGCGCTCGAAGGCGGCGTCGAGCGCGTAGGTCATCACCGAGTTCTGCGCGTTGCGATAGTCCGGCCGGTTCAGCGTGACGATCGCGACGCGACCCCGTCGCTCGTAGGTGACCACCTCGCCCTCGTCCGGGATGGCCGGACCCTCGTTCGGGGCTGCCGGTTGCGACATTACGACTTCTCCTCACGTAGTTGACGCTTGAGCACTTTCCCGGCGGCGCTGTAGGGCAGCTGGTCGCGGAATTCGACGAACCGCGGCACCTTGAAGTTGGCCAGCACGGTGGTGGCGTGGGCGAGGACCTGGTCCTCGGTGAGCGCCGAACCGGGCCTGCGCACCACGTACGCCTTGCCCACCTCGCCCATCCTGCTGTCGGGCACCCCGATGACGGCGGATTCGGCTACGCCGTTCAGCCGGGCCAGCGCCTGCTCGATCTCGGCCGGATAGACGTTGAAGCCGCCGGAGATGTACATGTCCTTGAGCCGGTCGGTGATCTTCAGGTACCCACGCTCGTCGATCGCGCCGATGTCGCCGGTGTGCAACCAGCCGTCGGCGTCGATGGTCTCGGCGGTGCTGTCCGGGTCGTCCAGGTATCCGAGCATGACATTGGGTCCGCGGAGCAACACCTCGCCCGCCTCGCCGAGCCGCAGTTCGAAATCCGCGATCGGCCTGCCGCAGGTGTTCGCGATCGTCTCGGCGTCGTCTTCGGCGCGGCACATGGTGCCGAAGCCCGCGGCCTCGGACAAGCCGTACGCGGTGATGACGACATCGAAGTCGAGTTCCGAGCGCATCCGCTCGATCAGCACCACCGGCACCGTCGCCGCGCCGGTGACGGCCACCCGAAGGCTGCTCAGGTCGAACTCGTCGCGGCCGGGGAAGTCCAGGATCGTCTGGTAGATGGTCGGCGGGCCGGGCAGCACCGTGACTTTCTCCGCGCCGATCAGCCGCATCGTCTCCGGCACGTCGAAGGTCGCCTGCGGGATGATCGCGGCTCCGGTGACCAGGCAGGCGAGAATGCCCGCCTTGTACCCGAAATTGTGGAAGAACGGACTGATCACCAGGTACCGGTCGGCGCGGCGCAAGGTCGCGCATTCCGCCCACGCCCGTACCACCGCGAGCGCCTGCCGGTGCGCGACCAGGGTGCCTTTGCTGCGGCCGGTGGTACCGGAGGTGAACAGGATGTCGGAGATGTCGTCCGGGCGCACCGCCGCGGCGCGTTTCTCGGCCTCGGCCACCGTGACCTGTTCGGCGACGATCGCGAGTTCCGACCAGTCCAGCGCGGCGATATCCGTGTTCTCCGTACCCGGTTCGACCGGAATCACCACTATCGTGTCGATGGCGAGATCCGGTGCTGCAGCGTGCAATTCCTCCAGCCGGTCGCGGCCGAGGAAGCTCCCCGCGATGAACAGTGCCTTCGCGCGCACCCGGCGCAGGACGTCGGCGGCCTCGTCGGCGACGTAGCGGGTGTTCAACGGCACCAGCGCGGCACCGGCGTAGTGCGCGGCGAGCGCGGCGATCACCCAGTGATGGGTGTTGGGCGCCCACATGGCCACCCGGTCACCCGCCCGCACGCCGCGCGCGATGAGCGCCCGCGCCACGTCTTGGACCGACTCGAGCAGATCGGCCCAGTCCAGCCGGACCGGGCCGTCCGCGACCGCGGGGGCGGCCCCGAACGTGCGCGCGGCGTGATGCAGTGCCATCGGTGTCGTCTGTGCAGGGGTTGTCACGGTTGTCCTTACCGTCCGCGAGCCAGTTATGCATGCGCTCTACAAAGCAAGTGCTTGGTAGGTTATCCTACCGGCGTGGGTGCGATCCAGACCTCAGAATCCGACACCGCCGCGCCGGACGGGCGGTTTTCCGCCGCGCAGGACGCGCGATTCGCCGCCGACGTGCGCGAGTGGCTGGAGGAGAACCTCAACGGAGAATTCCGCACGCTGCGCGGTCTCGGGGGACCGGGCCGCGAACACGAGGCGTTCGACGAGCGCCTGGCCTGGGACCGGCATCTGGCCGCCGCGGGATGGACCTGCCTGGGCTGGCCGAAGGAATACGGCGGCCGCGCGGCCACGGTGCGGCAGCAGGTGATCTTCCACGAGGAATACGCCAAGGCCAACGCACCCGCGCGGGTATCGCACGTGGGTGAGGAACTGCTCGGCCCGACGCTGCTGGCCTTCGGCACCAAAGCGCAGAAGGATCGGTTCCTTCCCGCCATCCGTACCGTCAGCGAACTGTGGTGTCAGGGCTATTCGGAACCCGGCGCGGGCTCGGACCTGGCCGCGATCACCACTTCGGCGCACCTGGATGGCGACGAGTGGTCGATCAACGGGCAGAAGATCTGGACGTCGCTGGCCCACGTGGCCGACTGGTGCTTCGTCGTCGCCCGCACCGAGCGCGGCTCCACCCGCCACAAAGGCCTCTCCTACCTGCTGGTTCCGATGAAGCAGCCGGGCATCGACGTGCGTCCGATCATCCAGCTCACCGGGACCTCGGAGTTCAACGAGGTCTTCTTCGACGACGCCCGTACCGCCGCCGACCTGGTGGTGGGCGAACCGGGTGACGGCTGGCGGATCGCCATGGGCACGCTCACCTTCGAACGCGGCATCTCCACCCTCGGCCAGCAGATCCGGTTCGCCCGCGAACTGGCCGACATCGAGACGCTGGCCCGCCGTACCGGCGCGGCCGACGACCCGCTGATCGCCGACCGGATCGACCGAGCCTGGGTCGGACTGCGGGTACTGCGCGCGCACGCCATGCGCACGATGGAGGGCGCGGGCGTGGACGACGGCGGCGGCCAGGCATCGGTGGCGAAACTGCTGTGGGCCAACTGGCATCGCGGACTCGGCGAGCTGGCGATGGCTGTGCTCGGCGCCCGCGGCTTGGTGGCGTCCACCGCCGGGCCCACGTCCACCGCCCGGCCCTCGGGGGAGAACGATCTCAACGAATGGCAGCGGTTGTACCTGTTCACCCGCGCCGACACCATCTACGGAGGTTCGAACGAAGTGCAGCGCAACATCATCGCCGAGCGCGTGCTCGGACTGCCGCGCGAGGCGCGCCCGTGACGGGCCCGCTGTCGATCGCCCCCGCGCCCGTTCCCGGGCACGGCCTGCTGACCGGGCGCACCGCCGTGATCACCGCCGCCGCGGGCACCGGGATCGGCTCGGCGACGGCGCGCAGGCTGCTGGCCGAGGGCGCGGACGTGGTGGTCTCCGACTGGCATGAGCGGCGGCTTGCGGAGACGGCCACCGAGCTCGCCGCCGAGTTCCCGGACCGGCGGGTCGCCTCGATCGCATGCGACGTGCAGAGCACCGAGCAGGTGAACGCGCTGGTGCGCGGCGCGGCCGAGATCGTCGGCCGGATCGACATCGTGGTCAACAACGCCGGGCTGGGCGGGGAGACGCCCGTGGTCGACATGACCGACGAGCAGTGGAGCCGCGTCCTGGACATCACACTCAACGGCACGTTCCGCTGCACCCGCGCCGCCCTCGGCTACTTCCGCGACGCGGGCCACGGTGGCGTGATCGTCAACAATGCCAGCGTGCTCGGCTGGCGCGCGCAGCACGGCCAAGCGCACTACGCTGCGGCGAAGGCGGGCGTGATGGCGCTGACCAGATGCAGCGCGATCGAAGCCGCAGAACTCGGCGTCCGGATCAACGCGGTGGCCCCCAGCATCGCCAGGCACGCTTTCCTCGACAAGGTCAGCTCCGCCGAACTGCTGGACAGATTGTCCGAGCGGGAGGCGTTCGGCCGCGCTGCCGAGCCGTGGGAAGTCGCCGCGACGATCGCGATGTTGGCCAGTGACTACACCTCGTATCTGACCGGCGAGGTGGTGTCGGTCAGCAGCCAGCACGCCTGAGCCGCCCAGGTTTCCGCGGCTGTCCGCCCGGTCGTTCGCGTCGGATCGGGTGGACGGAGGCGTCCGGCGACTATCGAGCAGCCGCTTGCTCGGTGCCGGTGCGGTGACCCGCGCGCCGTAGTGCGATCGCCTTCCAGCGTCGGGCACAGTGCGCCGAAATAGGCGGTTGATCAGGTGGAAAAGGGCGAGCCGGAGAGCGCCGGGGTGTGCCATGCTGGACGGGATCGGATCCGCGCTCTGCAAGGGGGCGATGGCTATGGGCCTGGATCGCCCACCTGCCCGCGAACAACTGGAACTCGACTTGGTCCGCGACGTCGTGCTGGCCCGGCGGCGGCTGGACAGCCTCGTACTTTCGGCGCTCACCCTCGGCGCCGAACTCATCGAGCACACTTCCGAACGCGCGGTCGCGATGGCGGCCGCGCGCATTCTCGAGCAGCACGCCGTCGACGAGCGCGAAGTCGCGCGCGACCCACGCGGCGCGTTGCGCGCGGATCTGGCGCGCGATCGGGAGCGCGCCAGGCGCATCGGACTCAGCTCCCCGCCCGGCCATTTCCACACCGAGGACCAGCGGCGCAGGCAGCGCCAGATGGCTCTGCTCGGTGAGGTGCGCGCGGACCTGCTCGCGGTGCTCGCGAAATGCCGCAAATCCCGTTTCGATGGGGTGACCTTCGCCGACGAGATCGCCCAGGGTCTGTGCGCGGCCACGGACAAGCTCGTGATCGGCGCCGACATGGACACCTATCGCGCCTGGCAACGCGGCATGGTGCTCAAGTTGAGCGAGGAACCGGTCCCTGGCGGTCCGCCGCGGGTGATGGCCACCGTGGACGCGGGACCGGGCCGTGGCCAGCTCACGGTGGAATGGGACAGTTGCGAGCGCCGTCTCGCGCTGGTCGCGCGGATGGCGCGTGCGGGCGTCTCGCCCGTGGTGATCTGCGATCGACTGCTCGCCGACCTCTCGGTTTCTTCCCCGCTGCGCTACTCGGCGCGCTGAACACCCCACTCGACCAAGCAAATGCTTGGTTGTATGATGGGCCGCGTGACCGCACCAGACGCCTCGAAATCAGCACGGCGCAGCGAGCTGCTCGCCCTTGCGGCCGAATTGTTCGCCGAGCGGGGATTACGCGCCACCACCGTGCGTGACATCGCCGACGCGGCCGGAATCCTATCGGGGAGCCTCTACCACCATTTCGATTCCAAAGAGTCGATGGTGGACGAGATCCTGCGCGGCTTCCTGGACGATCTCTTCGGCCGTTATCGCGAGATCGTCGCCTCCGGACTGAGTTCGCGAGACACCTTGGAAGCCTTGGTGCTCGCGTCCTACGAGTCGTTCGACCGCTGGCACGCCGCGGTCGCGATCTACCAGGCCGAGGCGAAGCGGTTGCGCACCGCCGAACGGTTCACCTACATCGCCGACTACAACCGCGAATTCCGTGAACTCTGGCACCGGGTGCTGACCAACGGCGTGCGGGACGGCAGTTTCCGGCCGGAACTCGACGTCGAACTGGCCTACCGGTTCCTGCGCGACACGGTGTGGGTCGCGGTGCGGTGGTACCGGCCCGGCGGCCCCATCACCGTCGGCAACCTCGCCAAGCAGTACCTGACCATCGTGCTCGACGGGCTCACCGTTCCCGAGCGCACCACGTAGGAGTCCTTACATGTCAGCACCTTCCGCGTCCCGTCGTCCGTATGCCCCGCTGCGGGACGCCTACGTGATCGATGCGGTACGCACCCCGGTCGGTAAGCGCGGCGGCGCACTGGCGGGCGTGCACCCCGCCGATCTGGGTGCGGCCGTGCTGCGCGGTCTGCTGGACCGCAGCCCGATCGACCCGGGGGTCGTGGACGACGTCATCGTGGGTTGCGTCGACAACATCGGTCCGCAGGCGGGCAACATCGGCCGCACCATGTGGCTGACCGCGGGTTACCCCGAAGAGGTTCCCGGTGTCACGGTGGACCGGCAGTGTGGCTCGAGCCAGCAGGCGATCAATTTCGGCGCGCAGGCCATCATGAGCGGCACCGCCGAAGTGATCGTGGCCGGTGGCGTGCAGAACATGAGCGCGATCCCGATCTCCGCCGCCATGCTCGCGGGCAAGGAGTACGGCTTCGACTCGCCGTTCGTCAGCGCGGAAGGCTGGGACCACCGCTACGGCACCGGCGAGGTCTCGCAGTTCCGCGGTGCGGAATTGATCGCCGAGAAGTGGGGAATCAGCAGGGCGGACATGGAGCGCTGGGCGCTGCGCAGCCACGAACGGGCCCGCGAGGCGATCAAGAACGGCAGCTTCGACAACGAGATCGTTCCGGTCGGCGATTTCTGGATCGACCAGGGCCCCCGCGAGACCAGCCTGGAGAAGATGGCCGCGCTGCCGCCGCTGGCCGAGGGCAGCCCGCTCACCGCGGCCGTAGCAAGCCAGATTTCCGACGGCGCCAGCGCCACCCTGCTCGCCTCGGAGTGGGCGGTGCGGGAATACGGCCTGACGCCGCGAGCGCGCATCCACCATGTGAGCGCGCGCGGCGCCGACCCGATCTTCATGCTCAGCGCGCCGATTCCGGCGACCAAGTGGGCACTGGAGAAATCCGGGCTCACCATCGACGACATCGATGTGGTCGAGATCAACGAGGCGTTCGCCCCCGTGGTGCTGGCTTGGTTGAAGGAGACCGGCGCCGATCCGGAGCGGGTCAACGTCAACGGCGGAGCGATCGCCCTCGGCCACCCGCTCGGGGCGACCGGCGCAAAGCTTTTCGCGACCCTGCTCAATGAGCTCGAGCGGATCGATGGCCGCTACGGCCTGCTGACCATCTGCGAGGGTGGCGGCACCGCCAACGCCACCATCATCGAGCGCCTGCCGCGCTGATCCGAAATGAACGAGCGACACGTCGGTGACCCCCGGTCCGCCGACGTGCCGCCCGAAGGGCTCCGGCCAGGGAGTTCGCATATCAGCGGGTGTAGGTGCCGACCAACTGACCGTGTCCGATGCTGGCCTTCTCTATCGCGGATCTCGCCTCGGCCACTGGCGTTTTCGCGGTCAGCGAAACCGGCTTCGAGAGCGCGTCCACGATGAACCGATAGTGATGCACGCCGGTCCCGGCGGGAGGGCAGGGTCCGAAGTACTCGGCGAGGTTCGCGCTGTTGAGGCTGACTACGCCGCCCTTCGGTGTCCGACCTTCCTCGCTGAAGGTGGTGGTCGGCGGGATATCGCTGACCACCCAGTGGGTGAACAGCCCGATGGGGGCATCCGGGTCGTCCATGATCAGGGCCAGCCGGACGGCCGATTCCGGAACACTCCAGGTCAGCGGCGGCGGCTCGTTCCTTCCGGTGCACGAGTAGGCCGCCGGAATAGGGGTACCGTCGCTGAAAGCGGTACTGCTCACGGTGATCTCGTTCGTCGCGGGCATCGTGGCCTCCGCTCGAATGGTGGTTGTGGTCGCAGCGTTCTTTCGATTCGCCGGTGTCTCCGCATGCCGCGGCTGCCGCCGACGTCAGCGCCTCGGCGGAGATCAGGCGAACCGGTATGTGGTCACAGCCCGAGAGTAGGCAGACAATGTCCGGCTAAACCAGAAGCCGGTGCCCCAGTCGCCACGAGATGGCAGCTACCCGCCACCGCTCCAGAGCGACCTATCAGCCCGGATGACCCGCCTTGCAGACGGTGATCGCCTGGCTGAGGGCAAGAATGTTGGTGGTCGGGTCGGCGGGAACGGCGGTCAAGTCGCCGACGGCGCCAGGGCGCAGCGGTGCGCCGGTAATCGCGTGCAGGACGTCTATGGGCGTCAGCCCGGCTTCGGCGAGGGCCGCGATTTCTCGGGCGTTGACTGCCAACGGAAGCGGACCGTTGCCCAAGTCGCTGCCATATCGGACCCTGCCGCCTGCCGCGTGGAAACGGCGAAGATTGTGCAGGGCGGTGTCTCGGCCATCGGTGGGTGCTCCCCAGCCGTGGATGTCCAGGGTGGAGATCATCGTCGTGCCTCGCGTGAGGCCGTCGATCAAGTCGTCGGTGAGAGCTTCCGTCCACGGCGTGTGCGCGAGTATCCGCACCCCCGCTCGATACGCCCGCAAAGTTTGGCCGATTCCCTGCGTGTGCGCGGTTACCGGGAGTCCGTTGGTGGCCGCAACGCGAACCACCGTGCGCAGGGTCACGTCATCGATGACCGGCCCTGCCTCGGAATTCAGGGCGACTTTGATGGTCACCGGCCGGTAGGGGAGTAGCGATTCGACAGCCGCGGCCGCTGAAGGTGGGTCGTCTATTTCGAGCGCGATCCCGGGTGGCGCCCAAGCTTGCCGGGTGGGATATCCGCCGGGGGCGGTGAGGAAAGGGCCGGCAGCACGGATTCGGGGCAGCCTCGGATCGTGCCGCGAGCGCTCGACCAGCGGCCAGAGCTCATCGGGTACTCCGCCCAGATCGAGCAGCGTGGTTATCCCGTTCGTCAGCAGTTCGGCCGAGTCGATCAAAGCGGTATGCACGTGATGATCGGTGAGGCCGGGCAGCAGTATCCCGTCGACGCGAGTTTGCGCAACTTCGGGCGGTGCGGCCGCGGGCGGGCCGACCCAGCCGACTGTGTCGCCGGACATGCCTACCGCTGTCGGTCCGGCGAGGGTGTCCCCGCCGAGCCACGCCGCGTCGGCGACGAAGACGCGATCAACCATCCTGCGTGGGGCGGAGTTCGGGAAAGAAAACGTCATCGATAGTGGCGGCGAGGTACCGTGCACCGGATGTGCCCGCGGTGCCCGGTTTGCGGCCGAGATGTTTCCGCACCAGCTGGAGGTGACGCAGCCGCCATTCCCGCAGCTGCTCATCGATCGCGACGAGCTGTGCACAGATGTGGTATTCGACACCACGTCCGGTGGCCCGAATCGCTTCGAACACGTCGAATAATTCAGGAGTGGATTCCCGGCGCCGACCCCAGTCCCGTTCCAGGTAGTGCTCCGGCACTGCGTGGCCGCGCCGGAGCAGGTAGCGAATCAATTCGTCGAACAGGCTGGGCTCCTTGGCCTCGCTGTTGGCGAAATCCCGCCAGCCGGGGTGGCGTTTGCCGAGCAGGAATTCGAGCTCTCGATACTGCTTCGAATACAGGCCGGAAGCTCGGCCGAGAGCGGGCCGTAGCCGCTGAAAGGCACTGGGTGACAAGGTATTCAATACCGACCATTGATCGTTCAGCCGCACCAGCACCTGCTGGACGCGGTCGAGGGTGGACAGGCTCGCCCGCCCCGCGCGGAAACCGCTTCGGACCGCCCTCAGTTCGTGCAGCACCAGCTTGAGCCACAGTTCCGTCACCTGATGACAGATGATGAACATCATCTCGTCGTGCTGTTCCGGGGTGGTGCGCGGCTGTTGCGCGCTCAGCAGCTGGTCCAGACGCAGGTAGTCGGCATAGGTCAACTCGGCCAGGTCAGTATCCATAGCCCGCCCTACCCATCCGGGTGATCGCCTCGATGATCACCGGCAGCTCCGGCCCCAAATACAGCCGATAACAGGGTGATCGGTCGCTGTTCTCGGCGTCCCAGCGATCGACGCCGACCAGCACCCCGGTCTTGCGCAGGCATTCGTGACGGAATTGCAGTACCGAGCCGTCCCGGTGTGCCCGGGGCAGCGGTATCCGTGCGAAGGGCGCGAACTCCCCTACCTGTGCCATATCCGGCGGGTAACCGAGATCGGAGCACAGCGACTCCTGCACCGCGGCGCGTTTCACGGAGTGTGCCCGTCCTTGCTCGGCGAGGTAGCGCTCGGACGCCGGGTCGGCGAGCCAGCTGGCCATGGCTTCTTGGAGGGGGATCGCGCTGGCGAAACTCCGCTGAAACTGCCACCGGTTGACCAGCGCGTCCAGCGTGCGCGGATCCGCGGTCGCCGCGCCGATCCCCCACCCGCTGCAATGGAATTGCTTTCCCAACGAACGCACGGCCAGCCATCGCGACCCGGGTGTTTCCTGTAGCAACAGGGACAGTGCGGATGTCGGCGTCTGTTCCGGATCGTGCACCCCGAAATACGCGTCGTCCAGTAAAACCGCCGCACCGGCCGCCCGCGCGAACGCGAGCAGCTCTCGAATGAGTTCGGGCCGCCAGTTGGCACCGGTGGGATTGTGCTGGGCATTGATCACCAGCAGCGTGTTGCGGTCCATGGTCAGCCCGTCGGTGACGGGCTGACCCCTGTCCACGGGGTAATAGCGCGTTCGGTAGCCGAGCGGACCGAAGACCCCGGCGTAGTCCCAGCCCGGCATGGGGGCGAGCACAGTGGACGCGCCGTCGGCGCGCAGCATTCGGCCGAAGTCGAACATGGCGTTTCGAGTGCCGCCTGCGGTGACCGCGACCTCGTAGTCCACCCCCGCGGAGAATTCGGGCGCGAGACCGTGCGTCCGTGTGATGTACGACCGCAGGACGCGTTGCAGCCGGGGCAGCCCGTATTGGGAGATGATGTAACCGTGCGCGTGCGTCGGCAGCGCCGCCAAAGCCGCGGTCAAGCCGGGTGCCGCCTTGGTCCACGTTTCGCCGAAACCCAGATAGATCAGCTCGCCGGCCGGGCTGCCCGCCGCCAGGTATTCGGACACCAGCTCGGTATCGGGGAATCTCGTGCGCAAGTCGGTGCCGACGATCACTTCAGGATAAGGAATCATCGTGCTTTCCGAAGACAGGTGGAAGGGTGGCCGGCTGCGGCGCCGGTAGTCGCCCGAACAACTGCTCGCAGATACCGGCGATCCGCAGCAAGCGGCTGTCACTGCCGGGCGGACCGTCGAGTGCGATACCGATCGGCAGCCCCGCGTTGTCCAGCCCGGCGGGCACGCTGATGCCGGGCCAACCGAGAATGCTGCCGAGGTTGGTAGTGCGGCTATAGGCGAGAAACGCCGAGACGAGCACGCCGCCCAGCTCCACTTCGTCGGCCCCGATCGGCGCTGCCGTGAGCGGCGTGGTCGGCCATACCAGAGTGTCGACGCGATGCGTTTCCAGGCTCGCGCGCACAAGTGCGTCCAACTCGGGCCGATAGCGCGTCAGCGCCGCGGTGTAATCCTCCGGGGAGGTCGCGCCCGCACCCACCAGTCCCTCGAGAAGCTGCTCGACGTCGGGACTACCGCATCCTGCGACGAGCTCGGCAAGCGACATGGCGATGTCGCTTGCCGCGAGGTAGCGCCGCAGCTCGATCGGTGTCTCGTAGAAGGCTATCGGGAAACCTGCTTTGACGATGAGATCGCCGGTGTGGGAGGGAAACTCCAGCTCGATGATGTCCAGACCGGCGTCAGCGAGTTGCGCCACGCGTCGTTCGAAACACTCGGCCAAGTCGGAGGCCAGTCCGTCGAGGAAAGGACTGCGCACGACGCCGAGCCGGATGGGCCCGGATTCGCCGTCCTGTGGAGCGGGCACTGTGCTCAGGATCGAGTCCAGCAGCCGCACGTCGGCAACGGATCTGGCCAACGGACCGACCGTATCCCGTGTGCTGGACACCAGAATGAGGCCGTTCTGCGAATAACGACCCAAGGTCGGGCGGAAGCCGACCACACCGCACAGGCTCGCGGGCATTCGCACAGAACCGCCCGTATCAGTGCCCAAACCGGCGGGTGCCATGCGTGCCGCGACGGCGGCGGCGGTGCCTCCGCTACTACCGCCCGCTATACGGTCCGTTCGGTACGGATTCGCGACCGGTCCGTAATGGCCGTTGTTGCTCGTCATGCCGTATGCCAGCTCGTGGAGGTTGGTTTTGCCCAACACAAGTGCTCCGGCATCGCGCAAGCGGCGCACCACGTCGGCGTCGGCGACCGGCTGGTGTCGACGCAGGGCGGGCGTACCGCCGGTGGTGGGCAGGTCGGCGGTATCGATGTTGTCCTTGACCGCGAGCGGCACGCCGTGCAGCGGGCCGAGCGTCGCGCCGCTCGCCCGTGCTGCGTCGGCCTCTGCGGCGGCGGCGAGCACCGCGTCCGCCCGAACGGTGATGAAGGCGCCGAGTGCTTCGTGCTCATCGATCCGGTTCAGCAGCGCCCGAGCGTATTCCGCCGCGGAAATCGTGCCGTGCCTGATGCCGGCCGCCGCGTCGGCCACGCCCCAGTCGATCGAGTCCATCTCAGTGTCCCGCGTTCTCGGTGAGCAGGTGCGGGGTGTGCGTTCCGATGTAGGGGACGAGTTCTACCAGGACGTCGTGAACCGCGTCGATGAACGTGTCGATGTGGTGGTCGGTCATCGGGAGCGATAGGGCGAACAGACCGCGGCGCGCCGTGTATATACCGCGGTTGAGCAGCGCGAGGTGAAACAGCTCGGGGAGGTCCGCCAAGCCGGTCCGGCGGGCCAGCGCATCATGTGGGTTGGTGATCGGGCCGTGTCCCCAGTGCAGGTGCATCAACGACCCTATGCCGGTCATCTGCAGCCGCACGCCCGCCCGATGCGCCGCGTCGGGAAGATCCCGGATCAGACGCTCGCCCTTGGCGTTGAGTTCCTCCACTTCGGCTGAACCGTAGGTATCGAGTGCGGCGAGCCCGACCGCCAGGCTCATGTTATTGCCGCCGAATGCGCCCGCGTGGTAGACGTGGCCCGGGCGAGTGGGGTCGAACTGGGCCATGATGTCTTCGCGACCGCCGAAGGCGCCCAGCGGGAACCCACCGCCGATGATCTTGCTGAGTGACGTGAGATCCGGCGTGATGTCATAGCGATTCTGTAGCGGACCCATCCGGAAGGTGGCGCACTCATCGAAGATCAGCAGCACGTCATGGGCGGTGGTGAGTGCACGCAGTCCGCGCAGATATGCGACGTCGCCGGGGATTCCGCCCGCCGCACCCATCATCGGTTCCACGATGATCGCGGCGATCCGGTCGGCGTGTAGCGCCAGCAGTTCTCGCGCCGCCGCCAGATCGTTGTAGGGCAAGAGCATGACCTCGCGTGTCCGCGCCTTGGGTACTCCGCGCGCGGGCTGGGCAGGCGGGAAGGATCCCGGCAGGCCCTCCTGTGGGTATGTCGGGTCGGGCAGGCCCGTGAATATGTTGATCTGCGCGTCGTCGTGCAGACCGTGGTAGCCGCCGTCGACCTTGACGATCACGTCACGGCCGGTGAAGGCGCGCGCGGCCCGGAGGGTGAGCATTGTCGCCTCTGTGCCGGAATTGCAGTATCGCACCTTGTCGATCGACGCGACACGTTCGCACAGGACGGCCGCGTGCTGAGCCTGCACCGCCACGGGGGTGCCGAGGGCGGAGCTCTTGCCGATCTGTTCCGCGGCCGCCGCCAGCAGTGCCGGGTGACAGTGACCGTGCACTGTCGCGCTCATGTTGTTGTAGAAGTCCAGATACTCGTTGCCGTCGACATCGGTCAACACGCAGCCGGCGCCCCGGTCCATGAATGTGGGGTACGGCGTGAAATGGTTGATCGTCCGGGTGTCGCCGCCGGGCAGCCAGCTCTTGGCCTCCTCGTGCAGTCGTGCAGATTTCGGTGTGCGCGTGCGGTATTCGTCCCGAATCCGTTGTGCGGCGACTATTTCGAGCTGAGTCATGCGAATTCCTCTCCGGTCAGACCACCGGCCAGATTTGCGAGGGCAGCTTGGGGAAGAGGGCGGTGAGCAGCGCTGCTGCCCGCCGGGTCTGCAATCGGTGATCGGGATAAGCCGGGGCGAGTTCGGGCAGGTCGGCGTGGCCGAACAGCAGTGCGAGGAACATCGCGACCGGCATGGAGGCATCCGACGCACGCCTGGCGTGTTCCGGCCACGGGTCGGCGCCGGCCAGCTTTCCTTCCTGGAAACGCAGGAGCACCCCGAACGTGTAGAAGTGCAGCCGAAGCATCCCCGTGTACCCGCAAAAGGCCGACTCGATCAGCCGTTTCTCCAGTACCGGCGCGATGTGGCGGAGAAACGCCGCCAGATCCGGAATCCGGATGAACCAGCCGATATTCGGCGGCCGCCGAACGAGCAGATCGCCGAGCGGATGATAGGCGGGATGGTCGGTACCCAGCCAGAGCATGTATCCGTCCGTGCCCGTCATTCGACGCACCACGCTCGGCAGGATCTCCGGCCAGGAAGCGTCCGGCGTCACTTCGAGCCCCGAGATGGAGGTCACCGATTCCGGACAGGGCTGGCCGGGCAGCCAGCTGGGAATAGGGAAACTGGGAATGCCGCCATACCCCGAAACGGCGTACCCCACCGGCTGGGCGCCCTGCCGGATGACGAAGATGTCGTCGCGCATCATGTTGGCACGACTGCGGCCGGTCAGTTCGTATTCCCACAGGGCGCGGTCGCGCGGGCAGGTGACCAATGCCCGCGACCCGGCATGCCGATCCACACTCTGGAGGAAGGGCGCGTCGGCAGGTGTGGCAGGACGCAATTCGACGCGCTCGCCCGCTGGCGGAGCCGGCGGCAGGTCGCGTGCCCAGCCGCCACGGCCCGCGCGTTGGGTCAGCACCGCGTGGTAGCCGTGCTCCTGGTGGAAGAACATCAGGTCGGTGATGACCTGCACCAGATGGCCCCGCGCCGCGCTGCGCTCGTGCAGCACGTCGAACTGGCGGCCGATGAGCCCTCGCCTGCGGTAGCCGGCGCGCGTCGCCACCAGTTCCAGCCGACCGACGCCGAACGGGATACCGGCGTAGGACCAGATCTGCGGCACCAGGGTCAGGCCGGAGACGAGCGCGTCAGCGGCCGGATCCTCCACCACTGTGATGTCCGCGAGTTCCATGGTGGGATGCGCGCGATCGAAGAGTTCAGCGCTCCAGGCGCCCACGGCCGCATTGGGTTTGCCGTCCGCGTCCTGATGGGCATAGGACTGGAGGTGGGCGAACGCGTCCCGGTCGCGGGAATGGGCGGATCGCAGAATCAGGCCGCCTGGCAGGCGAACCGGCAGCACCGTCATCGTGTCGGTCTTCTCGTTCGCTTGTCATGGCATGCATCCACAGGGTGCAGTATCGGGGATTCGACGCGGGTCGGGCTGACCAGCAGTGGGGAGTCTTCGCCCCGCCGACCCGCGCACAGCGGAGCACCCCGATCCGACCCGGCCGCGCTTCCGCAGGAGGGTTCGCGTTACTGTTGCCAGCTCCGGATTGCTCGCGCCGCCGACCCCGTATCAGCGGCGCGTGCGCACAGTTCGCTACCGGTGAACTGCCTCCAGCCGCAGGACCTGGGCAGCACTTGTTTCACCCGGAGCGGCCCGCAGCGGTTTCCGCGCGGTCGGCGAGCGCGCCGACCGCGTCGATCCGCGCTACCGCCTCCGTGACGATCCGATCGATCAGCTCTTTGCAGGTGGGCAGGTCGTCGATGATCCCGGTGACCTGCCCCGCGGCGAGCACACCCGCCTGGGTGTCGCCTTCGACCAATCCGGCGCGCAGCAGCATCGGGGTATTCGCGGCCATCACGACCTGTGACCAGCTGAGGTCCTTGGTCTTTCGCATGGCCAGGCCGTCGCGGATCATGATGGACCACTTCATGCCGGTCATGCTCTTGAACCGGGCCGCGTTCGCGACCGCCGTGGTGAGCCCGCGCCAGCGGCCCGAATGTTCCAGGCGCTGTACCAGTTCGGTGTTCAGCACGCGGTGCGGCATGCCGTCGACCTTCAGTGACACCACCGTGTCCTGGAGCTGCCTGCGCAGGTACTCCTGCTTGACGGCGTCCGGGACCGTACTCTCCTGGGTGAGCAGGAACCGGGTGCCCATCGCGATACCCGCCGCGCCATAGGCCAGGGCGGCGGCCAACCCGCGTCCGTCGAAGAATCCACCGGCCGCGATCACGGGAATGTCCACCGCGTCCAGCACGGACGGTAGCAGCAAGGTAGTGGCCACCGGGCCGGTGTGCCCGCCGCCTTCGCCGCCTTGCACGATCACCGCGTCCGCGCCCCAGGCCGCCACTTTGACCGCGTGCTTGGCCGCACCGATCGACGGGATGACCACCACGCCCGCGTCTTTCAGCTTCGCGATCAGGTCCTGTTTGGGCGCGAGCGCGAACGAGGCGACCGCCACTTTCTCCCGGATCAGCAGATCGATTCGCTCGGGCGCGTCGGCGGCGTCGGCCCGAATGTTGACGCCGAACGGTTTCCCGGTGTGCGCCTTCGTCTTCGCGATCGCCGCCTCCAGCTCCGCGAATGTCATGGTGGCGGAGGCGAGAATGCCGAGCCCGCCCGCTTCTGCCGTGGCCGAGACCAGCCGCGGACCCGCCACCCAACCCATACCGGTCTGCACGATCGGGTGTTCGACGCCTACCAGATCGGTCAGCGCGGTGCGCAGGTGTGCGGTCATGACGGGACCTCGCTTTCGCGAACCTTCTCGGGGTCGAGCACCTCTCGGATCAACCGCAGTTCCTCGGCGGTCGGCTTGCGCGTCTCGTCCGCCTCGATGAGCCCCGCGATTTCGAAGGAGGTGTGCTCGGCGACCTCGTCGGCGGTGACGCCGGGGTGCAGGCTGCGGGCGCGCATGGTGTGGCCGGGACCTTCGAAATCGAAGACACCCAGGTTGGTCACTACGCGGTGCAGGTGATGGAAGCGGTAGGCGGGGTCGGCCGGGTCGACCTTGTCGTATCCCACACCCGAGACGATGTCGACCCCGTCGGTGAACACGCGCTTGGAGTGTCGCGGTACCCAGTAGCTGGTGGCGTGGTTGATGGTGTTGCCCGGCGCGCCACGCACCCCGAACATCTGCCGGGTCGGATGCTGCAATGGGCCGAACGCCGAAAGGTTCTGATTGCCGAAACGGTCGATCTGGTTGGCGCCCATCACCACGTGCCTGCGCCCGGAGGCCACCACGTCGAAGACTTTCCGGAACGGAATCCAGCCCTCGATCGGTGCCTTCCCGCCCAGCGGGGGAGTCTCGGCGAGCAGAAGCGCTTCGCCGTCCGACAGCAGCAGATCCGGTTCGGTGGTGAGCTTGGCCAACCGGGCGCCGAGGATGGACATCGGCGACATCGGACTGGCCATGATTTCCCCCGCGCCGCGGAAGATCTCCGCGCAGGCGACCGCGCACACCTCGGCGCGGGTCACGGTCTCGGTGCTGGTCATCGCGCCCTACCTTCTTCTTGTGCCTCCGGTCGTCCGGAATGATCGGGGTGTGCGAGCGGGGCAGGGATGGTTTTCATCGCGGCTGCACTCG